>CAZXWR010000109.1:0-11785 GCA_964644325.1 uncultured bacterium
ACCGCTACGCCACCGACGGGCAACCCTCATTATTCCCGATCGCTGCTGCACGACGTTCACGCAGATTGCTGTAAAGAGGTTACGCCATCAGGAGATGGCTGAAGCGGAGGCTAGAAGCCTGATCGCAAGTCTATTCATCCGGGATCCCGGGGATTCAACCAATCGCCGAGCTTCATGGCGTCAGTAGAATCCCCCTATCAATCGTAGCGGATGCGCGGGTCGAGAATGGCATAGAGCAGATCGGTCAGCAGGTTGACCAGTATGATCATGCCGGCGGTAAGCAGCAGGATGCCCTGGATCATCGGATAGTCGCGGCGCATCACCGAATCCACGACCAGCCGGCCGATGCCGGGCAGATTGAACACCACCTCGACCACCGCCGAGCCCGCAACAAGCGACCCGATGGCAAGGCCGACAACGGTGATGATGGGGTTCAGCGCGTTGCCGAAGGCATGTTTGCCAAGCACGACGCGGGTGCGCAGCCCCTTGGCGCGGGCGGTCTGGACATAGTCCTGGCGCATCACCTCCAGCATGCTTGACCGCGTCATCCGCGCGATCAATGCCGCCTGCGAATACCCAAGCGTGATCGCGGGCAGAAGCAGGCTTCGGAACCCGGTCCAGAGGTTTGTGCCGTCATATCCCTGAGCCGGCAGCAGACCCAGCGTGACCGCAAACAGCAGCACTAGCAGCATACCCAGCCAGAAGTTCGGCATCGAGACCCCGATGAACACGAAGATCGTGCTGAACCGGTCGATCAGGCCATTGGGCCGCAGCGCCGACAGAAGGCCCACCGGAATGCCGACGGCAAGGGCGATGATGAGCGAATAGAAGGCCAGCCACAATGTCACCGGCAGGGCGTCAAGGAACCCCGTCAGGACGGGGCGGTTCTGGTGGAATGAAATGCCGAGATTGCCCTGAAGCACCTCACTGATCCAGTACCCGAAGCGCGACATGATGGATTGATCGAGGCCCAGCCTTGCCCGCACACGCTCGATTTCCTCGACCGGGGCATCGGCCGACACGTAGAACATGGCCGGATCGCCGGGCGATAGCTGAACCAGAAAGAACGTGATGATGCCCACGATCAGGATGATCGGAAGGGTCCCCAGAAGGCGGCGCAGGATGAAGGCGGTCATGGGTGGGGGTGTCCTGTCGGGCAGTGGATGTGCCCGCCGGACAAGCGTCCAGCGGGCATCTGCAGCGCAGTGCGCTTATTGTGCGCGCCAGACGTTCCAGAACGATCCATTGCTGTCGTCGGAGGCGATGTTCTGGAGGTTCGTGTTGGCCCCCATGATCACGAACACGTCCCCTGTCCACATCTCGTTGTTGAACTTGGCCTGCAGTTCGTAGAACTCGGCCGCCGCGGCCGCGCGGCCTGCTTCCGTTGTTTCGTTGATAGCGCGGTCGAGAACCTCGTTCCAGCCTTCGGGCAGATTCGGCCAAGGGTTGCCGTTGCGGTCCACACCGCTCGAGTCAAGATAACGCAGACCGACAAGCGACCCGCCGCCTGCGCCCTTGATCTCCCATACGCTCAGGTCGCGGCGCAGGGTGCCGAAGGTTGCCCCGTCAAGGTTCTCCATCCGCACGTTAAGGCCCAGATCGCGCAGATACTGGTCCATCGCCGGGGCCTTTTCCCATCCGGTGGCGCCCCCGGGAACAACAAGGAAACGGATCTCCTCATTGTTGTAGCCAGACTCGGCCACCAGTCTTTTTGCCAAGTCCATGTCCTTGGGGTAGTGGTGCGACTGGTCCACCCATGGCCATTGCGGATCCTGGAAGCGCGGGGTGTTGTTCACACGCCAGTAGTCGGACGGGCCAAAGCCAGCCATCAGCTCTTCGGTATCAAGTCCCGCCCGCACCGCGTCGCGCAGTAGCGGATAGTCGGCAAAGGGCCCCTGCGCCACGTTGAACTTGTAGTAGACCCGGTTGCCGGGTTGGGTGGGAATGACCTGGGTGTTGGGGGCCGCGATCAGGCGCGCGGCCTCGTCTCCGGGCACTTGGATGGCAAGATCCACCTCGCCCGCCAGCAAGGCCGAAACCCTCGTTGACGGGTCGGCGATGTGGACGTAGGTCACTTCGTCGAAGTAGGCGCAGCGCGGACCGGCGTAGAAGCTGGGCTCGCCGTCCATCATCGTGTAACCATCGAACCGGCGCAGGGTGGTGCGCACCTCGGGAACGATCTCGTGGACCATGTAGGGTCCAGTACCCACGACCTGCTCGGCCAGATCGGCGCGCGTCGTGCCCAGTTCCCGCGCGATCTCGGCGGGCATGATCGACCAACCCCCGGACATCGCGGAGATGGATTCCAGCAGCGCTCCATACGGGCTGGTCAGGTGCACGGCGACGGTGCCGTCGTCGATCGCCTCGACCCGGTCCACCAGGGCCAGTTCGAAGCGGCGCGCGCCAACCTCCTTGTAGCGTTCCCACGAGGCGACGACATCCTCGGCCACCATGGCCTTGCCGTTGTGGAAGCGCACGCCTTCGCGCAAGATGAAGGTCCAAGTCAGCCCATCTTCACTGGTTTCCCACGAGGTCGCGAGGGCGGGTTGCGGCACCAGGGTTGAATCCAGCGCGACAAGCTGCTCGTAGACGGCGGTGCGCGGTGGGGTCGGCTCGTTGGTGATCGTCATGTGGTCGAGCGTGATTAGGGGCAGCGGGCCCGCGATGGTCAGCGCGCCACCGTATGTCCCGTCACACGCTGCATTGGCTGCCCCAGAAAGGGCCACGGCCCCCAAGAGCGCGCCAATCCCAACTTTTCCAAAGGTACTTTTCATTGTCTTCTCCCTGTTTTCCCCGCATGCGCAGCATTGTAATTGAGCTTCATCTTTTCGTGGTTTTTGGCCCTTTTTTCAAGCCTTTTCGGAACTTGTTTTCATATTTGCCCTGTTCACGCCATAACCGCGGTGCGCATCACGTCATCGGCGTACCAGCAGCGCGACGCCCGGTCGGGGCCGAGGATCCGCAGGGGCGGGTCCTCGATCCGGCACCTGTCTTTCGCCATCGAACAGCGCGCCGCGAACTTGCAGCCCTGCACATTGCCCAGATCGGCCAGCGTCGGCACCAATCCCGGGATAGCGACAAGCTGGCCCCGCTGCGTTGAAAGGTTCGGCGTCGAACGCATCAGACCGAGCGTGTAGGGATGGGCGGGCTTTGCGAACAAGCTGCGGACCGGTGCCTGTTCGACCACGCGGCCAGCATACATGACGACAACACGGTCGGCCATTTCCGCAACGACGCCCAGATCATGCGTGATCAGCAAAAGGGCCGTGCCCATCTGCGTGCAGAGATCCCGCATCAGTTCAAGGATCTGGGCTTGGATCGTCACGTCGAGAGCGGTGGTCGGTTCATCCGCAATCAGCAAGCGGGGGTTGGACAAAAGCGCCATGGCGATCATCACTCGCTGCCGCATCCCGCCGCTGAGCTGGTGCGGATAGGCCCGCATCCTCACTTCCGGGTCGGGGATGCCGACCTTTTGCAGCATCTCCAGTACGCTGGCGCGGGCCTCGAGGCGGCGCCGGGGCTGGTGGCGGCGGATGACCTCGGCCAACTGGTTTTCAACGGTCAGGATCGGGTTGAGCGCGGTCAACGGCTCCTGAAAGATCATCGCAGCCCGGTTGCCGCGGATATCCTCGATCTCGGTCTGGTTCTTGCCCAGCAGGTCCTCGCCTTCCAGCATGATCTGGCCGCCGACGATCCTGCCCGGTTCAGATATCAGGCGCAGCAGGGACAGCGCCGTTACGCTTTTGCCGCAACCGGATTCGCCCACCAGCGCCACGGTTTCCCCCGCGGCGATCGAAAAGCTGACGTCATCGACGGCCTTGAGCGGCTCTGCGGCCGTCATGAACTGGGTTTGCAGGTTCCTGACTTCCAGCACGCAGGGCGCCTGTTGGTCCCTAGGCCTGGCCTCGGTCATCGCCCGGCCTCCATCCGGGGATCAAGCTTGTCGCGCAGACCGTCGCCCAGGATGTTCAGCCCCAACACCGATATCATGATGAAAAGCCCCGGAAAGGTTGTCATCCACCAGCCGTTGTGCAGATAGGACCGACCGTCGGCGAGGATGTTGCCCCAGCTTGGCTGCGGCGGCGGCGTCCCGGCGCCGACATAGCTGAGGCCCGCCTCGGCGATGATGGCCAGAGCCAGAATGAAGGTCGCCTGCACCATCAGCGGCGCCATGACATTGGGCAGGATATAGCGCCAGATGATCAGCGCATCCCCTAGGCCAATTGCACGGGCGGATTCCACAAAGGTTTCCTCGCGCACGCTCAGCACCTTGCCGCGGACGACGCGGGCGGTATGGGGGATGAAACTGACGGTCAGCGCGATCACCACGTTCTGCGTGCTGGCCCCAAGGGCTGCCACGATGGCGATGGCCAGCAGGATCGAGGGAAACGTCATCAGCGCGTCCATCACCCGCATCAGCGGACCGTCCATGCGCCGGAAATAGCCGGACACCAGCCCGACAAAGGCGCCGATCACCGTGGACAGGATCACCACCGCGGTGCCGACAACAACCGACACCCGCGCGCCATAGACGATCCTGCTATAGATATCGCGCCCGTTGTTGTCGGTGCCCAGCCAGTGTTCCGCACCGGGGGGCATCAGCCGCGCCGTCATCCGGACCCGCAGCGGATCATGCGTCGCCAGAAGCGGTGCCGCCACCGCGATCAGCACGACAATCAACACGAGCGTGCCCCCGAACAGGATGCGCCCATTCAGCGGTCCGATCCGCGTTCGCAGGGCCGCCACGCGGGACACGGATGCAGAGCCGGTCATGGTGAAACCTCTTTCGGGCTGCAAGACGCAGAGCGGGTCATGGGGCCAATCCTGCCGCGTCCGGGGCTTTCGCCGCCTTCGGGACAATGCCCTGCAAATCCAGACTCTCGGTCAGGTGGCAAGCCACCTCGACCACCTGCCCCGAACGCTGCTCCACCGGACGCAACGCCGGCACATCCCTGCGACAGACATCCTGCGCATAGACACAGCGCGGGTGAAACGGGCAGCCGGGGGGCGGGTTCGACGGGCTGGGCACGTCGCCGGTCAGGATCACCCGACCTTTCCGCTGGATGGAGGGATCAGGCACCGGGATCGCCGACAACAAGGCTGCGGTATAGGGATGGCGCGGGGTCTCGAACAAGGTCGCCGTGTCCGCCAGTTCCACGATCCGGCCCAGATACATCACCGCCACGCGGTCGCTGACATAGCGCACCACACTCAGATCATGCGAGATGAACAGGTAGGTCAGGCCGAAATCGCGCTGAAGCTCTGACAGCAGGTTCAGAACTTGCGCCTGGATCGAGACATCCAACGCCGAAATCGGCTCGTCGCACACCACGAACTTCGGGCGCACGGCCAGCGCACGGGCAATGCCGATGCGCTGGCGCTGTCCGCCGCTGAACTGATGCGGGAACTTGTCCCGGTGCGACGGCGAAAGCCCCACGATGTTCATAAGCCGGTCGACTCCCGCGTTCACTGCATCTGCACCACGCGCCATCCCGTGAAATTCCAGCGGTTCCGCAATCAGTTGGCGCACGCGCATCCGGGGGTTGAGCGACGAGAACGGGTCTTGAAAAATGATCTGCATGTTGCGGCGCAGGGCCCGCAGCGCGCGCCGGTCCAGCGTGCGAACGTTTTGCCCGTCAAAAATCACCTCGCCCGCCGTCGCCTCGATCAGACGCAACAGCAGACGCCCTGCCGTGCTTTTGCCGCAACCGGATTCGCCCACAAGCGCCAGCGTTTCCCCCCGGCGGATCGTCAGCGTCACATCCTCGACCGCGCGAACTGCGCCGATAACGCGGCGGAACACGCCCGAGGTGACGGGAAAGTGCTTTTGCAACCCGGTGACACGCAGCAGGTCCTGCGGCTCGTGCGTCTCGGCCATCGTTACTGGTCTTTCCCCAACTTCAGGCTCCCGTTGCGTGCATCGCTTCAGCCCGCGAGCGGCTTGTAGGCGATCACATCGACCTCGACCTTTGCATCGACCATGAGCCGCGCCTGAACGGTGGATCGCGCCGGGCCGCCGTTCGGGAAGAACTCGGCATAGACCCGGTTGAAGGTCCAGAAATCGCGCGGATCGTCGAGCCAGCAATTTGCCTTGACCACATCGTCGAAGGTGCAGCCCGCCATGTCCAGCACGCGCTTTACGTTCTCCATCGTCCTCCGGGTCTGGGCCTCGATCCCGCCGGGTTCGACCTCGCCGTTGTCCTTCATGGCGATCTGGCCCGAGACATAGACAAAATCGCCTGCCCTTACGGCGGGCGAGAATGGCAGCGCCTGCCCCCCGGCCCCGCTGCGCGTGGCGCCGATGCGTTCAATGGTCATGTCCCTGCCTTCCCTCTTTCGACTGCTGAACTTTCGCCGGTCTCTAGGCTTTCGTCTCCGTTGGGGATCACCACACCTTCCCGCGGGCAATCACCTCGGTCGGGCCCTCGTAGTGCGCGCCACGGACAAGCTGCACCTGATCCAGCATGTTGGCCACCACGCAGGCGTGGTTCGGCACGATCCGCAGCCGCTGGCCGACCCGCAGGCCGATCGTTTCGGCGCGCAAGGTGCCATGTTCCTCCGATAGCGTCACAATCGCGATATCGGGGCGGCCAAGCACATGGCCATACCCCGAAAGGCCCAACAGATCCGAGGTCAGCACCTTGGACCCTGCGTCGATGATCGCGCGGTCAGGGGCGGGTACGGATATCACCGTCACCAGCACCGTCAGCGCACAGTCGCCCCAGCCGCAGACCCCGCGTTCCACCAGAGAGCGATCATTGTAGACGTAGGTGCCGATCCGGTAGTCCGTGGGCAGGCCGAGTGGTGCTGCCTCCCACATGTCCGGCGACCCGCCGGTGGATACCATGTCAACCGTCAGGCCAGCCGCTTCACAGGCGCGAACGGCCTCCTGCATCCAGCCAGCTACCTCGGCGCCACGGTTCGCGGTCGGATAGGTCATCAGACCGGCAAAGCGCAGCCCTGCGGCGCTGTCGATTACGGCAGCAAGCGTTGCTGCATCGCCGGGCGTGGCAACCCCGCAGCGCTCGGCCCCGGTGTTACATTCCACAAGCACCGCAAGCGGTTCTGCCGCATCGGCAAAGGTCTCGGAAAGGCCCCGGACAACCTCGGCGCTGTCGGCCACCACGCTCAGTTGCACGTCCTGCGCCAGCGCCCGGAGTGCCGCTAGTTTTTCGGCGCCGAGGATGTTGTAGCTGATCAGGACGTCCATGACCCCGCCCTGCGAGATCATGGCCCGCGCCTCGGAGATCTTCTGGCAGGTGATCCCGACCGCCCCGGCCGCGATCTGGCGCTGTGCGAGACGCGGCAGCTTGTGGGTCTTTATATGTGGCCGGACCCGCACCCCCACCGCATCGGCATGGCGCTGAAACCGGTCGATGTTAGCCTCGGCGATGTCCAGATCGACCAGAACGGCCGGAGTGGTGATGCCGTCGAACATCAGGCCTTCTCCGTCTCGTGGGGGTTGTCCACGATGGGCCAGATCGGACGTACCAGATGGCGATAATCCGTGACGCGCGGGTCGTTCGGATAGGGCCCTTCCACGGCACAGTACAGGATCTCTGCGGCAACCGGGGCAAAGGCGCCGTGGAAGTGGTTGGTCGATTTCACGATCAGCGCACGGCGCGCGGCGATGTCGATTCCAAGGTTGGTGAACAGATCCGGCGAAAAGCCCTGCGAGCGGTTGGTATTCAGCACCACCTCCATGCCGCCGAAGGCAATCACGGCGCAGTCGCCCAATGGCACGACCGACGCACCGAAACTTTGCACCGCGTCGCGCTGCAGGCGCTGGACGCGCACCAACGCATCAACCGGGTCGCCGGCGGCATCCGATGTCTTGCCGCCGAACCGCAACTTGATCTCGGCCCCTTCGCCCGCGGCCATGCAGATGCGTACTGCCATCGGGTCCCAGATCGTACCGAAGACGATCCCTGTCAGCCCCATCTCCATCGCTGCGCGCAGGATGATCGTCGAGTCGCCCGCCGTGCCACCGCCGGGATTGTCCCAGACATCGGCCACAACCACCGGCCCTGCCGTGGCGGCGGCGACCTCGGCCAGCACGACCTCGGGCGGCCGGAAGGCGGGACGGGCACGGCCACGAAAGCTGAACATCTCTTCGCCCAGTTCGCGTGCCAGCCTTTGCCCCTTGCTGGGATCATTGTCGGTGATGACCACCACCTTCGCTCCCACATCGGGCGAATCCCCGGCCATGAAACCATGGATCGCCGAAACGGAAAGCACCTCGCCCGCAGCCTCCAGCGCCAGCATCCTGTCCACAAATCCGCGCATCGGCTGACGGCTGGTCGGCAGCACATCCATCATGCGCACATCGAACACCGAAATCACCGGCGCAATCTCGCCGCGTGCCGCGCGCAGGGTCAGATCCACGCAGGCCTGCCCGGCCTCGACGAAGTCGGTGTGGGGGAATTCCTTGAAGACGGTGATGATATCGGCATTCTCGACCCGGGCGCCGCTCAGGTGACTGTGCGGGTCAAAGCTGGCACCGATCCGCGCGCGGGGCCCCACGATCCCGCGCGCCGCGGCCAGCAACTCACCCTCGCAATCGACGGACCCTTCGGCGATCATCGCGCCGTGCAGGCCAAAGATTGCGGCATCGACCGGCATAGCTGCGCGAAGCTGGCCCAGAACCTCATCGCGCAGATGCGCCCAGGCGGGGGCGCTGATTAGGCCGCCGGGTTCGGCCCATGCCGCTGTGCCCTCGATCAGCTCGATTTCACGGCGCGCAGCGCGCGCGCGCAATTCGGGAAAAACGGCCGAACACAGCGTCGGAGTTGCAGGATGCTCGCCGGGGGCCGCGTAAAAGCTTTGCCTGAAATCGGACAGGTCCATGCGCAAGGGCGAAAAGGTGTTGGTTTCCGTGGCGATCGAGGCGCAGAATACCCGCATGCTTGGTCCTTCCGGTCTTTGGTTGCAGGCGCACCAGCAGCACGTCTCGCGGCGGTATCATCTTCCGATGCAGCCCCTAAAGCTGCGCGCACCCCCGACGAAACTGAATTACAGATACGGGCATCCTGCTTGTCAAACAAGCAAATTTTGTAGCTCAGCTTCGGCAAGCCTCGGAAAATCGCTGGCAAACAGCATGGCTGCCGCGTAGAAGTGAAATTGAGCTTCAAAAACGGAGGTGCCGATGGATGCCCCGGACCAGCCTCAGCGTAGCACGACGACACTTCAGAATCGCGGGCGGATGGGGATTCCCGATGTCATCACCGCGCTGGAACGTCAGGACGGGAAGCTTGCGGCTCGCGAACAGAAGGTTGCCAACTATGTCAAGGCCAATCTGACACGCATCAGCAGCATGACCATCGGCAAACTGGCAACCGCCGCGGGGGTCAGCACACCTACGGTCGTTCGGTTTTGCCGCTCCCTCGGCAGCGATGGCTTTCGCGACTTCAAGCTACGGCTGGCGCAGAACCTTGCCGTCAGCATGCAGTATTTGAACACCGATCCGGGCGACCATCCGCCGGGAACGGAAACCGCCTTCGACGATGTCCTGTCAACCTTTCACTCCGCGGCCGCCATGGTCCGCTATCAACTGGACCATCAGCAGATGGAGGCCGCGAAAGGCGCAATCGTCGGATGTCGGCGCATGATCGCGGCAGGCATTGGCGGGGGATCCTCGATGATGGCGGCCGAATTCGCAAACCGCCTTTTCCGGCTCGGTATCCTGTCGAGCAGTATCAATGACAGCTATCAAGCCCAGATTCAGGCCGCGACCCTTGCGCCAGAGGATGTGCTTGTCGTGTTCTCTGCCAGTGGCGAGGTTGATGCCATGATCGCGGCGACGAAAATCGCCAAGAGCTATGGCGCAACGACCGTCGGCATCACCAGCCCTACAAGTCGCCTTGCCACGATCGTGGATATTCCCATCACCTTTGCCGTGCCCGAACACCCAGACATTTTCAAGCCCACGGCGGTGCGGTTCGCATTTCTTCTGGTGCTCGATGCGCTGGCGCTGGCGATTGCGCGAGAAAGGCCCGAGGTCAGTTCAGAGTTCCTTCGGCGCGTGCGCGCGTCCCTCACCGCCTATCACGGGCGGACCGGGCCCCTTCCGATCGGGGACTGACACCGGCCCGTCGAATGGGCCGACCCTGCGGACTAGCGGTCAAGACGGTCACGGACCTTCTGAATTGGGAGACATGTCTGGATGTCGATTCCAGCAAGCTTCTTTCGTCGCAATGCACCATGGCTATTTGCCGGGTTTCTGCTGACGTTTTCCTCAAGCTTCGGTCAGACCTTCTTCATCGCGGTCTTTGCGGGCGACATCCGACGCGAGTTCGGCCTTACCAATGCGGGATGGGGCGGGATCTATGCGGTGGCCACAATCGCATCGGCCGCCGTCATGGTGTTCATGGGTGGTCTCACGGACAGGTTCAGGGTGCGACTGATCGCGCCGGTCATCATGGGGTGCCTCGCCGCCGCGTGTATCCTGATGTCACTGGCGACGAGTGTCCTTGCCCTGACGCTCACCGTTTTTCTGCTGCGCCTGATGGGGCAAGGCATGATGATCCAGACGGCAATGGTCGCGACATCACGATGGTTTATCGCGACGCGCGGGCGGGCCCTGTCGATCGCAGTCATCGGTGTCGCGTTGGGCGAGGCAATGCTGCCGCTGGTGTTTGTGGCGCTGAAGGCGTCGATTGACTGGCGCACCCTTTGGATTGTCGCAGCGGCATTTCTGTTGCTGGCGGCGATCATCATGATCTTGCTTCTGAATGCGGAACGAACCCCGCAATCCATGTTGCAGCAAGGCACGACCCTGGGCATGGACGGGCACAGTTGGACGCGGGTGCAAGCCCTGCGGCACTGGCTGTTCTGGCTGACCTTGCCAGCCCTTCTGGGGCCGTCGGCGTGGAACACCGCGTTCTTCTTCCATCAGGTGCATTTCGCTCAGGCAAAGGGCTGGGCCCATATCGATTTGGTTGCTCTGTTTCCGATCTTCAGCGCGACAGCCGTGGGCTGCATGTTAGTGACCGGATGGCTTGTTGACCGCATCAGCACGACAAGGATCACGGGTCTGTTCCTGCTTCCAATGGCCCTGGGCTACTTTCTGATCGGGCATGCCACAGACCTTGGGACAGCGACCATTGGCTTGATCTTCATGGGCATGTCCGTGGGGGCCAACATGACCATGGGCGTGGCGCTTTGGGCAGAGGTCTACGGCACTGCGAACCTCGGCCGGATCCGGGCTATGACAGGCGCGATAACCGCGGTGGGCACTGCGCTCGGCCCGGCCCTCTGCGGATGGCTGATCGATCGGGGCATCGACCTTCCGCAGCAGGCCTATGGCATCGGAGTCTACTTCGTGGCGGCCGCCATCCTTGCGGCAATCGGGGGTCGGAGGGCGGCCAACCTCTTGTAGGACTGGTCGCAACGGATCTGTCTCGGGCGCGACGCGACCACTACGGCCCTGAACCTCTAGCGCGAACGATCAGGCCCAAGTATCGCGCGCCAAAGGCGGGGCTGGGCTCTGAGCTTCGCGTGAAGGCGACGAGCTGTTTTGTCAATGTCCGCACGTGCGATGCCGCAGCGCTGTCAGTCCACACGCCGCAAGCCGGGTCGGGTCCAAGTCCAAGTCCAATGCCAATGCCAATGCCAATGCAACACAGATAGGGAATGCCTGAACAACCTGCCACTTTCCACCTGATCTGATATGCTTGGGCATCTCGACGAGGAGCCCCTCCGATGCCGAAACAGCCCGTCATTCCCGGTCTTCGCGATGCGATGAAGAAGAAGGTGACGCGGCGCGAGCAGTTCCTGGCGGAGATGG
>CAZXWR010000110.1:0-11682 GCA_964644325.1 uncultured bacterium
TCAAAACAACCATGATTTATACCCATGTTTTGAACAAGGGAGGTAGGGGTGTTCTTAGTCCATTAGATGCCTGTGCCTAAAGGGAGCAGCGTTGGTCAAAGACCTGCCTACGCCTTTCGGGCAGCAAGCAACGGCGATCGCCCTTTCCTCAAGCCACATCCCAATTCCACTGCCTGTATGACAGTCAAGATGATCGGGTAAGCTCAACCCCGGAGCGATAGCTATATCCAGGTGGACTCAACATGCAGCCCCCGCACCTGCATCATGGCCGTAAAATCAGAGGTAGATAGGGCCTGCTCCACCGTCCAAACCCCTGGCTGACAAAGCTGGTTTTGGAGCAAAAGCTGGACAATACTGCCGACCCCCTGCCCAGCAGCCCTCGCAGTATCCGGGCTATGGAAATAGGTCTGGTAAGCAGCAGGCTGCCCGTCCTTGATGCCTGAAACCGTAAGCACCATTTCCAAGCCAACACCCGTCAGAGGATCGCTGACCTGGGTCATCCGGTAACTGGCCTGGGCCAGAAACTCAACCACTGCCGCATTGCAGAGCCATGCTTTCGGCAGCTGGGCAACCCATTCCGTGAGGCGATTATACAGGTGAGGCACCGAGCCAAATTTTGTGATGATGGTTTGCAGCTCTGGAAAAGAAGCCGCGAGGGTCAAAGCCTCAACCGTATTAAACCAGTAGACCTTGCCCCGGCCAAACTTGGGCCATTCGACAACCTCACCCTCGGTGTAGGGCTGTAGGGTCTGCCATTGCCCCTGAATCTTGCTAACAAAGGGCGTTTGTAACTCGTTAAAGGTGGTACGCATGATCGTGACCCCAGCCCCACCAGACCCTGCAACCAGATAGCGCAACTGCACCTTGTTGGCCCGATCCAGCGCCTCTATGCCCTGGCGCGCCAGACTACAGGAGATGCCAGGAGAGACCCCCGCCCCTACAATGGCGATCGCACCCTTCTCTTGAGCAGATGAATGATAGGTGAGGGCGGTGCGAATATAGTCTGGACTATCCGCCACATCCAGGTAGGGTTTCCCTTCGGCAATACAGACTTGCAGGACTTGATGATTACGATGGCGAAACGGGCCAGCACAATGTACAACCAGGTCATGCTCCTGGATGGCCTGCCGCAGAGCTGTTTCTTGGCTTAAGGCCAAGCTTTGGTAAATTTCCCGCGATCGCAGCGGACTGGGGCTATGGATCGAGCGCCCTGTCAGCGTGAGCTGTGCATCGGTGTAGCTAAGTAAATCCGTGGCGACAGATCGGCCAATCCGACCGCTACCACCAATGATCAGGATCCGATCCATCACCGTTTTCGTTTTGCTGACCGTTCATGTCTGCTGTTCCCCAGTGTAAGAGATGCGGGCTGACCCCCTCGTTCCGTATAAACACTGACGGTTTTCTGAGACGGGCAGGGCACTCTGGGACAGCAGCTTGCTGCATGCCCGACAGAACAACTAGGTGTGATACCCATGGATGACATGACAGACTTGTTTCACCAAAAAATAGCGCAGGCAAATCCGCAGTCTGTTACGCCACAACCTCCCCGCCTGGATCTATGGGTTGAACTCCATGTTTCCGGGAAAACAGTCATTAGTGGTGTTATCACTGGGCACCCAAAACATCCCGACGGAATGCGGATTCTCACGTCATCCATCCAAGGTTATGACGCCGAAGGCAACAAACGCTATGCCGTTACTCAGCGTTCTCGCTATGAATTAGGCGAACGCTTAGAAGTGAAAGACACCAGCTACTTTCTCAAAGCACTGGGGTCTGCCCAGGTTCTTTCCGGGGCAGATAAAGGAACAATCTGCTAACCCCTAGCTGGATTTATCGCCCAAGGGCAGTCTGGTCAATGTCGCGGCGCAGTACAGTGCCGCTGAGAGTTGTAATCCAGCGCGGTAGCCGCTGTTCATCAATGAGCTGCTGGGTTTTCATGTCGTAGGTTGTATAGACCGTGGTGGCATAATCCGCCGGAATATCAATGATTGTCAGGGTTTTCTGGGGGGCAGCAGTGCTGTTCAGGATGGCCCTAGGCCCAGAACCAATGGCCCCGGCATGCAGCAGCTGGAGCTGGCCGCGATGGCCGGGATAGTAAGCATGATGATGACCGCTGACGTAGGTATGCACCCGATATCGTTCTAAGAGCGATCGCAGGGTTTCGGCTTGGTCTAAAAACTCACCAGGGCGATCGCGGTTGACGGCGATCGGGTAGAGGGGCAGGTGACCGATCACAATGCGGAGTTTTGCTCTCTGGGCCTGACTGCTCGCCAGACTCTGCTTGACCCAGGCCAGTTGCGCTGGGGCAAGACGGGCAGTGGAAGCATCCCACACCAGGTAAAAAATATCCTTCTGCTGAAAGCTGTAGTAAAACGGGAACTGACCTCGATCGACGAAGGCTAGTCCGGGGTTGTGCTGCGGGTTCGTCCAATATTGCTGGGCTAAACGGCGATCGCCCGCAAAGGGCATTTGTCCAGCCCGGTCGATGGCACCGGAACCATCGTGGTTGCCAATGGTGAACCCGAAGGGAATGTTGGCCTGACGCAGGGGTGCGGCGATCGCCTGGTCGAAGGCCACCCACATGGCCTGCACCTGAGCGCTACTCAGCTTGCGAGACTGGGCCGCCACCATATCCCCACCACAGAGCACGAGGTCGGGCTGCCACTGGGGGATGAGGGCGATCGCCCGGTGCACCTCGGGGTCATACTGGGTAGAACCATACTGACTGTTGAGGTCGCTGATCACGACAATTCGCACCGCACCTCGCTGGGGGGCCATACCAGGGGGGCCAATGAATTGCCCTGGCGCTGTATCGCTGACTGTATCGCTGGCAGGCGATCGCCGCACAGTAGCGACCTGTATCAGGCCCAGGCCCATCATCAAGCTACTCCAGCGCAGAAGCTGTCGCCGTTTCATACTGATTTTGTCCGGTTGACGATCATCGCGTTTAATCTATTGAGTGCCGCTGGCAGGGCAGCAAGGCAAAGTGTGCCTGCGACCGTTGAACTTCGCCCTTGTTAGGCTAATGACAGGTTGGCACACGACAGGGTTTCCGGAGGAAACATGAAAACCGTTACGCTCAACGATGGCAGTACTATACCTGCCTTAGGACTAGGCACCTGGAAATCCCAGGCCGGGGACGCTTACCGAGCCGTGAAAGAGGCTCTGCGCGTCGGCTATCGCCACATTGACGGCGCCTGGATTTACCAAAACGAAGCTGAAGTAGGGCGCGGCATCCAAGAGGCGATCGCCACGGGACTGGTGGCCCGCGATGACATTTTTGTAACCTCTAAACTCTGGAACAGTTTCCATGCCCCAGCAGATGTTGAGGGCGGCTGTCTTGAAACCCTAGCGGCCCTCGGGCTCGACTCCGTTGATCTGTACCTGATCCATTGGCCCGTTGCCTTTCAGCCAGGAACGCTCATGCCAGCGAAGCCCGAGGACTTTTGGCCCCTCCCTGAATTGCCCTTGTCCCAAACCTTTGAGGCCATGCTTAAACTGCGGGACAAAGGACTGGTCAAGAGCGTGGGGGTCTCCAACTTCAGCATCACCAAATTGGCACAGCTTATCGCTGAAAGTGGCGCTGTACCTGCCGTCAATCAGGTGGAGCTACACCCCTACAACCCACAAAATGACCTGCTGGCCTACTGCAAAGCACAGGGGATTCATGTCACGGCCTACTCGCCCCTGGGTTCCGGCGATCGCCCGGACAGCATGAAGGCCAGCCATGAACCATCGCTGTTGGCGAACGAACAGGTGCAGGCGATCGCCGCGGATGAGGGACTCAGCCCAGCCCAGTTGCTCATTGCCTGGGCCATTGATCGAGGCACCAGCGTCATCCCTAAATCTACCAACCCCGGCAGAATTGCTGAGAACCTGGCCGCTGCTTCTCACACCCTATCCACTAACGCTCGCACAGCGCTGGATCATATTGGCATTCAGTTCCGCTACGTCAGTCCCGAAAGCTGGTTTATCCCAGGTATCACCTACACAGGGGAGGATTTTTGGGCCTAACAGCAGCTTGGGATGGTTGACAGTCCCTCAAAGCAAACCCTAAAAGCACCGCAGCCGAAACCCATATCAGCCTGATAAGATCAATGGGTTCTGCACCCTCACCCCTCAACTGCCATGCAACCCCGTCGGATCGCGCGTGAGCTAGCCCTGCTTAGTATCGGGCAGCTGCCCAGCAAGCCAGAAAAGCTCTCACAACAAACCCTCAACAGTTTTTTGCTGGCGGCCATCCGCACGCTAATCGGGGAAGTCAAAGACACCTTAGAAACTGCTTCCCAAGAACTCAAGCGCAGCAGCGATAAGGTTCACACCAGTGAGCTACGGCTAGCCGATGTCCAGAGCGCCCAAGCAATGGTTACCGACGCCATTGAGCTGGCACAGACGGCGATCAATCGGGTCGGCACAGCCATTGACTTACCGGAACTGGTGCAGATTGCCAGTCAGGCCGATGTTCACGACTATGCCCTGCGCATCATTGAAACCGTTAACCAGCACCGCGCTGAAATTGAGCAGTTACTCGCAGCTTCCCTAGTGGATTGGCAGCTCAACCGACTGGCCCAGATTGATCGCAACCTGCTCAAAATTGCTGTGGCCGAAATCGTCTATCTGGAGGTACCGGAACGGGTTGCCATTAATGAGGCAGTGGAACTCGCAAAACGCTACAGTACTGAAGACGGCCATCGGTTTGTGAATGGCGTTCTGCGCCGAGTCGGCCAGCGGCGATCTGCTGCGGTAGCTGACTAAACGCAAACGGATGCTTCAGCGAGGCTGATAGGAACCCCAGACAATGAAATGGCGATCGCTCACGGGCTGCACCTGTAAGTGCGCCAAATTGCTCTTGTGAAGCTGCGCCTGAACTTCATCAATTCGGTAGGCTGCCAGGAGCGAATGATAAAAATCATGGCGTAAAATATCAGGCTCCTGGGCAGCATACTGGTTCACCAGTTGAGCAGCCTGCTCAGGACTCTCTGGACGCAGGAGATCCATCACAAAAATATGCCCTGTGGGCTTAGCCCAGCGATGCACCGAGGCCCAAAGCACCTGAGGATCCGCTAAGTGGTGCAGCAGACTGTTAGAAAAGATTAGATCGTAGGACTGGCGGGGAGCACTCTCGTGGGGCAGGTAGGCTTTTTGGAGCGTGATCCGATGGCTTAACCCAGCCGCTTGTACAGCCTGTTCCCCATACTTGAGCATCGCTGCGGCTCCATCCAGACCATCCACCTGCCATTGCGGAAATGCTCGGGCAAACCGCAGGGTAATATCAGCGGGGCCACAGCCTAAGTCTAGCGCTACCCCCGTCGCGCCTAATGTAGGCAACACTGCTTGCAACAGGGCAATACAGTGGCTGTGGGGTTCTGAGAAATCAGCTTCGGCATAGGCGATCGCCTGGGCCTCATGGGTCATCAGTTCGGGTTCAGGAATACGCAGCATTGTGGGTTACCTCAGTGTGGAAGGAGCAGCCTACCCCTGACAGCATCGGAGCCTAAAGCGGGTTCATCAGTTGACAATGTCTGCTGCACCATCATCTGCACCATGCAGTGTCAAACTTCTCATTTCCTGATCAGCTTTGCACCTAACAGGCGCACTTCGGGTAAATGAGTTTGCCATGCTAGCAGCCCAAACACGGTTACGCCAATCCCCCCCGATAGACAGACCTGTCCAAGATCAAGAAACTCATTTTTATCGGGAAACACTTGATGGCTCACAAACCAACTTCCCCAGCTTATAACTCCTGTCACAATGCTGATTCCTAGAATCTGCAAAATGGGCAGACTCCACGTTCTCCAGGGTAATCCCGCGAGTCTGTGGTGAAGTACAGCCAATAGCAGAGCGATCGCCATCATATTGATTCCCAAGGATGACAAAAGCAGACCAGAAGCCGAAAACCATTGCACGAAGTAGAAGTCCAGGGCAACATTGAGGCCAACATTGAAGAGGCTAATGCGAAAGGGTGTCGTTGCATCTCCCAAGCCGTAAAACACGCGCACTAAAACATCGCGCACCAAGCTGGGAAACATCCCGATGCCGTAAATTCTGAGCAGCGAGGCGACCCACTGAGCAGCACTGCTATCAAAGGCTTTTCGTTCGTATATCAAGCGGACGATGGGCGTCGCCAAAGCAATTAACAGGGCACTCAAAGGCAAAGCAATCAGAGCGGTGAGTACCAGGCCCTGACGGATTTTTGCTTTGAGCTGTGTGTTTTGTTCAGGGGCAGATAGCTGCGAAAAGGCTGGTAATAAGGGGACAAGTAGCATGCTCGACAGAATGCCTCTGGGCGCTTGGGCCAGCAGTTCTGCATAGCTGAGCGCCGCTGCCGCACGCGGAATATAGGACGCAAAAAATAGATCAACGTAGACGTTAATGGACATCAGCCCCGAGGAAAACGTGGCCGGAAGCATAATCTGGAAGACTTCACCGAGGCCCTCTGAGGTCCAGCACCAACCCCGGTTGCGAGCGGATGACTCTTGCGAAGGGCTGAATTGCCGTTGCGCTTTCCATAGGGCCCACTGTTGCAGGAACCATTGTCCGACGGCTCCAATGACAGTGCCGACCGCTAAAACAACCCCACCAAACTGCATCCAGGACTCCGAACCCAGGCTGTGACTGTCGGACTGCCAGACAAACACAGCCAGACTCCCCATCACTGCCAAGCTGGATAAGGCTGGACTGATCGACGGAATCCAGTAAACATCCGCAGCAGTCAGAAGTCCAAGGCCAATGCCCAACCCACCGGACAGCAGAATCAGGGGCGCCATGATTTGGAGCTGGGGAATGGCGATCGCTCTCACTTCGCCTGACAAGCCTGGAGCCACCCAGTGCAGCAACGGTTCAGCAAAAATGATCGCCCCGATCGTGGCGGGCAGTAAGACAGCCGTCATGATGACCGCGACGGTTTGGCCAAGCCGCTGATCCTTGAGGTGCTGACGCTTGGCTAATGTACTAACCAATGCCGTATGCAGCGGGCCATTTAAACCGCCCATTAAGACCAGGAAAAACCCCGGAATAATGTAGGCATAGCTGTAGGCATCAGCCGCACTGCCGACTCCAAAAACCGCTGCAATGCACACCGAACGCAACAAGCCAGCAGCCTTACTCAGAAAAGTTGCCAACCCCACAATGCCAGCAATATGCCCGAGGGAGCGGGGAGGAGTCATATTACGGCACCAGCGACCAGCGTTGACAAGCCGTTTGCAGAATAGCCCCAATCAAGTCTGAGTAGCGCCACCCTGCCTTGGCTGCAATCTGGGCGAGGGATCGCTGAGGGTGCAAGGTAGCATCGGCGTTGACATCCAGCAAGTAGGCATGTCCCTCTGGGGTCACTCGAAAATCAAAGGTGGCGTAATCCATCGGAGCCAGGATCTGCATGAGCTGGACAGCAAAGGTCTGGAGCGTGATGAATTCAGGCGAAGTCAAATCAACGGGGACTTTTTGAAATCCCCCTCGTTGTTTATCCGTCAAATCCAAAATGCGATCGCCCAAGGGCTGATGGTCTTGCGTGAGCGTCTCAACGGCTCCGCACAGACTGGGAGACGTGGAATTCCCTGGATTTCCAACCAGTCCCACTGTGATCTCGCGTCCGACAATCAGGGGCTCGCACAAAATGGAAGATTGGAACTGTCGCTGTAGATCCAACACAGTCCCTCGAAGGGCAGCTAATCCTTGTTTAGATGAAAACCGCGTCAGTCCTAGCGAATAGCCTTCACAGGCAGGTTTGAGAATTGAGACGGGCCATGCGGGTAACCCGTTAATTTCATCGCCTATCCCATAGCGATACCAAGGAGGGGTGGGAATGTTACGCCAAGCCAGCAGCGGCTTAAGCCAGTCTTTGTTGAGGACTAAGCTTTTGCACGATGCATCGGCTCCCGTGTAGGGAATTCCCAACTGTTCCAAAAGCGCAGGGGCGATCGCGGTTCGACTACGAGAGAGGGCGCGGACTGAAAGGTTCCAGACCAAATCTGGCAGGCATCCCTCTCGCCACCGCTCCAGCAATTGATCCACAGGACCAATCTGATCCAGTCGGTACCCCAATTCGGTCAAAGCCTGAGTGACCGCATCGACTTCTGCGGATTCTCGCCAGTGATAATGGGTCGATTCTGAAGCATGCGGCGCGATGAGTAAATCCGACTTGGATTCATACAACAGTCCAATGGTCTTCACACCCAGGGTCTTCACAGTGCCGATTCATCCCCGATCCAAACGCTCTCGCGGGCTATCGTTGCCATCATGATTCCTTGCTGATCGCTGCCTCGGCGTACCTGATGCCAGCGAGTCACCAGCTGAGTGGGCTGATCGGGAAGATGACCCACGAGTTCTAGCTTGCCGTCTGCGTGGGTGAGAATGTAGCGGAATCGCTTGACCGAACCATTACACTTCTGACGCACCGCATCTACAATCTGGAGTCCCTCCAGGATGGGAAGCTGGAAGTGGGTG
This sequence comes from uncultured bacterium, assembly GCA_964644325.1. Lineage (GTDB taxonomy): Bacteria > Cyanobacteriota > Cyanobacteriia > Thermosynechococcales > Thermosynechococcaceae > CAZXWR01. Next base: position 8,443 of record CAZXWR010000110.1, read on the forward strand.
GCATGTTTAACGGGTCTGGGATGGAATAAATATTGGGGAAGAACGCCGATCCGATGGAGCTGCTTGAAGAGTTGCGTGAGGGTATCCACATGATGGTTCACTCCCTTCATCAAGGGGATTTGAGCCGTCAGAATACATTGGGCTTGGCGCAAGGCAGCGATCGCCTGGGCTGCCGCTGGGGTAATTTCCCGTGGGTGATCAAAATGGCATTGCATGACAATTTGAAAGCGCGATTGGTAAGATTGCAACACGGCGAGCAGCTCTGGATCCGTGGTAAAGCGACTCGGCAAAAAAGCCGGGAGTTTAGTACTAATCCGAATTTGCCAAAGGTGAGGAATTGCGGCTAATGCCTGCAATAAATTAGCCAATCGTCGAGTGCTACAAATCATCGGATCGCCACCCGATAGCAGGACATTATCAATCTCAGGATGTTGCTGAATGTAGGCGATCGCCTCGTGTAAGTCTTCAATGGTTTCTTTGACGAGCACATCGCGACTCATCAGCCGTCGCCGAAAACAATAGCGACAATGCCCAGCGCAGGCTTGCGTCACAATCAAAACAGCAGTTTGCTCATACTTATGCTGCAACCCTGGAACAACCGTCGATAAACTTTCACCACTCGTGTCTAAAGAGCCTGCATCATTCGCTTCATCGAGGGATGGCATTAACAATTGACGGAGCGGATCTAGCGGATCTTGCCAGTCGATTAACTGAGCGTATTCTGCCGGCACCATAAAGGGAAAACGATCTTTGGCAGCGATGATGCGGTTGCGATCCACATCAGATAAATCTAGCCAATCGGCCTCTGCAGGGTGTTCAGCCAATTGCCGCGATCGCTTAAGGCTGTGGATTAATTCCGCTTTCCAGGTCGCGGCATGAGCGGGCGAAGTCTTGGGGGTCGATGATAGGGTCATGTGGAGTATGGCAAGTGATACGGTTAAAGATACTGAGCAACGCGCGAGCCGGTTTTAACTCACTTCAAGGCGTGACTCACTTCAAGGCGATCGCACAGCTGGAATTGATGGCAACCAAACTGTCAGAGAACAAGGACGCATTTTCAATCTGAGGATACGATTAAGACTTTAGCGTTGCTTACCACTTCACTCTAGGGATATGCAACAGTTTCTCCAGATCCTTAAAAGTTCTGTCCGGCAGAAATTAAAAGACAGGCACAATTCCCATCAGGGCTATGCTAAGTCTTATGCCCATAGGCAAGAAACGCCCAGCATAGACGCATATCCCTATTGCTGGGGCGAGTGCAACACTCCCATTAAACAACGAACAGGCGCGAGTCATATTAACGAGAACCGCCGCTGGAATATGCAGTTGGTCATCGACCAGATGACTGGATTAGTACTTCAGCCCGGAGAAATCTTTAGCTTTTGGAATCAGGTGCCCCAACCTACGGTGCGCAACGGATTTCGGTCTGGCCCCATGTTGATTCGGGGCAGATTAAAAACTGATGTGGGAGGGGGACTTTGCCAGGTTTCAACGACGCTTTTTGGCGCTTTTCTTGATGCGAACTGTGAAATTTTGGAACATCATAATCACAGCATTGATGCTCACGGACGCGATCGCTTTTTTGTGCTTGGGCAGGACGCTGCTGTCGTCTACGGGTATAAAGATTTAATCGCCCGCAACACAAATTCCGTTCCCCTGCAAGTTCACATCCAACTGACAACCTCTCCCCTATCCATGCAGGTTAAGCTCCAAAGTGCTATTCCTTGTCCTCAGCGGGTTCAGATTGTCTCAGAGGTGCTAGAGGAGTTATCGCATCCTCACCTCACAGGGATGCCCGGATGGCGGATTGCAACCCAACGATTCATTGCCTCTGACTCTAGCGATTTCGAGTCAGACTCTCCCAATCTAGACTGGCATGAAAACTACAGTTTTGTGAGTCATTACGAACCCTTTCAACCTGTCCCATCCTAAAACTCTGGCATTCCATTGATGAATTCATTGAGATCGGGGCTGGATGGGCTAGATCGTTCATCTTTTCAGACGTCTTCACTAGGTCACCATGGCTGAGGTTGTCTTTGTTTCGCACCAGAATTTACAGCGATTTTTCGATTATGTTTTAGCGCCCTATCCGCTTTTATCCGATGTGGCCGAAGCCCTCAAGGAGCATCTCGTTCAAGCTAACCTTTGGGGAATTGACTCTCACGGTCTACAGCAAATTTTTGGCTATGATAAGAGCCTAAAATGTGGACGCATCAATCCTCAACCTCATTTACAGTTTCAGAGCGATCGCCCGACCTTAATTCGGATCGATGCAGATCGCAGTCCAGGGCAATATGCGGCAAAAGTTGCGATGAACCAGGCGATTCATCAGGCAAAGTCGTCTGGCATGGCAGTGGTTGGCGTCACAAACAGTAATCATTTTGGGATGGCTGGATACTACACCCGGATGGCCGCTCGTGCCGGAATGATTGGCTTTGCCACCAGCGATACCAATGTTGTTGATTTAGCGCCCTATGGTGGCAAAGCGGCAAAGCTGGGGAACAATCCCATCTCTTGGGCTATACCCTGTGGCGATCGCCCCATTGTTTTAGACATGGCGGCTGGCGCGGTCAGTGGCGGCAAAATCAAGCACTTTGCCTATCAAGGGTTACCCATTCCGATGCAGTGGGCACTTACGGCAGAGGGTGAATTGACGGATAATCCAGCTCAATCCGCTGTCAATTTACCTGCATCCTATAAAGGATCTGGTTTAGCGCTCATCGCGGATCTCCTATGTGGGCCACTGCTTGGAACAGCGGCGGCCATGTTCAAGAGCAAGGCAATTCATGATGCCGCGAATGGCACAGGGCATCTATTTTGGGTACTCGACGTATCCGCCTGGACGGATTTATCGACCTTTGAACAAGAGATCCAGCAAGCGATTCAAGGGTTACATGAGACCCCCCGTCTAGATCCCAATCAGCCGATCTACTATCCCGGAGAATTAGAAGAGATCACGCAACAAAAGCGATTGCACGCAGGTATTCCTATTCCTACTGCTCTGTTAGAGAGTTTGCGTCAATCCTTTGGCGAAGAAGCAATTTCGGCTTTGGTATCAGACAAGGAGCATAATGAACCAGGTGGATAAGGAAGCGGAAAATATAGGGCACCTCAATTGACAAAAGTATCCTAAACCTGCCTCTCGGATCGTAGCCCCGCGATCGCATCAGGTTACGATTCCCCCCTCCAGATAGATCAGGAAATGGTGTCTGCTAGGAAGTGGCTACGAGCATGGCATCT
>CAZXWR010000111.1:0-11572 GCA_964644325.1 uncultured bacterium
GAGGCTCATCGGGAGCCTATTTCCCTGGCTTAAGCGCTACCAGAGGGACGGTTACAAGATTAGTTAGGTATGGATCGAATTGTTCGAGACGGGAATAGCAATCTACCAGTTCATTTGTGATGTTGCATACGAGAGGGCATAGTAGGTTTGGAACCATGGTTGGAGTAGAGAAACGCACGGTGTAAATCAGCCGCCAGTCCTCTAGTAGCTCTGCACGCATGCAGCCAAGGCCAATGCGGAAATAGCGATTAGAAGGCTAATGTTTAGTCAATCTTGGACTGAACATTAGTTTACTTTTAGGTCTATGCCTTACCTACAAGTCGTGTAGCCTACATTCCGCAGGTAGTACATTTTTTCGGAAGCCTTGCCAGGGAAAGGTTACAGGGCCTGTCTAAAATCTGCTCAGTTTCATCAATCCAGGTTGCATCGCTTGAAAAACAGCTCGCAGACTTTCTAGAAGCCAGATTAGAAAAGCAATCTAGGCTTGGTGGTGCAGAAAACTCCTAAAACCCAGTAAACTCATTATTCTCAACAAGTCTGGTTGTTGAGAATTCACAAAAATTCAACGGGAATAGTCAGCTTGATCGCATGGTAAATCTGCTCAAAATAGGCTTAAAAAGTTTTCTGCACCACTAAGGCAATCTAGGTTAATCAACCACCTGTATCTCAACGCTCTAAGAGAGGTCTGCTTAAATTTTGAGCTAAGGCTTAAAGCCCTTACTGGAAAAGGTTTGCAAGAATTCACTAACCTGCGGAATGTAGGTTGCAGAGTTAATGGCTTGGAGCAGGAGATAGTTCAAGATTGTCCGAACCGCGATGATGGTGGCTAATCGAGCAATATCATCCCAACGGCTGGAGATCATTGTTTTGAGAATCGTCGCTCCGATCAGAAAACTCAACCCCAGTTAAAAGAGAGTACCCCATCGACAGGCGACTCCGCTGAAAGGCATCGGAAGCCTGGGATTTGAAAAAACCATCCTTGAGAAAAATGAATAATGCTTTGATGACGCCAAGCCCAATCACGAATATAGCTAGCAACTGATACAAACTTGTCAAGATACCGTTCAGTACAGCGACAAGGGCTAAGATTTCAGTATCGATGACATCCAGTGTCATGTTTTTTTCTCATCACTGCATCCATTACAGTACAGCAAGCGTTGTTGCCTGAGCCACACATAAAAAGGAGAACTTTGGAGGACGGCGATCGCCATGGGCTAATCCCAGTGGTGTTGTCGGGCTTCATCCACTATTCCTTGAGCCTCTTCGAGGGAAATATCATAGCGATCGCTCAAGAGTTGGGGGATGCGATCGCAGTCTCGATTAGGATTCACAGAGGCTTGGTGGGAATAAGCGGGCAGGGCAACATTACATAAGAACGGTGAAGGTTTCGCCTTGAGTTGAAACGGTTCAAGATTTAGAACGGCACGTGAATTGATAAAAAACAGCAAGGCTCCGCTGAGGTTGGCATTGCTGAGGTTGGCCTTCCTGAGTAAGGCACAGTTGAGGTTGGTATCGCTGAGGTTGGCACACCTAAGGTCGGCTCCACTGAGGTTAGCAAACCTGAGGTTAGCCCCGCTGAGGTTGGCATATCTAAGCCTCGCGCCGCTGAGGTTAGCGCCGTCCAGGTTGGCACGGATAAGGTTAGCGCCGTTGAGGTCAGCGCCGCTGAGGTCAGCGCCGCAGAAGTCAGCGCCATTGAGGTCGGCCCCGCAAAAGTCAGCGCCATTGAGGTCGGCCCCGCAGAAGTCAGTGCCGTTGAGGTCGGCCCCGCAAAAGTCGGCGGTCTCTGGGCTTCTTTTGGCAAGCCGGAAATTGAGGAGCAGGAAGATTCCGCCGACCACCACCGCTACCCTGCCCAGCTCGTTGATGCGGGTTTCACGATCTGGGTCAGTCAGGGTTGCGCTTTCGGTGTGGGATAGTCGACTATCCTCTGTTGGAAGTCTGCGATCAGGGAGTAACCAAAGCCACCATGCCATCCAGAGCATCACTGGAGTGGCGATCGCTCCAATCACCCACCACTTGTTGATCCGCTTCGTTAGCTGCCACTGCTTGAATCGCTCCCGCATGCTTGAGACTTCCTCAATGCTGAGCCTATTATTGCTCTCCTGCGTCGGGAACGCTCTAATCTTTATGCACGCTTAAACCGGTTGTTCAGGCAAAGCTTGACTCACAGGTTTATGCATAGATGTGCATAGAACGATACTGTCCCAGGAGTATGAGTCGTCGGGCCAATTGCGGGGCGAATGGGGGAGCTGAAAGCTTTTTTGGGGTAAAGCCATTCATGACTGATGGGGAGAGCATAGACGTTTAAGTACAGGGTTTAAATACAGGTTGCCTTGCCCCAATCTTGCTGGCCGCGACCCGGCTGACACTTGGCCTGCGACCCTAGCCAATCGATGCGCCACTGGTTGCTATCGATCTGGCGGCTCAGCTCTATCCGATAGCGGATGCCCTGCACAGAATCATCCGCAAGTCCTACTTCGCTATAAAGGGCGATCGCCGTGGTTTTTGACTCGCCTGCGCCGTAAGTAATTTCGAGGAGTTGACGGTTGGGAAATTCTACCTCTGGCCCCAGCAGATCTAGAATGAGTCGCCCTGGTGTTGGCCCGGTAGTCGCACCTGGAATTCTTTGGTTCCCGCCTAGGGGCTGGTCGAGGGGACTTTCATTAAACTCTGGCCGCTCAGTGTCATCCGCTGATTTAGCATTTTCAGCACGGGTGAGGGGCGCATCGGATTGACAAGCCTGTAGCATCAATAACCCGGAGGTTAGCAATGTCACCATCGCTGAACGCATAGAAATATTGCGGGACAAAGTCATAACTGTTTTCTCCTCACGGACAACTGGGCGAGAGCACTAGCTTTGCTAGGTCAATCTCGCCCGCACTTCTACTTCTAGAGTAGGGGACGAAGGGGAAGTGAATAGGTTAAGACCTGTGAACGTCGGCGGATGGTGAGCTGGGGGGCTGTATTGGGCTGGCTGAGCTGCATCCTAATCGTGGCGATCGCTTCTGGGGTCAAGGGGACATCGTCCACCGCGATCAGCTCATCGCCAGCTTGGATGCCTGCCGTGGCTGCGGGGGTGTTGGGAAAAACCCTGCGAATACTCAGGGCGTCTGGCAAGGTGCGATCGCGCCAGAGCCAGAGGCCGCTCAGGTCGTAGCGATAGTCATCCTGCGGATCAAGGGGTACCAGAGGCTCCAGAATTAGAGTTTCCCGAGAATAGTCAAAAATAACGCGAAACTGGTCAAGAATCTGATTGCCAATTTTACCGACAACGGTGGCACAATCCTGTTGCGGAGCCGCCGTAAACACGGTGAGGGGCTGCGGTATCGTCACCGTGCCCAGGGTCACAGACTGCACCCGTCCCAGGGTGACGGTGCGGGGGCCAGAGATGCTGATGACAGGGCGCTCTAGGGTTTGGGGCACTTTCCCAATCAACAGCTGATCGAGCTGACAGCCAGCGGCTACCGCTAAGGCCCCATTGCTGCCAACATCCACCAGTAAGCGACCCTGCATTGGCGGGTGGCCGTAGGGGGTGACGGTAACCGAAACATAGGGGCGATCGCCCTGTATCGCCATGGGAAGCCGCTGGCCCTGGCCCTGATAGCGATACTGGGCCGGATCATGCAGGCGCAGGTAGGGCCGCCGGGGGTCAACTTCAACCACCAGATTCTGGAAGAATTCATGGCCCACTATCCCGGCAAAGGGTCGCCCTAAGTAGTCAGCGACGGTCTGCACCTGGTGGGTCGGCAGAATATCAGTCCGGCGATCGCGTAGCGCCAGTGGCCCCAAATGAAACGTTACATCCCGCACCGACTGCGGTCCTGACTTGACCAGCCACGATGACCAGGGCTGAAGCCCGAGTTTTTGGACATAGGGGGCATTCACAAACATATCCGCAGCCCCGGTATCTAAAAACAGCCACTCAGGTTCCGACTGATTCAGCTGCCCCCTTAAGTACAGGTGTCCTCCGTAGCGAGTGACGGGTAACTCAATGGGGGACTGCGGCAACCGTAATGTCGCCCCAACGCCGCGCTGATCCGCAATCCAGCCCCGAGTCGCAAAGCCACCCACTCCCAACAGTAACGCGCCACAAAGCACGCGACTGAATACCGTGCGCCGAGTCCATTTCATAATCGAACCGGATGAGCAGAGACTCTCCCAGACTAAAGGCAAACCACCATCGCCAGTCACCAGTTCAGCGGTAACCAGTTCAGAGGAGCCGACCGCCACAGTCCTAAACCACAGTTCTGAACCCCCCTGGAAATTTCAGTTGAAAACTGGATACTTTTAGCCTGCACGGGTTTTGCTTTAGCCGCTGACTGAAGCCAGCGCCTCATTGAAGGTCTGACTAGGGCGCATCGCCCGACTCGTTTTTGCAACATCCACATGATAGTAGCCGCCAATATCCACCGGACTGCCTTGGCTCGTGTTTAGCTCATGGACAATGGTGGCTTCATGCTCCTGGAGCCGCTGGGCAAGGCCCGTGAATTTTGCTTTGAGATCAGGGTTTTTGTCTTGTGCCGCCAAGGCTTGCGCCCAGTAGAGGGCTAAGTAAAAATGACTGCCGCGATTATCGAGTTCATTGACCCGATAGGCCGGAGCTTTCGCATTTTCCAAGTACTGACTGTTCGCTTGATTCAGACATGCAGCCATCAAGAGGGCATTCTCATTTTGGGTTTTACGGCCTAGATCTTCTAAAGCGACCGCTAAGGCTAAGAACTCACCCAGGGAATCCCAGCGCAGATGTCCCTCGGTCAGGAACTGCTGCACATGCTTCGGGGCAGATCCTCCCGCCCCAGTCTCAAACAAGCCGCCCCCGGCCAGTAACGGCACAATGGATAACATCTTGGCACTGGTTCCCAGTTCCAGGATCGGGAATAAATCGGTGAGGTAGTCCCGCAAGACATTGCCTGTCACCGAGATCACATTCCGCCCCGCCTTGATTTCCTCACAGGTAAAGCGCATCGCCGCTGGGGGAGGCATGATTTTAAGGTCTAGGCCAGTGGTGTCGTGGTGGGTCAGGTATTGATTGACCTTGGCGATCAGATTGGCATCGTGGGCCCGATGGTCGTCCAGCCAGAAGACGGCGGGGGATCCGGTCGCTCTCGCGCGATTGACCGCTAGCTTGACCCAGTCTTGAATCGGCAGATCTTTGGTTTGGCACATGCGCCAAATATCCCCTGGTTCGACCTGATGTGCCATCAAGGTTTCACCCGCCGCATCCACCACGCGCACCTGACCCTTGGCAGGGATTTCAAAGGTTTTGTCATGGGAGCCATATTCTTCGGCTTTTTGGGCCATTAAGCCCACATTAGAGACGTTCCCCATGGTGGTGACATCAAACGCGCCCCGCTCTTGGCAAAACCTGATGATTTCCTGGTACATGGTGGCATAGCAGCGATCGGGAATCATGGCCTTGGTATCTTGCAGGTTCCCGTCTGGCCCCCACATTTTGCCGGAGTTCCGAATGGCTGCGGCCATAGAGGCGTCAATGATCACGTCACTGGGCACATGGAGGTTGGTGATGCCCTTGTCGGAGTTCACCATCGCCAGCCGGGGCCGCGATGCATCGGTGGCCTGGAGGTCGGCTTCAATAGCCCTGCGCTGATCTTCTGGGAGTGCCTGGATTTTGGCATAGACATCCCCTAGACCGTTATTGGGGTTGATACCCAGCTCAGCAAAGGTGGCGGCATACTTGCGGAAAACATCCTGGAAGTAGACCGTAACCGCATGCCCAAACAGGATCGGATCCGAGACTTTCATCATCGTCGCCTTGACATGGAGCGACAGCAGAATGTCTTCAGCTTTGGCCGCGTTAATTTCCTGCTCGTAAAAAGCCCGCAGCGCTTTCACGCGCATCACCGCCCCATCAATCACCTCTCCTGCTAAAACTGGCGTTTGGGTTTTGAGCACCGTCACTGAACCATCCTCAGCCACCAGCTCAATTTTGACGTTCCCCGCCTGCTGAATCACAACGGATTGCTCTGTGCCATAAAAATCATCGGCTTCCATGTGGACAACATGGGATTTTGAGTCTGGAGTCCAGGCACCCACTTTATGGGGGTGTTTCTGGGCATACTGCTTTACGGCATCCGCTACGCGGCGGTCGGAATTACCTTCGCGCAAAACTGGGTTGACAGCACTGCCTAAAACCTTGGCGTATTTTGCCCTAATGGCAGCTTCTGTCTCATCCTTGGGGTCGGCAGGGTAGTCTGGGATGTCGTACCCTTGAGCCTGAAGTTCTTGAATTGCTGCAACGAGCTGTGGGACTGAAGCGCTAATGTTAGGCAGCTTGATAATGTTGGCTTCGGGAGTTTGGGCAAGTTCCCCCAGCTGGGCTAGGGCGTCGGGCTGCCGCTGTTGTTCGGTTAAGTATTCTGGAAAATTAGCCAGGATGCGACCGGCTAGGGAAATGTCGCTGGTTTCGACGGCAATATCTGCGGCATCAGTGAACACTTTAATGATCGGCAAGAAAGAGTAGGTCGCCAACGCCGGGGCTTCATCCGTCAGGGTGTAAATAATTTTAGAGGCTGGATTTGTCATGGATTTTCCTAGGGGTTGAATGGGATCGCATGGGGATAGCTGAAGGGTGTCAGCCGCCTAAAACTAAATCGTGGGGGCTCGGGGGCTCAGGGGCTCGGGGTGGTTCAGGAGGCTAAATTTCTTGGGGCAATGGCGATCGCCCACTTCCCTCCGACCAGCGTTTCCGGTCATTGCCCTGGCATCCATCCCAGCACTGGCCTGCATCGATCCTGCATGGATCCTGCAGGGATACTGCCTGCCTGGATTGGCATGTTTACCTGGATTGGGAGTTGTCCGTTACACCAAACCCTCAAACATTTTCAACCCGCATCTTGACATGGTCAGCGCTGCTGATTCAGTTAAATCGGTATCAACCGCACTTTGGATTATGCCTTGTTGAGAAGCTTCCTGAATTCCCTAGAATAGAGACTATCGCGATCGCACCCTGCACTGAGGAGAGCCCTGTGGAGTCCCAATACAGTCCCGCCCAAATTGAAGCTAAATGGCAGCAGTCTTGGGCCGAGCAGCAGCTCCATCAAACCTCCACGAACCGCAGCAAGCCGAAGTTCTACGCCCTGTCTATGTTCCCCTACCCCTCCGGGAATCTGCACATGGGCCATGTCCGGGTTTATACCATCGCAGACGTGATTGCCCGTCTCAAGCGGATGCAGGGCTACCGCGTGTTGAACCCCATGGGGTGGGATGCCTTTGGCCTCCCCGCTGAAAATGCTGCCATAGAGCGGGGGATTCCCCCGGCCAAGTGGACGAACAGCAACATTGCCCAAATGCGGGAACAGCTCAATACCCTGGGATTTTCTTTTGATTGGCACAAAGAGGTCACCACCTGCGCCCCTGACTACTACCGCTGGACCCAGTGGATTTTTCTCCAGTTTTTAGAGATGGGCCTCGCCTACCAGAAAGAAGCTCTGGTGAACTGGGATCCGATTGATCAAACGGTGCTGGCTAACGAACAGGTGGATGGCGAAGGTCGCTCTTGGCGATCGGGGGCCAAGGTAGAGCGCAAGCTGCTGCGGCAGTGGTTCTTCAAAATTACCGACTATGCGGAACAGCTCCTGCAAGATTTAGACCAGCTCGCAGGCTGGCCGGAACGGGTGCGCCTGATGCAGGCCAACTGGATCGGCAAGTCAACGGGGGCCCACGTTACCTTTACCGCCGAAACCGGGGATGCGCTCACGGTGTTTACGACCCGCCCTGATACCCTGTGGGGTGCCACCTTCATGGTGATTTCCCCCGAACATCCCCTGGTGGAAAAGCTAACCACTTCAACTCAGGCCGCAGCAATTCAGGCTTACCAGGCGATCGCTGCCACCAAAAGCGACATTGACCGGACGGCTGAAGGCCGGGAAAAAACCGGGGTCTGGACGGGGAGCTACGCCATCAACCCGTTGAACGACCAGAAAATTCCCATCTGGATTGCGGACTACGTGCTGATGGATTACGGCACCGGGGCGATCATGGCCGTTCCCGCCCACGATCAGCGCGATTTTGAGTTTGCCAAAACCTTTGACCTGCCGATTCAGGTGGTGGTACAGCCAGAAGGGGAAACCCTCGATAGCGCCACGATGACCGAGGCTTACCCCGGTGAAGGCGTGATGGTGCATTCTGGCCCCCTCAATGGCGTGGCAGCGGGCAAAGGCACAGGTCAAAGTGTGGCGGCGGCCATTGCGTGGCTGGAGGCCCAGGGTAAGGGAAAAGGAACCGCGAATTATCGGCTGCGGGACTGGCTGATTTCACGACAGCGCTACTGGGGCTGCCCGATTCCGGTGGTTCACTGTCCGAACTGCGGCGTGGTGCCCGTCCCAGCCGAACAATTGCCCGTGCAGCTGCCGGAGCAGGTTGAACTTTCGGGCCACGGCCCCTCGCCCTTGGCTAAACTCGACGACTGGGTCAATGTACCTTGCCCCACCTGCGGCACCCCCGCCCACCGAGAAACCGATACGATGGACACCTTCATGTGTTCATCCTGGTATTTCATGCGCTACCCCGATGCCCAGAACGACCAGGCCGTGTTTGACCCGGCGATCGCCAACGACTGGCTGCCTGTCGATCAGTACGTGGGGGGCATTGAACATGCCATTTTGCACCTGCTGTACTCCCGGTTTTTCACCAAGGTGATGCGCGATCGCGGCTTGCTCAACTGCGATGAACCCTTCAAGAGGCTGCTGACCCAGGGCATGGTGCAGGGTAAAACCTTCAAGAACCCGAAAACAGGCCGCTACGTTTTGCCCCAGCTTGTGCAAGACCGAGCGAACCCCATCGATCCAGAGACGGGTGAGGCTCTAGAGGTGGTCTATGAAAAGATGTCAAAGTCGAAGCACAATGGCGTCGCGCCCAGTGATGTCATTGGCAAGTACGGGGCGGACACGGCCCGGATGTTTATTTTGTTCAAAGCACCACCCGAAAAAGATCTCGAATGGGATGATGCCGATGTTGAGGGCCAGTTTCGTTTCCTGAACCGGGTCTGGCGACTGGTGCATGAATTCATGACCCTCTCATCTGCTCAGGACGCTGTGCCAGGGGCTAAAAATGGGGCGCTCACTAAGGCCGAAAAAGACCTGCGGCGGGCGATTCACACCGCGATCCAAGAAGTTAGCGAAGACCTCACCGATGACTATCAGTTCAACACCGCTGTTTCGGAACTGATGAAGCTGAGCAATGCGCTCAATGACTGCAAAGAGAAAGGGTCTGCCACCTATCAAGAAGGGGTTGAAACCTTGGTGAAGCTGCTGGCGCCCTTTGCGCCCCACTTGGCCGATGAGCTGTGGACAGGGCTGGGTCATTCCCAATCGGTGCATCTTGAGTCCTGGCCTGCTGTAGACCCAGAGGCCCTTGTTGCCGATGAAATTACTCTGGTGATTCAGGTGATGGGTAAAACCCGCGGCACTATTCAGGCCCCGGCCACCGCCAGCCGTGATGAACTGGCAGAACTGGCCCGCACCTCTGAAATTGGCGATCGCTATCTCAAGGATCAGTCCATCAAAAAGGTGATTGTGGTGCCGGGAAAACTGGTTAACTTTGTGTTGGGCGCATAGCGGCTGGGTACCGATGGACGAGTTAGACAGGTTCGCGCCATCGTTCGAGGCCCTGGAGGATTAATTCCAGCCCGAATTCAAAGTCGTGAATGCCATCGTATTGACCTGCCATAACCTGCTGCGTCAGCCCATGGAGGTAGGGATACTGACTCGCAGATAACTGCGAGATGTAGTGTTCCGCAGCCGTTGCATACTCCGCGGCCTCAAAGGGAAAATTCAGCTCCTGGAGTGTGAATCCATAGATATGACTATCGATAACATTCCAGACGTGATCTGCCATCTCTAGGGAAAACCCCGCCTTGACCAAACAGCCGAGGGTTGCATCCACATAGTGCAACATCGCCACCCCAACATTTACCCGTGACACGATCGCCATTGTGGCCCAGGGGTGACGCAGCAACACCCCACGGGCCGAAATGGCCCGCCGCCGCATCGCGCTCTGCCAGTCCTCCCGGAAATCCGGCACCTCAATCTCCCCCACCACCAGATCGACGATGCCATCCAAGATGTCGTCCTTATTGCTGACGTGATTGTACAGGGACATCGCCTTGACACCCAGCTCCTGAGCGAGCTTCCGCATGGAGAGCGCCTCAATTCCCCCCGCGTCAGCCAGCCGCAGTCCAGCCCGCAGTATCCGGTCTCGACTCAAGGGGACTGGAGTTGCAGACTCTGGATCTGGATTTCCCGTTTTTGCCATTTCGTCCTGCCGACCTCTCGTCACCAATGAACCCAACCCGCCGTGAGGGGCACAGGGACATCATACTTGACAAACTTACGCCGTAAGCTAAACTTACAGTGTAAGTACGTAGAGCAATGGCTGAATCTGCGTCTGGCTAGCCTCAGGCTGATTGGTAAAGGCCAGCCATACACCGAGTCCCCCTACTCTCCTCAAGGAGTTCAACCTATGAAAGCGATCGCCCAGACCGAGTATGGTTCCGCTGATGTCTTGAAGCTGACGGAGATTGAGCAGCCCGCCGTATCAGAGGATGGCGTACTGGTGCAAGTTCAGGCTGCATCTGTGAATGCGGGGGATTGGCATCTCATGCGCGGGACACCCTTTTTGATCCGCTTGATCTTTGGGGGGCTATGGAAACCCAAAATCCAGGTGCTCGGTGCGGATGTGGCTGGCCGGGTCGCAGCGGTTGGGCCAAGGGTCACCCAATTTCAGCCCGGTGATGCGGTCTTTGGCGATATTTCTGACTGTGGGTTTGGGGCCTTTGCCGAGTACGTCAGTGTGCCAGAGTCTGCTTTGGCATTGAAACCTGCAACTGCCAGCTTCGAGGAAGCCGCCAGCGTTCCAGCTGCCGCGATCGCCGCATTGCAGGGGCTGCGAGACTCCGGCAACCTTCAGGCCGGACAAAAGGTGTTAATTCTCGGTGCGTCTGGCGGGGTGGGGTCTTTTGCCGTGCAGATTGCGAAAGCATGGGGGGCTGAGGTCACGGGCTTGTGCAGTACCCCCAAGATAGACATGGTGCGCCAGCTCGGTGCCGACCACATTATTGATTACACCGAAGTGGATGTTACCCAAACGGGGCAACAGTATGACCTGATCCTGGACGCAGCTGCATACCGTTCTCTGTTTGACTATCTGCCGATCTTGAAGCCCCAGGGCACCTATGTTCTGGTGGGAGGTTCCACGGCCCGGTTATTCCAGGTTCTGTTCTTGGGTGCCTTAATCTCCAGGGTCATTCGCCGGACAGTGACTTGCCTGGTCACCAAACCCAATCAAAGTGACCTGCTGGTTTTGAAAGAACTTTGGGAATCTGGCAAAATTGCGCCCTTCATCGATCGCTGCTACAGCCTCGGGGAAGTTCCAGAGGCGATCCGCCACCTTGAACGGCGGCAGGTACAGGGGAAGGTGGCCATTCGGATTTAGCCCTCTCTAAGTTTGGCAGAAGGTAAACTGATTTCCTTTACCTACTGAGAAAGGGGCTGGGGGCTGATTGACTTGTATGTTCAGGATGTGGAATGAAGGGATAGATCAGCCTCTTCGT
>CAZXWR010000112.1:0-11543 GCA_964644325.1 uncultured bacterium
TTGATATCTGTCCACCCACGCTGGTTTTTACGGTGGCAGACTATCAGCAGATGGCTCAGCGGCGCATTGCGGCGCTACAGGCCCAGGGACAGACGCCCTTACTCGTGGGTGGCACCGGGCTTTATATCCAGTCGGTGGTGGAGGGGCTGACCATTCCGCGAGTGCCGCCCCACCCCCAGTTGCGATCGCAACTGGAACAGGTTACTCAAGCAGAGCGCTACCAGTGGCTCCAGCAGGTGGATCCTGCGGGAGGCGTCAAAATTCATGCCCATGATGCCACACGCACCCTGCGATCGCTGGAGGTTTTTTACGTGACTGGCTTGCCGCTCTCAGCACAGCAGGGCAAGACCCCGCCCACCTATCCCATGTTGCACATTGGCCTAGACATTCCTGACCCCAAAATTGCCCGGTCGCGGATTGTCAGGCGCACTGAGGCCATGCTGGCCCAGGGCTGGCTCGAGGAAGTGCAGCAACTAATTCAGACCTATGGCCCAGATTTACCGCTTTTGAACACCCTGGGCTATGCTGAGCTGCATCATTACCTGCAAACTCAGCAAACAGCCGCTGACCTGGAGGTGGCGATTGAGGCCATTGCCCGTCGCACCAGACAGTTTGCCAAGCGCCAGCGCACCTGGTTTCGGTCGAGTGCTGCAATTCGATGGCTCGATGCCAGTCAGCCCCAACATATAGCAACCGCCATGGGCTGGATTGCTGAATTTTTAGGTGTAGATCCATTGCTAGGAGGCTGCTGAAACCCTCTAAACCGCTCCCGGCTTTGCTACAATGACGGCGTTGTTTCAGCGTAATGTCCCGTTGAGCCAGTCTATTGATTTACCCCAGGTTGAAGATCCAAGCGTGGATGAGTTTTTACAGGAACTTGCCACGATTCAACAAACGGGAAACAAGCGCATCGCGCTGTTGGGGAGCCGCCATGTGCCCATCATTCATCAGAATATGATTGAAATGTTGAGCTATGCGCTGGTGCTGTCGGGGAATCAGCTGCTCACCTCTGGTGCGACCGGTACGAATGCAGCAGCGATTCGCGGTGCGATGCGGGCTGACCCGACGTTGCTCACGGTTGTCTTACCCCAAAGCCTCAAGCGCCAGCCGTCGGAGTCTCGCAAACAGCTGGATCTGGTGATGCACCTGGTGGAGAAGCCGGAAAACGATCACATGTCGCTTGCGGAGTCGAGCGCGCTGTGCAATCAAGAAATTATTGCGCGCTGTCAACAGCTGGTCTGCTTTGCCTACCATGACAGCAAAACTCTCCTGCAAACCTGTCAGGAAGCGGAGGATTTACGCAAGCTGGTTACGCTCTTTTACTTTGACTAGGGCGGGGGCGGGGGTCAGCCCACTGGGTCAGCGGTGGAGCTGTTGATCAGGCGCCAGCCCTCATTAGCGCTCAAGGCTTCGTTTACCTGCTGGTACAGCTGAAAGCAATGATTATTGACCTGTAGCGGCAACTCTTCATTCTTGACAACGACATTAAAGTTGCTTTCTTCTTTCGTGGAGCGTGTGCTGTCAATGAGCACTTCAACGGTGACGAGTTGGGCGTAGGGAACATTCCCAGGGGCTTCCCTTGCCATTAAGTAGTCTTCTTTAAAGTATAAAATTTCAAGGCTACAGGATTTGAGAATGTCAGTCACTTGTTGATACAGGTCGCTCAGGGGAACGGCAACGGTCATTTCGCGAGTGTATCGGGCCATACAGATTAAAAGACGGGCAAAAACGTCAAGAATTCTACCTATGATAACCAATAAAGCTAAAGCGTCTCTAGGATAAAGCGTGGATGTCCAAGCTGCGTGGGCGATTGATTGTTTTTGAGGGGGGGGAAGGAGTGGGGAAGACCACTCAGATCAAGGCGCTGCATGATTGGCTGCTAGGCAGTCACTGGTTCCCGGTCTTGCAGCGTTGCAGCACTAGTTC
Organism: uncultured bacterium; assembly: GCA_964644325.1. Taxonomy (GTDB): domain Bacteria; phylum Cyanobacteriota; class Cyanobacteriia; order Thermosynechococcales; family Thermosynechococcaceae; genus CAZXWR01. Next base: position 1,927 of record CAZXWR010000112.1, read on the forward strand.
GCCCCTGTTGCTGACCCGTGAGCCTGGGGGGTCGCCGCTGGGTCTGCGATTACGGCAGTTGCTGCTCGATTCTGCCCTAGTTCCAGACGATCCAATTCAGGATCGGGCTGAGCTATTACTCTATGCGGCGGATCGAGGGCAGCACGTGGCGGCGGTGCTTGAGCCTGCCCTGAAGCAGGGCAGAATTATTCTGTGCGATCGCTTCACGGCTTCGACGGTTGCCTATCAGGGCTATGGCCGGGGCTTAGACCTGGCCCTGATCGAGCAGCTGAATGCCATTGCCACCCAAGGATTGACCAGTGATCTCACCCTTTGGCTGGATGTGGCAGTGGAGGTCGGACTGCAACGGGCCCGCCGTCATACCCAGAGGCTCAATGCCATGCAGGGGGCTGACCGGATGGAAGCGGCTGATGTCGCATTTCACCAGCGGGTGCGGCAGGGGTTTGCCGACCAACAGCGGCAGAATCCGCAGCAGTTTGTCCGGGTAGATGCCAGTGGCCCAGTTGAGGCGGTGCAGCAACAGATCCAGGACATTGTTCAGCAGCATTTAACGCAATGGTATCCGCAGCCTTCGCTGACCTAGTGGGCCAGCCCCAGGCGGTTGAGCTCCTTACCCAGGCGATCGCCAAAAATCGGATCGCCCCGGCCTATTTGTTTGTCGGCCCTGCCGGGGTTGGGCGGCGGCTGGCTGCGCGGGCCTTTTTGAGGGCCATGCTTGCAGCACAGCCAACGGGGCAATCAACGCAGCCGTTAACGGGTCGCGTCCTCCTGGAAAACCATCCTGACTTGCTTTGGATAGAGCCGACTTACCTTTACCAGGGCAAGCGCGTGACGGGTGCGACCTTGCTGGCTCAAGATGTAGCGTTGCCTAAAACGCGCCCCCAGGTGCGCCTTGAGCAAATTCGAGCCTTAAGTCGTTTTCTGAGTCAGAGCCCTCTGGAAGCGCCACGGTTTTTAGTGGTGATTGAAGGGGCAGAAACTATGGGCGAAGCTGCGGCCAATGGGCTGCTTAAAACCCTGGAGGAACCTGGACAGGGCACGATCATCTTAATGGCTCCCGCCATTGATGCGCTGTTACCGACCCTTGTTTCACGCTGTCAGAGAATTCCATTTTATCGCCTCAGTCAGGTGGATCTCCAGCAGGTGCTGCATCGGCAAGGGCAGGAGCAGATTCTTGAAAACCCCTACCTGCTTGGGATGGCTCAGGGGAGTCCAGGACAGGCGCTAATCTACTGGGAACAGATCCAGGCCCTTTCGACTGAGCTCCTGTCGGCTTTTGACCTTACGGGTCAACGTCCGCATCAGGTGCTACAGCTGGCTCGTCAGGTTGAAAAGGATCTGGATGGGGAGCGCCAGCTCTGGTTGCTGGAGTATCTGCAACAGCGCTACTGGCTCCAGTACAAAAATGCAAGGGTGATTGAACATCTTGAGCAGGCTAAGCGCTACCTGGCTCAATATGTTCAGCCGCGTTTGGTCTGGGAGGTAACGTTACTCAAGCTGGTGTCCAGTTTCAAGGAGGCAGGTGTCTCAAGCTAGGCGGTGAAAATGCTTGCAATGCGCTTCTGAGTTCGCTAATATATGAAAGCTTAAAAACGACACCCGCCGGGATAGCTCAGTTGGTAGAGCAGAGGACTGAAAATCCTCGTGTCGCCAGTTCAATTCTGGCTCCTGGCATTTTGCTAGAGTTTTGTAAAACTCGTCAGTCTGTTAACCCAGGCTAAAGCTAATTTTCCTGTTGTTCTACACGATTTAACTTAGCCTATGCTGAGCGGGGGGTCGCTACAAAGTTTTCCGGCTTTGCCAGCGGCTTGTGTGGTACATGCTCGCTCCTCTCTATAAGCTCTAGAAGATCGAAAAAGTATCACTTCTAGGATATTTCTGTCGCTCAATGTTCATCATGATGATGCATCGGGCGCAGCATACTTTGCCAGCCCTATTTCACGGAATTGACCAGCGCTGCCTTTGGTTCAGTCTGGGTAGGTTTGGGCATAAACCAGCGACCAAATCGAGAATAGAGGGCCGGAATCACCAGTAGGGTCAACGCGGTGGAGGTAAACAATCCCCCCAGCACGACGATCGCCAAAGGTTGCAGGATTTCGTTGCCCGCGCCGCTGGCGATCGCCAGTGGCAGCATCCCCAATGCCGAGGTCAGAGCTGTCATCAAAATAGCGTTCACCCGTTCCATAGAGCCGTGGAACACCGCTTTTTTCAGAGGTAGACCCTCAGCAAACTTGGTGTTGTAGTTATCCACCAGCAGTAATCCGTTACGAACGGCGACCCCGAACAGCGTGATGAAGCCAATGAGAGACGCCACCGACATCACGCCGCCCGTTAGCAGGATGGAAATAATGCCGCCCACCAGGGCTAGGGGCAGGTTGATCATGATTGCCACGGTGGCAGGCAGGGACTTTACCGAGAAGAACATCAGCACGGCAATGGCGATCGCCGCCAGAATGCTGTAGACCAGTAGACTGTTTGTGGCGTTTTGTTCCGCCTCAAACTGGCCGCCGTACTGAATGAAGTAGCCGTTGGGAAGTTGTACGGTTTCTTGAATTTGGGCCTGAATGTCGCCCACGACGCTGCTCAGATCCCGCTCGGCCACGTTCGCCGACACCACAATCAGCCGGGATACATCTTCCCGATTGACTACGTTGGCTCCCATGCCATAGCCCACATTGGCCACTGTCCCCAGCGCAATCCGTTCCCCCGTCGGCGTTGAAACAGGAATGGCGCTGATAGCATCCAGGTTGTTGCGGGCAGATTCCGGCAACGCCACGGTGATGTCAATCAATTGCTGATCTTCCGGCACCTGGGAGACGACCCGCCCGTTCAGGGCTGTTTCCACCACGTTGGAGATCTGGGCCATCGTCAGACCGTACCCAGCTGCGGCTTCCCGATCGTACTGGATCTGTACTTGGCGGATGGGCAGTTGGGGCTCAAGCTGTAAATCCACCACTCCCTCGATGGGCTCGATGGCGTCGCGAACCTGTTCTCCGATACTAAGTAGCTCTGCTAGGTCGGGGCCGAAAATTTTGATGGCGATCGCACTCCGCACGCCCGATAACACCTCATCCATGCGGTGGGAAATAAACCCGCCGATATTGGGCGCGACTCCAGGCAACTCCAGGAACGCTTCCCGCAGTTGCTTAACGCTGGCCTCCCGGTCTTTGAGAGCTTCGTTGCTGAGTTCGATATCGACGTGGGCCATGTTCACGCCAGCGCCGTCCGCATCTCCAGGGGCGCGTCCGGCTCGCACCTGCACCGACTCATAGAGAGGATTATCCTTCAGGGAGTTGGCGAGGGCTTTGCCCGCTCCCATTGTGATGTCAAGCGAAATGCCGGGAAACAGCACCATTGAATTCACCAGGGATTTCTCCTGAAACTCTGGCAAAAAGACTCGTCCCAAGGAGGGTACGATTGCTGCCGATGCCACCAGCGCTGCGAGTACCAGCGTGAGAATGAGCTGCGGTGCCCGCATGGAAAGCCCTAACAGCGGACGATAGAGCCGTTCCGCCAGCCGCGACACGAAGGTGCCTTCCTGGGGCAAATTTTGATTGGCCAGTAGAATCGCACAGAGGGCGGGCGACAGGGTCATCGCCACCAGAGTTGAGGCCATGATCGAGAATAGATAGGCAAACCCCATGGGTGCAAAGATACGCCCTTCCACCCCAGTCAGGCTGAAGATCGGGGCAAACACCACAACGATAATCACCGTAGAAAAAATCACCGCCAGCCGCACCTGCACCGAGGTGTCAAATACCACCTGGAAGGGATGTTTGGGATTACCCTGCGCCTGGTTGGTGCGTAGGCCGCGATAGCAGTTCTCCATATCCACAATGGAGTCATCTACCACCGAACCAATGGCGACGACCAAGCCTCCTAAAGTCATGGTATTGATGCCCAAGCCAAAGGCTTTCATAAACATCAAGCCAATTAGCAGTGAAAGGGGAATAGCGCTAAGGGTAATCATCGCCGAGCGCCAGTTCATCAAAAACAGCAGCATGATCACCGATACAATGATGATGCCTTGAATTAATGAACCGCTGACGTTTCGAATAGCGGCATCAATGAAATTCGCCTGCCGAAAGGTGCGGGTGGCCTGCACATCGGTGGGCAGAGTGGGCTGAAAATCAGCCATGATAGCTTCTACCCTTTGGGTAACCATAGGCGTATCCACTTCAGGCTGCTTGTTAATCATCAGCACCACGGCTGGCTGCCCATTCAGGCTGGCGTCGCCCCGCTTCAGCGCAGCTCCCGTCTGCACCGCTGCTACATCTCGCAGCAAAATCGGCTGACCATCCTGCATCTTCACCACCGACTGCTGCAGATCCTCAATGGACTGAATCTGACCCATGCCGCGCACCAGCAGTTCTTGACCGCCGCTAATTAGGAAACCACCAGGGGCACTGGAGTTAGCCCCTGTGGCAGCGGAGGTAACTTCATTGATGGACACGTTGAGATTCCGCAGCTTGGCAGGATCAATTAGGATTTGTTCCTGTCGCTCGTCGCCGCCATAAATCGTCACCTGGGAAACACCGGGTACTGAGAGAATCTGGTTCTTCAGGGTGACATCCACTAGGCGGCGCAGATCCATCAAGTCGGTTTGCCCCTGTGCATCGACAGTGAAGGCGTACTGCAAAATCGTGCCCAGCGGCGACACCAGCGGCGAGATTTCTGGCGGGTGAGCATTTTCTGGCAGTTGACTGGTGACCTGTTGCAGACGTTCAGTCACGGCCTGGCGCGCCTGGTAGATGTCAGCATCCTGATCGAACACGACGCTGACCATCGACAGCCCGATTTTGGAGGATGATCGCACTGTGGTGACTCCGGGCAGGCCATTCACGGCACTTTCAATGGGCACAGTGATCTGAGTTTCCACCTCTTCAGGGGCCAGTCCTACGGCTTCCACCTGAATATCCACTTGGGGTGGAGCAAAGGAAGGAAATACGTCCAGTGGCATCTGGGTGATGCTGAACACGCCCCAGATTGTGACGGCGATCGCCCCTGCCACAATGAACCACCGCTGAGCAATAGAATTTTTGAGAACTTGGTTCAGAAGCGCATTCAGCATGGATCTAGAAGTCCTTCTTCTTGCTGGCATAGGTGTCTTCTGAGAACGCGCTCTGCTTTTTACGACCACCCCTAGTCAATGCGATCGCCCCGATGGCTAGCCCAACGCCGCTACCAATCACAGCCAATAGCGCCTTAGGAATACCACCCGAGGCTTCAGCGGCTACCGGGCCAGCAGCCGCTTCAGTGGGATTTGCTGCGACCATGTTGCCATCTGCATCATGACCATGGGGCACGCCTTCGGTATCGGCCTGGGTATGGGCTTCATCGTTCACCAGTGCTGATGTTTCCGCCGATGCTGCTTCAGCGGTTTGAGTTTTGCGAGACTCGGCATAGAGAGATAAACTGCCCTGGGTCACGAGCTGCTCACCCACCGACAAGCCTTCCACGATTTCAATCATTTCGCCTGCGGTCGCCCCTGTGGTGATGGGCACAGGCTCATAGAAATTTTCGTACAGCACAAACACCATCTGCCGACCGTTGTCTTCAATCAACGCGGACACGGGAATCATGACCGCGCCGCTGTCATCGGCTACTGCCTCAATAGGACTGACCTGAATGCCGAGTAAGGGGTCATTTTCGGCATTGACCTCAACGCGATTGATACCGCCTTCAGCCTGAAACTCATCCCCATGACCGACGTGGGCCAGGGCCGCAGGCATACTCAGAGTAAGGCATAGTGTCAGAACCGAACTCAATATCGGCAAGCGTTTCATGGATACTTCCTCACATTTTTTGACGGCGTGGAGCAACGTTCCGTAATAGATTGCCACAGGGCCGATGAAAACCAGATGAAATGGCGACAGCTCCAGCAAAGTCAGCTTGGGGCATGCCTTTTCAGGGTTGCTCCAGCGAACTGTTCACCGTCTGGGGAGTTAGCATTGATAAGAGAAACGGGCGGAAGATGTAGTATCACAGAGATCAAGACTATGCCAGCCAAAGAGTTTTATGTCGTGATCGAGCGGGATGAAGATGGCTTGTACGTTGGGGAAGTTCCTCAACTCAAAGCTTGCTACAGCCAGGGCGAAACTATCGACGAATTGATGGTGAACATTCGGGAAGTCGTCGAGATTTGCCTGGAAGAACTGGAAGCAGCCGAAATTACAACAGAGTTTATCGGCGTCCAAAGGCTGGTTGTCTAATGCCAAAGCTCCCGACCGTTACGGCCCGAGAACTCATCACTGCTCTGGAAAAAATAGACTTTGCCATTGTTCGTCAGAAAGGCAGTCATGTGCGAATGAGGCACGAGGACGGCAGAGTTGTGACAATTCCCGTTCATGCTGGCAAAATTATTGGCAAAGGGTTGCTGTTAAAAATCCTGCGAGATTCTGATCTCACTAAAGAAACATTCACTGAACTGCTGAAGTAGACATTTGGCGATTCTTGATGCCGTAACCGATGAAAACCAGATGAAATCTCAACACCTTCGGTAGAATCAGCTTCGTAGCGAAGGTCTGACACAATGCGAGTGCTGCTGGTAGAAGATGAAGAAGATTTGGCACTGGCGATTAAGCAAGTCCTCATCAGCGAGAAATATGTAGTGGACTGGGTCACCGATGGAGCGCAAGCCTGGTATTGCCTGGAAACCCAGTGGGCCAATTACACGGTTGCCATTTTTGACTGGCTGCTGCCGGAACTCTCCGGTCTGGATCTATGCCGGCGCCTCAGGGCGAATCAAAATTCCCTCCCCATCCTCATGCTGACCGCGTTGGGACAACCGGAAAACCGCATCGCCGGACTGGATGCCGGGGCTGACGATTATTTGGTGAAACCCTTCGTCATGGAGGAACTGCTAGCGCGGCTGCGGGCCTTACAGCGGCGATCGCCCCAGCTCAAACCCCAACAGTTAACCGTAGGTGTGTTTACCCTGGATGATGCCAACACTCGGTTGCTGGTCACCCTGCCGGATCAGCCGACCCAGGAAATTCCCCTGACCTTGAAAGAGTTTCAAGTGCTGGCTTATCTAATGGAAAACTGCGATCGCGTCATCCCCGGTAGCAAACTCCGCTCCCAACTGTGGGACATCGACGAAGAACCCGTCAGCAATGTCGTTGCCGCCCAGATTCGGCTAATCCGCCGTAAGTTCGCTCGCTACGGCTACGATTGTCCGATTGAGACCGTCCCTGGTCAGGGATATCGCTTTCAGGCAGCACCATGAATAGTCAGCAGCTCTTTCGTCGCAGTCGCCTGCGGTTAGCGACCTGGTATGCCCTGGTGATGGGCGGCATTTTAAGCCTTTCAGGGATGGGAATCGTCCATGTTTTAGTGCAGTCAAACTGGGTTGCGTTAGAGCGAGAAATTGAATCCATCGCAGGCACTCTGCACGATAGCCTGGAGCCGATGCTGCCTCCCTCAGTAGATCCGACGGAGGTACTGCGACAGATCTTGCCTGACCTTTGCATTGTGGATCAGCCCTGTGAACCGAATCCGTTGCTGATTCAACGTCATACCCTGGGGATTAGCGACCGCTCCACCTACTACATCCGCCTATTCGACAATCAGGGGAATCTGCTAGCCTTTTCCTCTAACCAGCCAGACCCGCCGCCCTCTAACTTGAAGCAGGACATCTGGCAAACCCTCCAGACCGAAGAGGGCAGCCGTTATCATCAGTTCACCACCATCCTTCACAGTACTGCCCACACTCATGCTCCTGGTGAGGGTCTCCACGAACATCCCTCCTGGGGCTACCTGCAGGTGGGGCGCACCCTAGTCGCTTTTGATGCCGAACTCCAGCGGCTGCGGTGGATTTTAATCGGGGGATTTCCTTTGGCGTTGGGATTGATAACCGTTTCAAGTTGGTGGCTGTCTGGGCTGGCTATGCAGCCGATTTACCAGTCCTACCAGCGGCAACAACAGTTCACCGCCAATGCTGCCCATGAACTGCGATCGCCCCTTGCCAGTCTCCTCGCCACGGTAGAAGCCATTCTCCGCCTGCCGCCAGAACAAGCAGAACAGATGCCCACGCTATTGAACACTGTGGAGCGTCAGGGCCATCGCTTAAGCCAGCTCGTGGCTGATCTCCTTTTGCTCACCAACCTTGAACAAGACACCGCAGCAAAACCTCTCCGGCCCTGTTGTTTGAATGATATCGTTGCTGACTTAACGGAGGAATTTTCCGAGTTTGCTGCTGCAACCGATATTCATCTCAGCAGCCAGATACCCGATACCGAAATCCACGTCATGGGGCATGAATCGCAACTCTATCGCCTAGTGTCAAACCTGATGGCTAACGCAATTCAGTACTCGCCTCCAGGCGGCTCAGTGATGGTGAGTTTAGCCGTTCACGATCGTGCTGCCACCATTGCTGTCAAAGACACGGGAATTGGCATCCCTCCTGAAGCACAAAGCCGAGTTTTTGAACGATTTTACCGGGTGAATGGCGATCGCTCTCGTCAGACTGGGGGCACGGGATTAGGCCTAGCCATTGCCCAGGCAATTGTGCAACGGCACCAAGGACAACTTTCTCTTGACAGTGAGATTGGGCAAGGTAGTGTATTCACTGCTTTTCTCCCTTTTTGAAAACCAGTCATTCTGAGCCGTTGTGGGCATCTGTACATGAGCTTTGGTTGTAACTGTCCCTGGCATCTGACGAAGATTGGTTGTTTCAGCCATTTCAGGTCTAAAGACCGCTCAAAGTAGAAGCTGAAACCCTATTAAACTCGTTGAACACTAAGCTCAATATGAGTTCCAGGGACGGTTACCTTTGGTTTTGCAATAAAGCCTCCTTTCTTACACCATCATTTCTGGCTGCTACCCAGTCGGGAGATATAGTCAAATTTGGCATATGGCAGGAATTTTCAGCCAGCTTTTCTGGGCACGCTCGACCAACTTGAAAATGAGGGTAGGGAGAGTGTCTTTGGGGACACATCCTCGGGCTTTATCGCTTCGCAGATATGGTGGCAAAGGTGGACTCAAGGGGACATATTTCAACGTAAACTTTTGGGGTGCTTCCGTCGCTCAAAGTTCATGATCATGATGCATCGGGCGCAGCATCCTTTTCCAGCCCTATCGCACGGATACAGTTTTCCGAACCTGATAAAGTTTGACCTCGACCACTTCATAGGCCGTGCCAAAGCTGAGTTTGAACTGCTGCTCCACCGCTTCCAGCTCAGCTTTGGGCACCGCTTGCTGCTCGGCGAGGGTTGTCCAGTGAATAACTAGAATGACCTCGCCATCATCCTCTGGATTGAGCCAAATCTCTTTCCGGAGAAAGCCGGGTTGTTTGGCAATGTAGGCCGTCCAAATGTCGTGCTCTTGCTGGACATAGCGCTCTCGGTCTTCCGGGGCAATTCGAATGCGCAGCAGTTCTGTAATCACATCAAGACCCGAGGGTGGGTGTCAAGCTCAAGCCGTAGTCTATTCCAGGGCATCTAAATCAATCGCTTTTGAGCCGCCCTGCTGCAGCTGGGTTAACAGCTGTATGAGCTGCCGCCACACGAGCCATCCCGTGGCAAGGGTTAGGGGAACGGCCACGCCGTAGCTAAACTGACCAGGGAGCCCGTAGACGCTCAGACCAGAGGCTAAAAAGACGCAGATACCGCTGCACA
>CAZXWR010000113.1:0-11501 GCA_964644325.1 uncultured bacterium
CCAAGTTGGGAGTAGACCGCAGGGCGTGCGAAGCAGGGGTTAGGGGATGAGGGGGGCATTTTGGGAACCTGCCAAAAAATTTTGGAGGTTATTAATTTCCCGATCCTTAGAGATTTAAGACGCGCGTTCCTTCAGGCGACTGGGATCAATATTGATGAAGGGCAGGGTTTGACTGCCTCCCATGACCACCGGGAACTGGCCATCCCATTTATCAATGGCCTGCTTTTGCAGCACTTCCGGCGAGAGGGTTTCTCGCAAGAGCCGCTGTGCTTCGGCTTGGCCCTTCGCGCGGTTGACGTTGGCTTCCGCTTCTTGTTCAGCTTCCTGGGCGATATAAACGGCCCGCTGTGCCCGCTGTTCGGCAATCTGCTTTTCTTCAACGGCTTTGGAAAATTCTGTCGAGAAGGTGAGGTCTACAACGCTGGTATCCAGGACAATAATGCCGTATTTTTCCAGGCGGGTGCTGAGGGCTTCGTCAAAGTCCTGCTTGAGCTGTTCGCGCTGGGTAATAGCCTGTTCAACGGTGCGCCGAGCGGCGGCGGTCTTGAAGGACTCTTGGGTTTGGGGAGCAATAATCTTCGAGACAATATTTTGGAGTGACCCCTGGGTGCGGCGAATCACGACCACTTGATTCGGATCAAGTCGGAAGTTGATGGCAAAGCTGGCCGTTAGTTCTTGGAGGTCTTTGGTTGAACTTTGGGCGGGCACTTCAAATTTCTGCACGGTCACGTCGTACATGTCCACCCGCGAGACAAAGGGGGGCTTCAGATGGACGCCTTCAAGCAGAGCGCCATCCTGAGCTTTACCCAAAATGCTGAGCACGCCTGCTTCTCCAGGGTTGATGATCACCAAAACGTTAAATAGCAATAGCGCTAGGGCGGCGATCGCCACGAAGCCGATATTCGTTAACCAAGCTGGCAAAGGCCGATTCACTCCATTCTCCTGAATACTTAAGGTTTGCAGGCCACAATGGTGCGATGGCGCGGGTCGCTAGCAACGGTGATCGGTGCGGCGAATCCGAGGGATCGCAGGGTGGCCTCTACCTCCAAGGTATAGTATTCATCGCTCCAGGGCTCGGTACTCTTCATCAGCGTGAAGAGCACTGGGGGTAAATTCTGGATCACTGGTGACTGGGGATTATTGTCCACGATCGCCAAACAGCCCCCCGCCCGCAACAGTCGGAAGGCTTCGGCAAAGATGGTGCGGCTGGCATGCTGGGGCAGTTCATGGATCACAAATTGCAGAGTCACCAGGTCAAAAGTGGCCTCGGGCCAGGGGGTCGCTTCGGCGTTGCCATGCACCCATTCGCTAATTTCGCCTTGTCGATCCCGTGCTTCGGCCACCGTTAGCATGTAGGGAGATAAGTCGAGGCCCACCGTCCGCACCGGGTGGGCCTGCTGCTGGCTGTAGTAGCGGTGCAGGCTCAGGGTTGAGATGCCGATGGAACAGCCAATATCAAGGATGTTTTGCACCTGGGTGGGGCCATGCACGGCCAAGACTTCATGAAAGCTAGCGCGCAGTCTCGCTTGCGCCGCTTCAGCACTCAAGCCCTCGTCAGGCCACACGCGTAGGGGCATGGCATAGGTGGCGGGTTCTGCTTCAAAGGCCGCCAGCCAGCACAGGTTGCCCTGGTCGTAGGCATGGAATGGCACCTGGTAGTAGTCGGGATAGTCCACCGCTGGGTTGCTGAAGGCCGTGAGGCGATCGCCCAGGTTAGCTGCCTCAAATTCCTGAACGGTCTGCCGCCAGGGAATGCCGTTTTTCTCAGCGGTTTTAATCAGCACCTGACGGGCCTGCTGCTTCATCAGGCCATAGAGTGGCCTGGTTTGAATCAGCACATTCACCAGTCGAGACAAAAAATCTGTACCCGCCCAATCTGGCTTCAGTTTAGTAGCCGTCATCCTACGTCATCCCATCGCTGAACTGGCTTTGATTGTACGGTTAATTGAGGGAGGATATGAGCGACTGCCTCCTGCGCGAAGGAGAGTGTTCAAAATTTTGTGCAAATCCCATTTACAGGTATCAAAGATTAAAGGTTCCAGACTGATCCGACCCAGTTTCCCGAACACTCCCTCGAAAGACCCGGCGACCGCTCAAGCCAAAAGCAAGTGCTGTATTGCCTAATCTCAGGCACCTGCTTATGTCAGGCATTTAGCTAGCAGCCTGCTGCACTAGGGACTGTCATACACATATGCTCCCATGACTCCCTTTGTTGTCGTTCATATATTTCATCTCTAGAAATCGCTTCTCCAGAAGGTTCGCTAATTCCTTTCAAAAATATATCGGTGATAAATTCAGTTTGTTTTCGCCGTATTTCTTGTTGTTTTTTAATATATGCTTGCTGTTGCTCTGGGGATAAGCTCTCAAAGTACTGACGGCGGCGTTCTGCTTCTAATCTCCGTTTTTCTACAGCAGCTCTCCTGGCGGCCTCAAACTCTTCTCTGCGCTTAATTGCTTCTTCAGAACGAACCCTCATACGCTCCTCACGTTCAAGCCTTGATTTTTCCTGTTCTTTCTTCCACCTTTCCTGCCTAGCTTCTCGTTCAAGTATTCTCTGTGTTCTATTTATGCTATTAAAACCCTTATTTAATTCTCTAAAAAACCCCGCAACTTTTATACTTTGAGGCTGATTAGGTATAAGCTTTACAGAATTCCTATAATTGGTTTGCGTTAATGCAATTGTAACTGTCCCTGGCATCTGACGAAGATTGGTTGTTTCAGCCATTTCAGGTCTAAAGACCGCTCAAAGTAGAAGCTGAAACCCTATTAAACTCGTTGAACACTAAGCTCAATATGAGTTCCAGGGACGGTTACATGCAATTGATGGAGAAACGGTGGTAAATGATATGAAGGCAACACTGGATAGAGTAATAAGATATTTCATAGACCTACGATCCTATATGTGGCATCAACTCAACTTGCTTGGTTCTCTGTGTGGTTATCACAATATTTTAGAGAACATAGTAAATCCTAAATTCTGTAGGTAGAGCACAATTTTCAAAAACTTTGCACCTTACAGGCCATGACAGGAAGAAATTTAGATAATTAAACATCAGCTTTTCATAAGCCAACATCACTAATCAGTACAAAATTCAAACTCTGCAACGTTTCCAGTCTCGAAGAAGCAAGATCAAAGGTTGCTGAGTTAATAAGAGCACAACTACAACCGACTTGATACTAACTGCTATTCTTCATGTCTTACAATGAAGAAATATAAACTTTTATGCCTTGAGTAAGTGTATGCCTGCATTCATTGTATGTGCATAGATCGGCGTACATACTTAAACAGATAGTTATAGCTTCGCCTGAAAGTCTTGGCATTGATCAGTGCCAATTTGCTAAAACTCAGCTCCTGAAAGCGTTTTTTGCTAGATCAAGATCTTCGGGATAGCTTAAATACAGAGGATATCCTACTTACTATTTAGGAACGCGAATTTATTCACGTCGAGATTCTTGCCCTCATCCTCTAACCCCTGCTTCGCACGCCCTGCGGTCTACTCCCAAGTTGGGAGAAGGGGAACCGGATTCTTGCTCTCTCTCCCACTTTGGTAGAGGGCTGGGGTGAGGGCTAAACAATCTTGCAATGACCGACCTTATTTAATTCACGATCCTTAGCAAAAAGCAAAACTTAATCATCGAAAGGCAGTTTACCAAACTGCCCCTGCCTCTGGTCATTCGTAGGAAAGGCATAGCGCCGCATTATCGCGCGACATTGCTAAAACTGTCACTTTTATTCCAAATGCAGAAGAAGATTCTTTTCAAACCTACACTTGGCACGAAAGTAGGTGCATCGGATTGAGGGAGTTTATAGCGACAGTTGACGCCTGCTTTCAATCGATCGAGAGCAATTCAAAGCTGTATCAAACGGTCTATCAAGATTAACGATCCATCAAGATTATTGTCTAGCCATTGTTCGACGCTTTCCCTTTACGCCTGGGTGCCGAATTCGAGGAGGGCTTCTTCCTGCCTTGCCAAGAGGACACAATTAGAACGGGGATAGGCTTTGCAGGTCAGGACAAAACCTGCGGCGATTTCTTCTGGTTTTAGAAAGACCTGATCTTGCTCCACTTCCCCTTCTATTAAGCGAGCTGTGCAGGAAATACATTTCCCGGCGTAGCAAGACGCTGGCAGACTAACACCCTGGTCTTCGGCAGATTCGAGAATAAACTCACTGCTGCCGACTTGAATGGTGGTAGTGTTGCCGCCTAGGTCATCTAAGATAGTGACGCTGTAGACGGGTTCGGCAGCATCATACATGACTCTAATGAACCTCGCTCGGGTCAGTGGGGGGGCTTACGGTAATAACCTTAGGATTCCCGGATATTGACATGAATTACAGATTCGAGCCGTAATTTAGCAATACATGCAGATATTCCTGCGACTGCCTTTAGCCATCTGCCGCCTTTTTACCCCGTCATCTGCCTAAAGGCTGGGCAAGTCTCTGTCTAGAGAAAGATAGCCGCTGCCCCGATGACCTCTACGATGGACGAAGATAAAAAGTATATTTACCCCTAGGGCCTAAAAGCCAATCAAGTTTGGCACCGGAGCGTCTAACTAAACCTTTTGAGGTCAGCGCAAACCGACAAGATCAGCAAGCGATTCCTTCGCTCCCTTTTGAAATTTCCCTGAACGTTTATCCCCGCAAATTATTCAACGAGCGAGACATGGCTAAAATTCGTGTAGTGATTGTTGAAGATCATGATCTGAGCCGGATTGGCCTGCGGGCCAGTCTTGAGCAATCGGACTTGATTGAAGTAGTAGGTGATGCACCCAATGGGTACCAGGGCCTCCAGCTCTTGCAGATCAAGCAGCCGGATGTTGCCATCGTGGATATTGGGTTGCCTGATATCGATGGCATTGAGGTAACGCAGCGCTATAAGCAGTCGATACAGCCACGACCTGACGCCGAGGATGAGGAAATTGAAAGCAGGCCCAAGGTGTTGATTTTGTCGATGCACAACAGCGAAGACTCGGTGCTCGCTGCGTTTGCGGCGGGGGCAGATTCCTACGCGCTCAAGGATGTCAGCCTCGATAATTTGCTCCAGGCGGTGCAGCAAACCCATCAGGGCAATGCCTGGATTGATCCGGCGATCGCCCGCATTGTGTTGCAGCAATCCAAGAAACTGTTGCCTGTCGTCGCAGACCCGTCGGGGTCTGGGGGAACCGTGGTTGAAACCACTGAAATTGAAGCGATAGACCCGGAAGTGCAGGGCATCATTGAAGCATATCCGCTCACGGAGCGGGAGCTGGAAGTGCTAGAGCTGATTGTCTCTGGATGCAATAACGCCGATATTGCTGAGCGCCTTTACATTACGGTGGGGACGGTTAAAACCCATGTTCGGAATATTCTCAATAAGCTCTGTGCCAACGATCGCACCCAGGCGGCGGTACGCGCCTTGCGGGCGGGCTTGGTTTCCTAACGGTCGCACCTGACGCTAGAAGAGGGTTTGGCCTTGGGTCACCGGGGTAGACGGGGGCGATGCAGTGGGCGATCGCCCAGATGACTGCGGGAGACAGGTAAACAAGCGCAATACAGTTACCCCCAGGAGGGCACCAAGGGTCGCATCTAGAAAAACACCCCAGCGATCGCAACAAAGCCAGTCGCGACAGAATCATTGGGAGCACAGAGGGCAGCAGTCCTCCAGATCAGCGACCTTAATCAACCATATAAATAACTAATCGTTAACCTGAGCGACCTACCGCTCGGGTCGGCGGCAGCAGATCAAATTTCCTGGGTCTACCTCAAATAAAATCCAGAGAAAAAGCGATTCTTTCGTCTGGCGACATGCTGAGACAATGAAACAGCAGACCCAAAATAGACAAAACTAAATATTTTTAAGAAAAAACATAGATTAAAGTCAATATAACTGAGTCTTATTGCTTGAGGCAATAGGGCATTGAAGTTGCAACCATGAACCATCCGACAAGGCTTTAAGGACAAGGCATAGACAAGAACCTATGCCTAAACATTAGCTTGGCAAATAAAAAACAAGATGGTTATTATAAAAAATTATGTTTTGAATAAAGTATTGACATTTTACAATTCGTTGCTGCGGAAGTCAGGATGGGAGTATGAACACCTGGGTGATAAGCCCAGTTCAGAGAGCCCGAGGAAACTAGAATGACAACTCAAGCTGCTCCCGCCATTCAACTTGCACCCGTGATCGATAGACCCGCCAGCGGGCGACTCACGGTGCAATCTGTAGCGATTGGCCCTGAAACGACAGCGCTGCGGTGTCTTGACTGGGATCGCGATCGCTTTGATATCGAGTTTGGTCTGGAAGACGGCACGACCTACAACTCCTTTGTCGTGCAGGGGGAAAAGTCCGCCCTGATCGATACCAGCCACGCAAAGTTTGGTGATCTGTATCTGGATGTGCTGGCCCAAACGATTGATCTGACCACCCTGGACTACCTGATCGTCAGCCACACCGAACCGGATCATAGCGGCCTCGTGAAGGAAGTGTTGACTTTAGCGCCCCAGGTCACGGTCGTGGGGGCAAAGGTGGCGATTCAGTTTCTCGAAAATATGGTGCATCAGCCTTTCCAGTCGCGGGTGGTGAAGCAGGGCGATCGCCTGGAGTTGGGGAACGGCCATACCCTCACCTTTGTCTCGGCGCCCAACCTGCACTGGCCGGACACAATTTTGACCTATGACGCCCAGACCCACATCCTGTTTACCTGTGATGTCTTTGGCATGCACTACTGCAACGACCTGCTCTACGATGCGGAGCCGGATCGTCTAGCGCCCCACTTTCAGACCTACTATGACTGCTTGATGCGTCCCAATGCCCGTTCAGTGCTGAGCGCCCTGAAGCGCATGGCAGCTTTAGAGATCCAGGGGAAGGTGCAGACCATTGCCACGGGCCACGGGCCGCTCTTGAAGCACCATATTCCTGACTGGCTGGGCCGCTACCAGGCCTGGAGTGAACAGCAAGCCCAGGTGGATCAATTAGTAGTGGTGTTTTACGAGGCGGACTATGGCTATAGTCAGTCTCTGGCCCAGCGGATGGCCCAGGGTATCGCCAAGACTGGCCTAGCCGTGGAATGCATTGACCTGGATAGTACCGACCCCCACGACCTGCGGGAACTGGTGCAGATGGCCGCAGGGATCGTGATCGGGATGCCGTCCCAGTCCAATCGCACCACGGCCTATACGGCCCTGAGCAATATTCTAGGCGCGGTACGGGCCAAGCAGTCTGTGGGGCTGTTTGAGTCGGGCGGGGGCGAAGATGAGCCCATTCATCCCCTCCGCAGTACCTTGCAAGAGCTGGGCCTGGTGGAAGCTTTTCCGCCCGTTCTGGTGAAGGGGGTGCCCGATAACGAACTGATGCAGCAGTGCGAAGAAGCGGGCATTGATCTGGGACAGTGGCTAACGCGCGATCGCACGATTCAGCAACTGAAGGCGCTCGATACCGATCTGGAGCGCGCGTTGGGACGCCTCAGTAGCGGGCTCTATATTTTGACGGCGCAAAAGGGGGAGGTTGCCAGCGCCATGCTGGCATCCTGGGTGACCCAGGCCAGTCTGGAGCCCCTGGGCATCGCGATTGCGGTCGCCAAGGATCGGGCCATTGAGTCAATGCTCCAGGTGGGCGATCGCTTTGTGTTGAATATTTTGGCTGAGGACAATGTGCAACCCCTGATGCGTCATTTCCTGAAGCGTTTTCCCCCCGGTGCCGATCGCTTCGCGGGCATCAAGGTCTATGCCGCTAGCAATGGGGCGGCAATTTTAGCCGAGGCGTTGTCCTACTTGGAATGCCAGGTGACCAGCCGCATGGAATGCAGTGACCACTGGATTATTTATGGTGCCGTCGAACAGGGTCGCGTTTCCGATCTAGGAGGTCTAACGGCTGTGCGCCGTCGTAAGGTTGGCAATCACTATTAACGGTGGGCCTCGCTGAATAGGGCGATCGCATTTATAGGCCAAGACCCGGTTGGGTATCGCCCCTGAGCACGTTGCGACCTGCAACCAAAGTTAAGTCTGACTTCACGCGATTCATTGCCAGAAGCTCAATAGGAGATCAATTCGATGACCCAGCTCAATGCGCCGTTCCTCTCAAGAGTGCGCTGGATTAACCGCAGCAACATTGTCAGTGCGCTGGAATTTGTCCAAGACCTGATTGTGATTTGTCTGTGTGTGGGCCTGTTTGGGTTCATGGTGCTCCAGCTCCAGGATATGTTTATGTCCTTGCTGCCGCCCGTTAATTTATCCGTGGTGACAGCCGATATTCTGTTCCTGCTGATTTTGGTAGAGCTGTTTCGGCTGCTGATCATTTACCTGCGGGAGAAACGGGTTTCCATTGGCGTGACGGTGGAAGTCTCCATTGTTTCGGCACTGCGGGAAATTATTGTCCACGGCATTCTTGAAACTGCTTGGCTCCAGGTGCTGATGACCTGTTTATTCCTGGGCACCCTGGCCCTGCTGCTGGTCGTGCGGGTGTGGCTACCCCCCACCTTTGAAGGCATAAACCCGGAAGAACGCCTGTCACAACGTCGCCGCAACGAGCTGCAAGAGCCGCAGCCGCAGCACTCAACGCCCCTTTCGACTTTGCCCCTGCGCTAATTGGCTCCTGTTCTAAGGATCGTGAATTAAGTCAGATCGGTCATTACAAGATTGTTTCGCCCTCACCCCAGCCCTCTCCCAAAGTGGGAGAGGGAGCAAGAGTCCGATTCCCCTTCTCCCAACTTGGGAGTAGACCGCAGGGCGTGCGAAGCAGGGGTTAGGGGATGAGGGCGAGAATCTCGACGTTCATAAATCTGCGTTCCTAAGAATGGCGATCGCCCTTCCCTCAGCTCCACTGCCTGTCCTTCGTTAAATTCTTAGGAGATTGATGATGATTGCCAGTTCACCGACTGCGGTTCGTGCCCGTGATGTTCAAGTCCATGAGATTGCCTCCGAGACCCTAGCGCTGCGATCGCGCACCTGGGAGCAGCTTAAGTTTGAAGTTGAATATGCCCGTCAGCAGGGCACCACTGCCAATGCCTACCTCATTCAGGCCACCCAAACTGCCTTGATTGATCCACCGGGGGCTTCTTTTACGGAAATTTTTCTGGCCACCTTGGCCCAGACTGTGGCCTTCACCCAGATTGATTACGTGATTTTGCACCACGTCAACCCCAATCGCTTGGCCACTTTGAAGGCATTACTCCAGGGGACACCCCAAGCCCAGATTGTCTGCTCGAAGCCAGCGGCCAATGTCCTCAAACAGACCATGCCCGACTGGTCAGACCGTATTCAGGTGGTGCGCGAGGCGGATGTCCTGGATCTCGGTGAGGGCCATACGCTCCAGTTTTCCTTTGTGCCAACGCCCCGTTGGGCCGATGGGCTATGCACCTACGACCCCTGCACCCAAATTCTGTTCACCGATAAGCTCTTTGGGGCGCATCGCTGCGGCGATGACCTGTGGGACTCGAATTGGCAGTCCTTAGAGGGCGATCGCCAGCACTACTTTGACTGTCTCCATGCGGCTCAGGCGAAACAGGTGGCGACCATCCTGACAAAACTGGCTGACTACCCCGCCCAGATGTATGCCCCTGGCCATGGCCCGCTGATCCGCTATAGCTTGAGCCGCTTGCTGGCAAACTATGAGGACTGGTGTGGTCAGCAGCTCCAGCAGGATTTTAGGGTGGTGCTGCTCTATGCTTCTGCCTATGGCAATACCGCCACCGCCGCCGCTGCGATCGCCCAGGGATTGATTCAGTCTGGCATCCAGGTGCAGTCCGTCAACTGTGAGCGAACCGACCCTGTGGAACTCGCCACCCTCATCGAAGCCAGTGACGGCATCCTGATCGGTTCACCGACGCTGGGGGGCCACGCCCCAAGCCAGATTCAAACAGCTCTGGGTACAGTGTTAGCGACGGCGACCCAGCGGCAGCTGGTGGGGGTGTTTGGTTCCTACGGCTGGAGTGGGGAAGCCATCGATTTCATTGAACAAAAGCTAAAGGATGCTAACTTTAGCTTCGGATTTGAAACCCTGCGTATCCGGTTTAGCCCGACTGAGGCCATGCTGCAAACCTGTCAGGCGGCGGGTCGTGAGTTTGCCGCCACCCTCTCGAAACATAAAAAAACGCGGGTGTTCGCCCGACCGTTGCTCGCAGCCCAGGTAGACCGCACGGAACAGGCCATGGGCCGGGTGGTCGGGTCGCTCTGTGTGGTGACCTATCAAACGACGGCGGGCTATCGCAGTATTCTGACCTCCTGGGTGTCTCAGGCATCGTTTACGCCCCCCGGCATTATGCTGGCGATCGCGGCCCACCGTGGGTTAGATGATGTGATTCAGCCAGAGACACCCTTCGTGCTGAATTTGCTCCAGCAGGGGCGCACGCTGCGGCAGCACTTTTTCCGCGATCGCTGGTCTGACCCGACGGCTATTCCTACCCTCCACACGGACTATACGGAACAGGGCGGTTTGGTGCTAACCGAATCAACGGCATATCTAGAATGTCGGACGCAGCAGCGAATGATGTGTGGCGATCGCTGGCTGATTTACGCGACAGTGAACCATGGCAAGGTGCTAGATGCGGCGGGCAACACGGCCATTTACTATCGGGTCTCGGGCCGGGAGGAATAGTGAGGCAATCCACCCATGGCTGCAGAGGGCAGCGCAGCGCAGAACGGGTAGGCTAAGGGTAGGGTCGCAGATTACGAAGATGGCGTGAAACTTACGCTACCTTGATCTCGTCTTCTATTGCAGAACCTATCCAGGAAAGCTAGCCCATGTTTAACCGCACCCTCAGAACTCTCATCAGTCTGTCTGTTGGCACTGGTGCGCTACTTTGGCTCATGGGGCCTAGTCTGGCCGAACCGTCGCAGTCAGCACCGATTCAGCTGGGATTGGCCAATGCACCCAGCCCCAAAGTTGTCCGTGGATTTACGCGCGGCTCGGTGGCTTTGTTTAAGACCGTTGGCGATCGCGATGCGAACAATCGGCGCTGTATGGGGTATGGGTCGCTCCGGCCAGATCATGTGGTTGAGGTGAAGGACAACCTCAAACAGCTTTCCCTGCAGGTGAGCACCTCAGGTCTAGATACCACGCTGCTCGTGAAAGGGCCAGGCGATCGCCTACTTTGTGCCGATGATGCTCTGAATGGCGGCAAGGATGCTGGCCTGAAGCTCACCAACGTTAAGTCGGGCACCTATCAAGTGTGGGTAGGGGCCTTTGACCCCGGGGACAAGTTCAAATACACCCTGACCCTTAGTCCGCAATAATTGGAAGGCCGAGGCTGCAATAATATTCACCATTTGCCCCTCTCCCCCAGCCCAGGTTGATTGACAAATCTTGCTTTTCAAAGTCCCTATCCCGCCCTGGGAGAGAGATTTAGGGTGAGGGCTATGAACTTTTGTCAGATGCTGTGTTCCTATGTCAAGCGAATTTGGCAAAAATAGCACCTCTTGGTTCGCTGCATTCTGCTTACGTCGCTGCTTTTGGAGAACCATAATTTGGGTCGAAAGGCTTTCGATGCTTCAGAACGCCATAGACGATATGGAGCAGCTTGCGCAT
>CAZXWR010000114.1:0-11392 GCA_964644325.1 uncultured bacterium
CTCTTTTCGCAACCCCTGGGGCCTGTTTTTACCAGCGGTAATTGAGAAATTGCCCCGATAATTTGGGTGCCCTCTGGGCGACGAGTGAGACGCGCTTTTTGAATCCCAGGAATGCTGTCGGTGCTGACATCCTGAATGAAGTCTGTATCGCGACTGGACTGAAAGTAGTTAAATCGCAGTTGCAGCCGTTCCCGCTCACTCGGATTGAACCCTAGATTCAGCAATCCATTGAAGTTGTGGGTGTTGTCAAAGTTGAAGCCATCGCCGATGCGATCGCCCTCAGCATCGTAAGCCTGGCCAATAGAGTCAAAGGTTAAACCAGCCGTGTAGTCAAATTTTCCGGTTGTGCCCGACACTTGCTGGCCAATCGTGAAACCTTGTGCATCAGTCAAATCTGTTAATGCGGTTTTAAACCCTAGCTCCGTAGTTGCAGTGATTTTGTCTTCATTTGGTTTCCGAGTGATGATATTGACTACACCGCCGATGGCTTGTCCACCATAAATTGCATTTGGCCCTCGGATCACTTCGATGCGTTCTATGCTTGATGGGTCAAGACCAGCGAGAGGGGCAGAGAAGGTGTTATTGCTGTTGGTATCCTGGGGAATGCCATCAATTAAGATGCTGACCTCCTGACCCCGTAGATTAAATGTTCCTAGCGTTCTACCGGATGGCGCACTGGCTCCCGGTATCGAGCGAGCGAGGATGTCCTCTAGATTACGGCGGTTGAGAGTGGTTTGAGCTTCAATCTGTTCCCGAGTAATGACTGTCACTGATCGGGGAATATCGTTAAGGGGTTCTTCCCGGCGTGTCGCCGTCACCGTGATCTCTACCTCTTCATCTTCCGATTCTGCCACCTCTCCCGTTCCTGGCGTTACCGCAAACACCAATCCTGTTTCTGTCAACTGCACCTCAGCCACAGGCGGCGCATCAGCCCCTGACACCGTGACTCGGACCTGATCTCCCGGCACACTTATCACGCGAACCCGCTCAATCCCCACCACCGGATTCACCGCCTCAAACGCCTCTCCCTCCGGCAGAGCCAGCACTGCATTCGGAATGTCTGCCATCAGGACATTTCCCGCTACCGTTGTGGCCGGTGTCGCCAGCGTCCCCGCTGCCGTTTCTAGAATGACCTGCAAACCTGTCTCAGCTTCCTCCAGACGAACCCCAGTAATCTGCACCTGTGCCGCTTCAATTTGCGCCATCCAATCTTTAACGGTGGTCGCAGGCGATCGCTCTATGGAAGTTTGCTCTGCTGGTATCGGCTCAGATTGAGGAAATGACTCGTCTGAAGTCTCTAATGGGTTAGCCCAGGCTGCAGGTGCGACGGCCCATCCCCCCATCACCAATAGCCCCAACCGCAACAATTTCATTGCTATCATTTCCCACACCTCTGTTCACCACATTCCCAGTTGTAGAGCGTAAATAAGAATCTCTATCAACTAAGCATTCTTCAGGTTATCGAGTGGAGGGGGGCTTGTTTTTGCCGAGCCGGATTATTATTTTGCTGAGCCGGATTATTTTTCGCTTCCAGATGGGCCGCCCTGAGATATCCCTACAGTTTTGTCAGTTGATATGCCTTGGGGGAAACCCCAAAGTGTCGTCGGAAGGCTCGACTGAAGGTCGCGTGGCTTGCATAACCGACCGCTGTAGCGACCACTGCGATCGACTGCTGCTGCTGAAGTAACTGGCAGGCTTTTGCCATGCGATGCTGAAGCAGATAGCCAAAGACCGTGGTCCCAAAGACTGCCTTGAAGCCCACCTTAAGCTTGTAGTCATTTAAGCTAACCCGTTGTGCCAACTCCATTAACGACGGAGGTTGCTCAAACACTTCAAGCAGAATGTCTTTAGCTGCATGGATGCGGTCAATATCATCAGCATTGAGGGAATAGCCATGACTACAGGTTTTCTCAGTGTCTTTGATTTGCTCAATTTTGAGGGCAATTAGCTCCAAACACTTACTTTCTAGATAAAGCTGCCGAGTCATCCCCTCGAACGGACAGCGGAAGATCTGTTTCAATGCCAAGCACATGGCTGGGGTGATGACGTTGACGTTAAAGAATCCATCGCTACGTTTTTCGATTTGGCAGCGCGTGGATACAGGTAAGGCCGCTAGGGTCTCTGTCATGAGCGCTTGAGCGCGATCACCCACCTTTAGGTGAATATCAACCTTGAGAATGGGTTCATCGGCATAGGTGATCCAGGTTTCTTCTTCGCCATCTTCATTGCCCTCCCATAACACAAAATTTTCGCCAGTCCGCAAGCCAGCTCGATTGCCCGATACATTAAACCCAAATTCACAAGCTTCAGTTTCTTCCAGATTTTCCCCTGTAATGTAGATATCTTCATCAAACTGAACATTAAACAGCAGTAAATCAATGTCCTGCCACTGTAGCCTCTGAGTGTAGCCTCGCCCTAATTGCGGCGGTACAGCCTCGCAGATCTCTACAAACCCTGCTTCGCTTGAGTGCTGAGGTTTAAGATTGGCCTGCTGCCAAAGGGCATCATACTCAGCCTGTGAGATCTCAATTGCCATATTGGTGCAGAGCTTCAAATAGATTTAGAGAATTAACTCTATCCTAATGAGAATAGTTCTTAACTAGAGACCCGTCAACCGCTAGCAGTTATCCGACCAATGCCTTAGTGTCATCAGCACACCATCTGTTGATTACCGATTGGCTTGTGAGTGTAGATAGGTGATTTGCGATCGCAACTTATCCCAGCCAGACTGTTTGCGAAATGCTTGGAATCCTACGGGCGGTGGGCCAATGCATCTAAAACATGAATGTCAGACGGAGACTCTATAGACTTACTGGGCTACGACCGAACAACCCACTCGGCCACATCCTCATCTAGGATTGAAGCTAAGTCTCTCGCTCCATGCAAAACCCTCAGAATCTCTATGGTTTCTGGAGTGCAGCGGTAAAAATTAAGTAGTTGCAGAAAGCTTAAGCAAAGAAACGTTCAACAGGGCAACTAAAATCGGGCAGCAGCGGTGAGGTCATTTTATCCCCCACCAGTAGCGTCGCCACCCGCACCAACTGCGCTTGCTCTCGACGGTAAACGTCTATCTGCTGCAGTTGCCAATTAACAATCCAATACTCCTGAACACCTTGAATAGAATAGAGCTTGAGCTTTGCTTCCTGATCTCGCCGCTCATTCGTTGTCCCCGACGAGAGCACCTCCACAACCAATTCAGGCGCTCCGGTCAGATGTCCTGATTTGTCTAGCAATAGGGCAAGGCGTTCACGGCTAATCCACACCACATCTGGAATGACACTGTCTGCTTCCGTGAAGATCAGCCCAGGAGTTGTTCGGACTTCACCGAGGCCAGTTGCCCGCGACCAGACTTGTAGTTCAACGTGAATATTGCCTGCCGCGCCTTGATGTCCCCAATGGGGTGCTCTGCTCACAAATAGCTCTCCATCAATAATTTCGTAGCGCTTCCATTCATCTGCTGCCAGCAGATCAACATCAGAGATGGTCCAGCGCATTGGCTTAGCGATTGTTTGACTCATGACCCGACCCTGTTTGCCTCGTTTATCCCAAGTATAAGCAGTTCCCTAGATTGAGTTTCCTCTGCACTTCCTATCGTTTAACCTGTATTGATTCAGGATGCAGTCGCACGAGCAATGGTGTCGCAGATAGGGCTGTACTGACCATAAGAGACTTTTGGTTACAAGGATGCTTTTCTATTGTAGGCATTCAAGCTCCTCTATTGAGCTGGCGTCATCAGCGAGGACATCAATGGCTCTTTACTGAGACGCTTGAGCTTAATTACCCTTTCGGCAATCATCCTTCTGCTAATAAGTATTTGAACAAATCATCAACGATCGCATCAGCCGCCAGGGGGCCACTACCAATCCAATAGCTAGGCACGAGATAAATTCGATCCTTTTGCACGGCCTGCAATCGATTCCAAAGCGGATCCGCTCGTAATTCTGTCAGCTTCTTTTGGGCAGTCTGATTCGCTTCAGCAGTGTTTTCTGCGGTCCAGATAAACAGGGCATCTCCATCAGCTTGGTCAAGTCGCTCTAGGCTGATTGAGGCTTGAATGGGGTTCTGATAGCGGTGCTGGGCCTCTGAAGCTGAGATATTTTGAGCTTGAGGACGGGCTAACCCCGCATCCTGCAAAATGGTGCCGGGGAAAGAGTCACGGAAATAGAGATTAATGACATCTGGATAGATGCGGACCACGGAGACCTGAAAAGATGATGATTTGTCAGGTGCTGATCGCGCCTCAAAGCGCTGCCTAAAATCCTGTAGCCGACGTTGGTAGTCTGCCATTACCTTTTGTCCAATGTCGGCTCGATTGAGGGCTTGGCCGTAGGCTTGAAAGACCTCTTTCCACTGACCGCTGTGATCAAACTTGAAGAGGACCGTTGGCGCAATCTGAGAAGCCTGGCTGTATAGGTTTTGTTGATAGTCAAGCCCTAAAATAAGGTCTGGTTTTAGGGCTAACACTTTTTCTAAATTTGGCTCTCCAGGAAGACCAATCTCAACAACCTCACGAAGTTGACTCTGCAAGTTCGGGTCTATCGTTTTTGTGGCTCCCACGGGTTTTAGGCCAAGTGCGATCGCATTTTCAAATGATGTCCCATCCAAGGTCACTAGCCGTTTAATCTGATCCGGCACACAGGTTCTTCCGGCAGCATGTTCGACCCAGTGACAAGATTTGCTAGAGACCGAATCACTGCTCTGAGGCTGGCAAGCCGCGAGGGCGATCGCCGTCAGACAACAGCCAAGCAAAAAATAGAGTAGCGTGCGAAACGTTTTGGACCTGCCGTAGATCATGCCTTAAAAGTTAATAGAAAAGGATGCTGAAACACCAAAGGGTGCGCCTGGATTAGCCCCCAACCGTGAGCCAAAGTTAGTTGAAGTAAAATACTCTGCGTTAAACAGGTTCTCAAAGTTGAGCTGCACCCGCCAATTGTCACGCTTATAAAAGAGAGCTGCATCAGTGCGGAAGTAGCTCGGCAGCGTAAACGTGTTGTCTAAATCTCCCTGGCGAGCATCTACATAAAACAGCCCCAACCCAGCACCTAAGCCCTCTAATGTACCTTGCTGAATTTCATAAGTTGTCCATAGGCTGAGCTGATTTTCGGGGACATTGGCTAGCCGATTACCAACGATAGCTGTGTTGTCTTTACTCACAAAAGCATCCAGATAGGTATAGGCACCCGTCAGATTCCAGCCCGGTAAGATTTCGCCACCGAGATTTAGCTCAATGCCGCGACTGGCAACTTCTCCGGTCTGGATAGACAACAAGGGATTGTTGGGATCATCAGTGGTCACGTTCTGTCTGCGGATATCAAAGGCGGCCAGGGTCAGACTCAATCGGTCTGATAGATCAGCTTTAACGCCCACCTCAAACTGCCGTCCAGTCTCGGGTTCAAAGGTGGAACCATCGGCGTTGCGGCTAGTGCCAAAGGAGGGATTAAAGGAAGTTGTATAAGAAGCATAGAGCGAGACAGGTTCAATGGGCTGGTAAACCACCCCAAATCTAGGGGTAAAGGCACTGTCTTTGAGCCTGAATTCTTCTCTAGGGCTGCCCAACTCTTGCTCGGTTCGGAACTGGTCTACAGAGTCGTACCGCAGTCCGGCTAGAATCTTGAGCTGAGGGATAATCTCAATTTGATCTTGTAGATAAAGGCTAACGGTATCGACGTTGTCATCGCGGAAAAAAGTGGGTGCGATCGCATAAGGCACACCCGTATAAACCGGATTAAACACATTGATCGGCGTGTAGAGATTATCAAACTGGAATTCTGGATTCTCGGCATCGTGACGATACTCCACCCCGACTAGCACCTGATGTTTAATCGGACCCGTCTTAAATCGCCCTGTGACTTCGGCATTGGTAAACAGCCGCCGATAGGTGCCGCCTGCAAAATATTCCAGCCGCTGCAGATCGCCTGTGGCCTCATCGAAGGAATCAAAGAGAGGAGAAAATCTTCTCGGCTCATATTGCAAGTACTGCAATGTATGTCGAACCGACCAGTCTTCGTCAAAGTCATGCTTGAACCGATAGCCCAGCTTGAACTCATTTTGCGAAAACTCACCAAAGTCTTCACCGAGGAATCGACTGCGAGGCACATCTACAATGCCGTTCCCCAGGGCCGGGATGCCGTCATCTATCGTTTCGCGGTTGTAGGCGTACTGCCCAAAGAAATCTAGCGACGTGTTCGGTCCAATCTCCCAGGTGACAATCGGCGAAATAATCAACCGCTCGCCATCCACAAAATCTCGGAAACTGCCGTAGTTTTCATAAGAGAGATTCAAGCGATATTTAACACTTTTGGATTCGTTCAATGGACCTGAGAGATCAACTGCACCCCGATAGGTATCAAAGCTGCCAATCGTCCCTGAAACCTCGTAAAACGGCTCATCTAGGGGACGCTTAGACACCAGGTTGATGATGCCGCCCGGTTCGCCTTGGCCAAATAAAACAGAGGCTGGGCCTTTGAGCACCTCAACTCGCTCAATATCATTGGTGCTCAAAGGGGATAAAGAGAATGTAGAAACACCATCCCGAAAAATACCATCGCTGACGTCAAAACCACGAATGAGCAGATTGGGACCAAAGACACTGGTGCCTCTACCTCCAGCATCAATGACGCCCCCAGCGGTTTCTAATGCATCACCGAGTTCGGTCACGTTGCGATCTTCAATCACCGCCCTCGGAATCACCTGAATCGATAGCGGAATATCGCGCAAGGGGGTATCGGTACCTGTGGCGGTACTGGCGTTATCAGGCTGATAGCCCTCCTCACCACGCTCCGCCGTTACCGTGATCTCAAGCTCGTCCTCCCCGGCCTCACTGACGGGCTTCTCTGTTTCGCTCGCCACGCCCGGAACCACGTTCAACACCAAGCTGTTAGCACCTACAGTCGTCTGAGTCTCTGGAGGCGCATCTGCGCCCGTAATCGACACCTGAACGCGATCATCTGGCAGACTCGTTACACTCACCCGAGCAATGCCTGCCGCAGGATTGTCCCGCTCAAATAATTCACCATCAGGCAAGTCCAACGTTGCATTGGGGATTTCTGCAACTATCGCATTCTCTACTGTGCGAGTTGTCGGGACTGGAATGTCACCGATAGCCGTCTCTAAGACCACCTGCAATCCTGTCTCCGTGGGTTCAACACTTACCCCCGTGATGATCGTCAAAGCAGCCTCAATCTGCGCCATCCACTCATTGACTGTCGTGGCGGGTTGCCCGCTTTGCCTTGGATTATTCGCTAGCGGATCTTGCGGCTCTCTCGGCAGAGACTGATCGGGCGTCTGCCCTAACGCCAGTGGCTGACGAGCAATGGGGTCGGCCCAAGCTATCGGGGTTGCTGCCCCCCACACTATGCCTGTCAGCACGCTCGTACAGAGGAGCACCCGTCGTTGTTTCAGCATCGTTCCTCACATCCTTTAAACACGGATCTTCCGACTAGTTGAAAGTCTTTCCTAATAAGGAACGTATCAGGCAAGGCGTTACTGAAAGGGCGTCAAAGTTAGCCCAGACGGAATAAAAGTTGACCGAAACGGAATATTTTTAGAGCCTGACGTATTGTTTGGGCGAAACACCATACTTTTTGCGAAAGGCCCGCGATAGACAACTGCAGCTACTGAAGCCGACAGAACGAGCAATTTCTGAAATATTGAGGTGTCGCTCTTGCAAAAGCTGACGGGCCTGTTCTAGGCGGTACTCATGCAAATAGCCGAAGGCCGTAGTGCCGAACACCTCACGAAAGCCTCGCTTGAGGGTGCAGTCATTGAGTCCGACCTGTCGCGCTAGATTAAGCAGCGAAGGCGGCTGTTCTATGTTCCCTAGCAAAATATCTTTGGCTTGGTGAATTCGCTCAATGTCATCGCCTCTGAGGCTAGGTCGTCGGTACTTGCCAGACGTTAGCTCTAGCTCCTGCTCAATCAGCAGCGCCACGAGTTCCCATACCTTGCTCTCAAGATAGATTTTTTTGGTAATGCCTGCGAAGGGGCAGTGAATAATCTGATGGAGTGCCGTTTGCATGGCTACAGTAGAAGTCCCTGCACGCTGATAGTAAAGCTGCTCTTCAGGCCGGATGAGGTGGGCTAACCCTGCTGAAGTCAGGTCAAAAGACTCCCCTAAAAAACTCTGCAATATTGCTGGTTCAAGGTGAACATTGACTTCTAAAATCTGCTCGTTTCCTGGAGTACTGTAGGTTTCTAGTGGCGCTGTGCCGCTGCCAAATACAAAATACTGGCTACGGGACAGTGAGGCCGATTGCATCCCTTTGTCGGTGAGATAGAAACTGTACTCTATGGGATGCGATCGCTCCGGTGACTGAACCACCAAATCGTCATGAAGCCGATAGTCTTCGATTCTTAGCTCTACCCCTTCCCGTAGATCAATCGAACGATAGCAACCCTTGCCTAGCCGCTCTGGATAGGGCAAGACAAGATCAAAGAAATCAACTTGCTTAACTTGTTGAGGAGCATCAAACAAATCCTGATAGTCTTGCTGAGCAATGGTAATCGTCATAGAAAGTGATGATGTTATCCAGAGAGATGGACTAGGAAATAGCCAGATAAGAATA
This sequence comes from uncultured bacterium, assembly GCA_964644325.1. Classification (GTDB taxonomy): domain Bacteria; phylum Cyanobacteriota; class Cyanobacteriia; order Thermosynechococcales; family Thermosynechococcaceae; genus CAZXWR01. The sequence continues at coordinate 8,565 of CAZXWR010000114.1, forward strand.
ATTCTCAATTAATACAAGAAATCCGTCAAGTCTTACGTGCACAGATGCACTGGACCTACCTTGAAAAGCGAGGAGAGATTCGCTCTCATTCTGCTTAAGCAATTGTGACGTTACTGATGGCAGTGGGAGCAGATAGGGGCTGATGCTGTCTTTATTGGAAAAAGCTGTTTGGCAAATCCTGAAATTGACCGATGAATACAGTATGACCTTGACTGAGCAGAATAATCTGGTCGGCCTGCTGCAGAATATGAGGGCGATGGGAGACAACCAAGTAGGTATGGCCGGGATGACGCGCAGACTGAAGGCGAGTGGTCCTAGACCTCAGTAACCGTGACCACAGGATTTGTTCGGTCTCAATATCAAGGGCGCTGGACAGATCATCAAACACCAGCAGTTCACTCTGACGCACCAACATCCGGGCGGCGGCGGTCCGTTGGGCTTGCCCTCCTGAAAGGCGCATCCCGTTGGCCCCAATGGGGGTATCGAGTCCCTCGGGTAGAGCGGCAAGATCTTGATCAAGGGCTGCAAGTGCGATCGCAACCCTCAACTCTGCCTCACAACAGTCTGCCCCTAGCAAGATATTTTCTCTGAGCGTACGGCTAAACAAGTGAGGCACCTGCGGAGTATAGGCAACCCGTGGCGGCACTAGAAAACGAGCGGGCTGCTCAAGGGGCTGGCCGTTCCAGCTTAGGGTTCCGGCCTGGAGCGGCAAGAGGCCGAGCAGCACCCGCAGGAGCGTGGTTTTTCCTGAGCCAACGGGGCCAGTGATCACTGTCAAGCTGCCCTGCTGTATCTGTAGTGATAGATCGGTAATCCCACAGTGGGTATCGGGATAGTGATAAGCCAAATTCTGGCCGGTCAGAGACTGCAGGCGATCTGACCGTGCCCTAAACGCTTTGGTTCGCGCCCTCGGTAAAGATGGCTTCCGGCCTGTCACGGTTGGCAAATACAGGGGGCGGTGAGCAACAACCTCTTGGGCTGGACAGTTCAGCAGTGATTCCATGCGCTCGAAAGACACCTCACTTTGCTTAGAAAGGGTCAGAAATTCACCCAAAAACCCTAGAAAATAAGTGACGTAGGCTAAATAGTAAACGAATAGAGCAAAATCCCCGACGGTGAAGGCATTCGCCTGCATCGACTGCGCCGCCACTAGCAAAATGCCTCCGGTCCCCAAACTCACTAAGTTGCTGAAGCTAGATTCTAAAATCTGGGTTAACAGTCGGTCTTTGATGGCGGTCTGCTGTCTGCGATCGCAAAGCTGACGAAAATGCTCCAAAACATTTGACTCTGCCCCAGCCACCTGGATTGCCTGCACTGCCGTAAACATCTCGCCCACCCAGCCCGTCACCTGCTGCGTCGCCTGCCGGTGATCGCGGCGATAGCGCTTAATGCGATGGGTCATTTGCTGAATCAATGCAGCAATCAGCATCAGAGGCAAAAACACCAGCACCGTAATCTGGGCATTAATGCTAACTAACAACACCAGTGAACCGATCGCAAAGAGGCCTTCCCCCAACACCTCATTGGTGCCGACCGCATTATCTTCTAGCTGCTGAGCATCTTCTCGAAAAAAGCTCAGCACTGCCCCAGGGGCCACCGACGTGCCATCTGCGGTAGTGAGCGGCATCGCTCCAGGACGCGCCATCAGCTTCGCGAGCAGATTCCGCTGAATCAGGGCACTCATGGTAAATCGATGCTGGGTTTTGGTGATCCGTCCGGCAAAAATCACCACGATTCGCGCTAAGCCAGTGGCTAGTAGCAGGGCAATCCAGGCCCAGGGCAACAGATCAAACCGAGAGGTTGCCGTTAATGCATTAAAAAATTCGCGGATTAAGAGACCGGGGACAGCGGGCAAGCCCGCGATCAGTAGCCAGAGCAGCGTATCGACTAAGTACAGACGCGGCGCATAGGCAATCATTTGCCACAATAGAGACCCAATAGAAGCTCGGCTTGTTCTGCTCGTGGGTGCTTTGAAGGGCTTCAGCATAGGTGATGCCTTAGAGAAAGACTTTGATCCAGGGTTTGATCTAGGAATTAGCGGGAGAATAAAACCTCCGTCGCCCTCACGATTTCAGTGCGGAAAATCTCATCACTTGGAGAGTGATACTGCAGAGACTTTGCGACCGATCGGGATGCATAGGGGCGTACCCGCGACCGGATCATTCACAATCCGGCTCTCTAGGCCGAATACTGCTTGCACCATCTTTTCGGTCATTACCTGGGTCGGATGACCCTGTTCGTAGACTGTGCCTGCTTTTACGGCTACTAGATGATCCCCATATCGGCAAGCCTGATTGAGATCGTGCAACACCATGACAATAGTTCGCTGCTGCTGTTGATTCAGCTCATAGAGCAAGTCCAACACTTCCATTTGATGGGCCAGATCCAGATAGGTTGTCGGTTCATCAAGCAGCAGTATCTCAGTGTCCTGAGCGAGAGTCATGGCAATCCAGGCCCGCTGACGCTGCCCCCCCGATAGGTTATCGAGGGCACGATGGGCAAACTCTTGCATCTGGGTAATCGACAAGGCCCAGTTCACCTGTTGCTCGTCTTCTTTAGACCATTGCTGCAGCCAACCCTGATGGGGATAGCGGCCTTGGGCAACTAAATCTCTGACAGTGAGTCCCTCGGGCGCAGTGGGGCCTTGTGGAAGTAGGCCCAAGCGTTTGGCGATAGCCTTCGTCGAAAGCTTTGCGATCGCATCACTCCCTAAATAGACGGTTCCCTGCTTAGGCTTCAGCAAGCGTCCTAGCCCTTTCAGCAAAGTAGACTTGCCACAACCATTTGGCCCCACCAACACCGTAATTTTGCCTGTGGGAATCGCTAAA
>CAZXWR010000115.1:0-11371 GCA_964644325.1 uncultured bacterium
AGGAAGGACGAGAGGAAGGACGAGAGGAAGGACGAGAGGAAGGACGAGAGGAAGGCGAAAAAGCACTGATTTTGCGCTTACTCACTCGGCGGGTGGGGGAATTATCCCAAGGGGTGCGATCGCAGGTTGAAGCCCTATCTTTGGAGCAGTTAGAAGACTTGGGTGAAGCACTGCTGGATTTTACAAGTCTGGACGATGTACAAAATTGGCTGAATGAGAATGGGAGCGCTTAGCAAAATTACCTGTTAACTCGCTCAAGCTATGGCGTTCTTCGGAGAAATGATGGCAGGATTAGCGGAGTAAAAGGGTGTGTTTTGGCATGATTCAAGGTTGATCGACTAGATAGTTAAACAAGTCATCCAAGATTTGATTTGCTCCTAGAATTCCTCGAGTGTCCCATTTTTCGGAAGGGACAAGATATAGTCGATCATTTTCAACGGCTTTGAGACGGCTAAAGAGTGGATTTTGCTTGTAGAAACTGAGAGGTTTATGTTCATCACTGATGATGAATAATATGTCCGTATCGAATTGATAAATGCTTTCAATATTGAGATAGGTGCTAACAGGTATAAGCTTAGAATTCAGCCCCAAGTCAATGAGAATATCTGCGATCGCATCGTAATTTTTTGCAGGTGTATAAATGAGATCAAGATTGTAATAAATTACAGAAACTTCTATTGGTTGCAACTGTTCCCTTAAACGTTTCTGCAAATCTTCAATTCGCTGTTGATATTGATTGATCAGTTCTTCGGCTTTTGCTTCCATGCTGAAAATCTTTGCGACATATCGCAAAGATTGCTTAAATAAAGACTCATCTCCTGGTTGATCAAAATCAGAAGGCATTTGGATAGTTGGTGCGATCTCTGACAATAACTGATAGGGCTGATTCTTCGACGACAGAATTAAATCTGGTTTGAGCATCAACACTTTTTCTAAGGAAGGCTGCTCGGTTGGGCCAACATTTATTGCTTCTTTTATAAGATTGAACGATTCATCACGAAAAACTACTGATTCCCTGCCGTAAAATGAGGAAAAGCCGACGGGTTTAATACCGAGAGCAATTGTCGGATCAAGTGCAATATTTGAGTCCAATACGACAACTCGCTCTGGGTTTAGTGAAATGCAAATTTCACCCAGTTCGTGCTGAATAACTCGACAATCCTTCGAATTCTGTACATTTTCAACTTCGGCAACCTTGCTAGTTGTATGACATCCTATAATTAGTAAGGCAAGGCCAACAATAATCAGAAAGTAGATAGCGTAGCGATGAAAGCATTTCCTCATTATTTTTAATACTTAAAATTGCCATGAGATAGTTCCTTGAACAGTAAAAGGAGCACCTCGATTGACAAAAGAGCTAGAGCCAGCGTTACTTGTGAAGTTTTCCACATCAAAAATGTTACGGAAATTAAGAGCAGCACGGAAGCGATTGCGCTCATAAAAAATTGCAGCATCTGTGCGGAAGAAACTTGGCAGCTCCACAGTATTTGCATTGTCTGTAAATCTTTCGCCAGTAAAGAAAAAGCCTAAGCCAAACCCTAAGCCCTGTAAATCACCTTGTTGAATCTTGTAGGTTGTCCAGAGGTTGAATGTGTGTTCTGGTGCAGAAAATCGTCGATTTCCTACAATTGTCGGATCATTATCTTCAGTAATTCTGGCATCAGTGTAGGCATAGCCTCCGATGATGTTCCACCCAGGTAAAACCTCACCACCGATATCGAATTCAATCCCTCGGCTTCTCTGCTTGCCTGTTTGCACTGAAAAGCCTGGATTGCCTGGATCAGGAGTCGTCACGTTGGAACGCGTTAGATCGTATAGAGCGAGACTGGCTGAAAGTTGATCTGTAATTTCAGCCTTAAGGCCAATCTCATACTGAGTCCCTCGTTCTGGGCGAAATGTGTCTCCATCAGCAGCAAGCCCAATTGTTGGTACAAAGGATCGCGCATAGCTGGCATAGAAAGACAAGGGTTGAATAGGTTGGTAAACAATCCCTACTCGTGGACTAAATGCGGTATCAGATTGACTGGTTTCTATATTAGTGAGGAGATCGTTACTCTTCTCCCTAAAAAAGTCAACTCGTCCACCCAGTAACAGCTTTAAATTTTCTGTGATTGTAACTTGGTCTTGGAGATAGAGTCCCAGCGTATCTCTCCTGGTAAAGCTATCCGTCGTGGGCTGTCCTGTAACATTGACGCTTTGATCAAAGACTGGGTTAAAAATATCCACAGGTTGAGCAGCACCGAATTCAAAGATGGAATTTATATCATCCCGAGTGAGGTCAAAACCAACTAGGAGCTGGTGTTCAACTGAACCAGTGTTGAACTTACCAAGTAGGTTTGTATCTAGGTGGTAAGTATTGAGGTAACCCCCAATCACAAAAAAGTTGCGGTTAAGTGTACGGTTATCCGCAGCTAGGCTGTCATTGAAAAGGAAAACGGTTCCATCTTCATCGTCATAGCGGGTAAAGCGGAATGTATTCCGTAGCTTCCAATTTTCGTTGAACTGATGCTCTAGACGATAGCCTGCTCTGGCGTTAATGATCTGTCCACGATTGCCAGGACCTTGTGGGTTGAAACTGGGGCTAACTTCTCCATTGGGGTTCTCCAGTACGTAACTGTCCCTGGCATCTGACGAAGATTGGTTGTTTCAGCCATTTCAGGTCTAAAGACCGCTCAAAGTAGAAGCTGAAACCCTATTAAACTCGTTGAACACTAAGCTCAATATGAGTTCCAGGGACGGTTACTCCAGTACAGTACCTAGAACTGGCTGAGCTACATCCCCGTCTTGCCGATTCAAAATGTTGACATCACTTTCGAAAGTGATGTCAGTATTTGAACCAAACTTCAATGCCAAACTAGGGGCAATGAAAAACTCATCCCCTTCAAAAAAATTCAAGAACGTCTCGAAGTTACGATAGCTACCGATTAATCGATAGAGCACTGTTTTGGAATCATTTAAAGGGCCAGACAGATCAAATCTTCCCTGATAGTCATTGAAGCTGCCTCCTGATGCGCTGATTTCATAGAAGGGGTTACTCAACGGTTGTCGAGTCACAAGGTTGACTGTACCACCGAGCGTCCCAACCTCACCAAACAAAGCAGCAGCAGGGCCTTTAAGAACCTCTAGGCGTTCCACATTAACAAAACTACCATTCGTAGAAATTTGGGGGTCGGGAACGCCGTTGATTAGGAATCCAGTAAAGTTTTCAAAACCTCGAAAGGTGAAAAAGGCTCTACGGTCGGCAGCGCTGGCGATTGAGGTAACCCCAGGCGTATTTTCCAATCCTTCTGTAATACTCTTTGCCTGCCGATCTTTCAGCACTTGCTCTGGAATTACCTGAATCGAAGCGGGGATATCACGCAGGGGTGTATCGGTTCGCGTTCCTACCGTGATATTTGGTACGCGATCCGCTGTCACCGTAATCTCAATTTCCTCCTCCTCCGTTGCCGCCGTTGCCGATCCCGGCGTCACTGCCCACACCAGCCCTGTCTCCGTTGCCGTCACCTCCGCCACAGGTGGGGCATCCGTCCCCACTATCTCCACCTGCACCCGCTCACCAGCCAAGTTGGTGACCTTTACCTGGGCAATCCCCGGAATCGGATCGGCCTGAACAAACGCCTCCAGGATCTGGGCATTCTCAATCTCCGCCACCAGCCGATTCTCCACGGTCTGTAGCGTTGGCACCGTTAGCGCCCCTGCCGCTGTCTCTAACGTTACCTGTAACCCTGTTGCAGTCATCTCTAGCCGCACATTCGTAATCTGTACCCGTGCCGCTTCAATTTGAGCCATCCATTCTGCCACCGTTGTAGCAGGCTTTAATTCAGAATTTTCAGCACTAGGGCGATGATGGCGGAGTATATCCCCCTGCTGCTGTGGTGCCACTCCAGGCATCAGCTCTAGCGCATTGGCCCTACCACTCAGACTGGCGATCGCTCCGCCTCCTAGGCTTAGCGCCATTGCCCATTGCACCCATTGTTTCGGCTTGCCCACTCTCATTTCCACACACCTAACGATATCCTTCAATTGCGAAGAATTCTTATTTATGTATGGCTGAGTCTAGGGAACTAGGGGCGATCGCGTCTACTCTGAAACCGAACCCTCACCCCAAAACCGAAATTTTGCTCATTTTTGGCAAACTCAGAGTAGAAGTTTTCTCTCTGAGAGCCTGTCTTTTTAGAAAATGTCTTCGATGGGTTTCCACAACCCTACATGACGCTGGTCTTACACCGTATCCGGGTCAATGCCCAGTTCTTTCAACTTGTCTGCCAGCCGATCGGCCCGCTGTTTTTCCTGCTCGGCCCGCTGTTTTTCCTGCTCGGCCCGCTCATCTCCACTGAGGAGCAGATGGCCATCACTATCCCACCAGCGCAGCCACGGCAACGTCTGGTTGATATATTGCCCTTGCCAAATTCCCAACTCAACTCCCATCGGCGCGATGGGGAAATGGCCTCGCTCATTGGGGGTACACTGCTGATAGCGATTGGCAATTAGTTCATAGACCTCAACTGCGGCTTTATCCACTTCGTAGATAGCGTAAAACGGCGCTCGAATGGCTTGCTCATACACCCAGAACTTGCCTGCTTTCGACGGATCTTCCGCAAAGGGCGAAGTGGCGTCTCGTTCCTCAGAGCCATCGCCAGAGACAAACTCAATCACAATGAGAGGCGCGATGATTTCCTGCCACATCACGTAGGATCGCCGTCTTTTGCCATTGAGCAAAGGCGCTACGTTGGGCACATAAAACCAGTCCGGTGCTTCAGCGCCGCGTTCCGGTGGATCGGTCAGCCGCCAGTAGATGCCGCAGTCCTGCCCAATGGCATAGTGGCCATCGGTATGCAGGGTATCCAAAATGGGACGAATGGAATCGGTAAGCAGCAAGCTCTGAGGATGTTCCTGAAAATTTTTCACAAATGTGCCATCTGTCTGTGGCAACTGGGTATGGTCCGGCAGGGTCAGAGCGGTTTGAGAAGAGGCAATCGTCATGGCAACGCTCCGCGAACGTAATCAACGTTAGCACGTCGTTAAAAACTGGTCGATCGCGCTGTCTTGAGGTCAGCTTGGTTTGATCCTAGCGAATCTTCGCTGTCTTCTAGGCAAAAGGCGTGACGCCAAAGACCTGTCGGAACCCTTTATTGAGGCTACTGTGTCCTATGCCAACCCGCTGAGCGAGTTTGAGTTAAGCAGGGGGATTTTCAAAGTGCGATCGCAGGATCTCCGCCACGTAGTGAATCCGGGCCATCGTATCAGGCTTCAGTGAACTCGATGGAGCCGTTGTTGACTCATTCAACATACCCTCAAGCTGTAGGGCCATTAGCTCCAGCACCTTGCTCTGCAAATTGTCAATAGTTGCGAATGGAGCTTGAAAAAGTCAAGGTCTAGCTAGCATAGAGTCAAGTCTTGGCAGCAGTCGAGACCCATTCATTTTGCTACAGGGTTGCTGTCACCGTTGTTTGGCCCTAGCCCCTATCGCTTCACCTGCCAGCGCGTCAGATAGATGAAGAACGGTGCGCCCAGCAGGGGCATCACCAGACCCACGGGTAATTCCTGGGGCTGGATAACGAGCCTTGCCCCAATATCTGCGACCAGTAAGAGAATTGCACCGGCGATCGCGGCGTAGGGCAAAATCCAGCGGTAATCGACGCCCACCCAAAACCGCACCATATGGGGAATAATCAGGCCAATGAAGCCAATGGGGCCTGCGATCGCAACTGATCCCCCCGCCAACAAGACAATACTCACTGCTGCTGCCACCTTAATCCACAGCGTATTCTGCCCCAGCCCCTGGGCAATATCTTCGCCTAGGCTGAGGGTTGTGAGCTGCTTTCCTAGCAGTAGAGCCAGACCCATGCCAACGACGAGATAGGGTAAAACCTGCATCACCAACTCGACATCGCGGCCTGCCACCGAGCCAGCCAACCAAAAGCGGATCTCCTCTAAGGTGCGCTGACTCAAGATCAGGATGCCTGTGGTGATGGAAGAGACCAGAGCAGTAAACGCTGCTCCAGCGATCGTGAGGTTCAATGCCGTGAGTCCCCCACGTCCGAGAGAGCCAAGCGCATAAACCGTAACGGCAGCAATACCAGCCCCCAATAGAGCAAACCCTGCATAAACGCTCAGTGAAGTGGTGCCTAGCCAGAACACTGATCCGACAACAGCCAAAGCTGCCCCCGCATTAATGCCTAAGATTCCAGGATCGGCAAGGGGATTGCGAGTGAGCCCCTGCATCATGGCACCCGCCACAGCCACAGCTGCCCCCACCAATAGAGCTGTAATGGAGCGTGGCAGCCGCACGGTGCGAATGATGAGCTGGTTGGTGGATCCGTCAAAGTCAGTCAGCGCTTGATAGACCGTCTGAGGGTCGATATCGGCAACCCCCAGCCCAACACTGGCAAATAAACACACGATGAGAATCCCCACAGCTAACAGCAGTCCCAGCGGCAAAGAAAATAAGCGTGACCGCTGAGGGGGGGAAGGATAAACATTGGCATCCCCCTGAGTCTGAACGTTGGATGACTCTCTGTCTGAAGCTTCAGACATCACTGAACCCCTGCCAGCGATTAAGAAGCTGGCTCTGGCAATGGGGCAGGTACTGGCTCAGGGAGCGGAGCGGGTTCAGGAGGAGGAACATAGGCTGGTTCAGGCAATGGCTCAGGCAGAGGAGCAGGTTCGGGAGGAGGAACATAGGCTGGCTCAGGCAGAGGAGCGGGTTCGGGAGGAGGAACATAGGCCGGCTCAGGCAATGGCTCAGGCAATGGCTCAGGCAGAGGAGCAGGTTCGGGAGGAGGAACATAGGCTGGCTCGGGCGAGGGAGCGGGCTCAGGGAGCGAAGCGGGTTCAGGAGGAGGGACATAGGCTGGCTCAGGCGAGGGAGCGGGCTCAGGCGAGGGAGCTGACTCAGGAGCTGGAACGGTTTTGGATGGCGGTATATCCGGTGTCTCAGCAGGAGCAGTTGAAGCGCTAGGGGGTGTTTGTTTGGCTTGCTCAGCCGCCTTAGCCCTTGCAGCAGCGCGCTCCCGTTCCCTTTGAGCAGATAACTCTTGATTACGACGAGCCTGTTCTTTTTCCTGGGCAGTTAAATCATCAGCTTCAAAGCGAACCTTGATCGGTTTTTGACGATCCGCTTCCGGTAGCTTGTTCAGCTGCTTTTTAACTTGCTTCAAGAATTGCTGCTTATCTTGCTCAATAGCCTTATCCAACTCAGGGTCGCCTGTAGAACGCTCAAGCTTTAGGTCAACGAGCTTGCCCTCCTTATATACCGGGATAAAGCGCTCTGCTAGGCCAGCGGTGGTTTTTGATTTTTCATCCTTCTGATAGCCAATCCCCCTCAAGCTTCTGCCTTTCCCCTGTGATGGCTGGGTAGGTGTCTCAGAAGAAGGCTTAGAAGGGGCAGAGCGTGTGGCAGTTTTTGTTTTGGACGCTCCTTTTTCAGGCTTAATCTGTTTTGTTGTACGGCGTTGCTTGGCAGGACTGTCTATAGATGTAGAAGCAGACTTGGCTTTCTCAGGCTTTCTGGTTTTGCGAGTGTTTTGTTTGGGACTCGACTGGAATTCTTTGACTTGCTGTGTAGGAGTTTTAGGAATGTTGGTTTCACTATTTGGGCTGGTCAGTGGCGTCGGCTCTGATGGCTCTACCCTAGATGATGTGGGTTCAGGGGTATCTGAAGGTTCAGGTTCAGTCTCGGAGACCTCTTGAGCTGCTTCGGATGGAGTTGACTCTTCTGGGGTAACGGACTCTGGAGCCTCTTGTGTGGTTTCTGTCGGCTCTACAGGAGCCTGTTCTGACTCAGCTGCGGGCTCAAGCGGTTCTTCAATGGGCGCTGGTTCCGCTGGCAACTCTGGCAGCGCTGGTTCGGGCACAAATGCTAGTTGTTCAGACGGCATAAACTCAGATGCCGTGTCTTCGATGAGGGGTTCAACTTCCTCAAACTCGGCGATCGCCTCTGGCTCTTCCAAAGGCTCCAGCTCTTCTAGAAGGTCTTCAGAGGCATCAATAACAGCAATCTCGATCGCATCTTCCTGGAGATCCAGTTCAGCAAGCGTTGGGTACGTGAAGTTAGCGCTTAGAACCAGAAGGTGGAGCAACAGTGACCCTGGAACGCTGAAGTAGCAAAATTTCCTCAGGGATTGCGTTTCTTTTTCCCGCTGCAAGCGCGACTCACTTATGCAGTGCTTAACATCATCCATGAGCAGCTCAAATCTATACAACTTGCTGAGAGCAGTTTCTACTAAAAACTATAGAATTTTTAGATAAATGACAACTATTCCCTTTAAAGTCACAAACTGATGATATTCCTCACAATCCCCAAAAAGTGGAACATGGGGCATTTGACTCTAGATTTTACAGTATTAGCCTAGCCTAGCTTGAAGCCAGAGAAATAACTAGTCCATGTAGCCTGATGAGTTTTACTTGACAATGGGTCTCAATTGAATATAGCGTCATAAAGACACCAATGCTTGTGGAGAAAACCAATGCAGTTGGCTCAGCTTATGGTTGGTGGCGGCATTGTCATGGTGCCGCTGCTGTTGTTCTCGATTGTAGTCATCGCTTTGGTTGCCGAGCGCCTCTGGTTCTGGACTAGAAACCACCGCCGTCAAAAAGCTGTGGTCAAGAGGGTTCTGGATCTTGTTGCGGCAGATAACGTCTACGAGGCACTTGTTGTCCTGAAGCAGAATTTAAACGTGCCCGTTGCACGGATTTTTTATGCGGCCCTCAAGCTTGATGAACCTACGCCTGACGAATTTCGCCTAGCCCTTGAAAGCGAAGCCCAAGCGGAAATGCCGACTCTAAAGCGGTTTACGACCGTATTTGACACGGTCATTAATGTTGCTCCCCTGTTGGGGTTGCTGGGCACTGTCCTTGGTCTTATTGCTTCATTTGCATCACTGAACCTAAGTGACATCGGCGGCAGTCAGACAGCGGGCGTCACAGGTGGCATTGGTGAGGCACTCATTTCTACGGCAGCAGGTTTAGTTGTGGCAATTATCACGTTATTGTTTGCCAATATGTTTCGTAGCTTTTATCAACGTCAGCTGGCCTACATTCAAGAATATGGTGGTCAGTTAGAGCTGCTCCATCGTCGTGCCCGTGAGCAAGGGAGAGTAGCCAGTGCGACTTTCTGAAGAACCCGATGCTCCTGCACAGATTAATATTGTGCCGATGATCGACGTTATTTTTGCAATCCTGACGTTTTTTATCTTGGCAACGCTCTTCCTGAACCGTAGCGAAGGGTTACCTGTTAATCTGCCACAAGCAAAAACGGCCAAGCCCCAACTCACAACAAAAGTCGTCATCACGATGCAGCCTAATGGAGAGATTTTTCTCAATCGCGTGAGGATCGACCTCAATCAGCTTGAGCGTAAAATCCGCGATCTCGTGGACAGTAATCAAAAAGTGGTTGCTATTATCAATGCCGATGAGCAAGTAGAACATGGCAGGGTGGTGAGCATTATGGATCGCATTCGTCAGATTGAAGGTGCCAAGTTGGCGATCGCAGCCCAAAGATCACCGAACAAGTAACTGGTCTCTTCAGCTTAATTGACGGGTAAAAAACTTAACTGGTTACCCTAAACAGGAACAGCATACCAATGCCTAATAAGCCAGCCAAGCCAACATAGTAAACGGTTGGCCAGAGCACCTTGCGGATTAACACTCCTTCACAACCAATCAACCCGACCGTTGCTTCTGCTGCCACAATGTTAGAAACACAGATTATATTGCCAGCTGACGCCCCAACGCACTGCAACCCCAGTACCAGGGCGGTTGATACCTCAATTTTTTCCGCAACTCCAAACTGAAACAGCGAGAACATCATATTGCTTACGGTGACACTACCCGCAACGAAGGAGCCGATTGCTCCCACTAAAGGAGCAAATAACGGCCAGGACTGCCCCGCCAAACTTGACATGCCATCGGCTAAGGTCAACGGCATACTTTGCAAGCCAGAGGTATTGACTCCAGTATTAATGAACACTCTCGCCATCAGAACTGCTGACCCCAGAGCTAGGGTAGTTTTTCGCAGGACAGGTATAGCATCAGCGATCGCGGTTTTGAAGGCCAAAGGCTTCATTCTGTGCAAGAAGAAGGTTATGCCGACCACCACCAAGAAAACGCTCGGCGGCAGGTACAGGGGTTGGGTACTGACAGAGACATCCGTGCCAAAGATATTGGCCCAGTTCAGCGTGACTGATTGCAACCAACCGCGCAGGGGCAAAAACGTTAACCTCGAAAGCATCAGCAATAGCCCCAATAACACGTAAGGCAACCATGCCTGCCCGGCTGACAACTGACTTCCCATCGCGGAAGCATCTGATATTTCATGACCTGGATCGGTTGGTGGCCAGGATTCTATCTGGGGGAAATCCCAGGGCTCAGCAGGCACCAAAAAGCCACGTCGCGCTGCCGAGATCACAATCGCCAAGCCGACTAAGCCACCAATCAGCGTCGGAAACTCAGGTCCCAAAAACAACGCAGTGAGCAAATAGGGCACCGTAAACGCTAGTCCAGCAAAGAGTGCAAATTTCCAGATGGCTCGTCCAGCTTTCCAGGTGCGATCGCCCCCGAAGCCAGTCGTGATGACCAACACTAACACTAAGGGTAAAAATGTCCCGATCAGGCAGTGAAAAATGCCCGCCCAGCGCCCCACGGTGATTAGATAGTTTGCTTGGGTCAGGCCCAGTTCAGCAAGCTGCTGTTGCACATCGGGTACGCCCTCTAGTCCAGTGTTGACCCCAATTAAAATGGGAGTGCCTACTGCCCCAAAGGTAGATGGTGTGCTTTGAATGATTAAAGCGGCCATGACCGCAGCCATCGCCGGAAATCCGATCGCCACCAGCAACGGTACTGTAATTACCGCTGGGGTTCCAAAACCGGATGCCCCTTCAATAAAGCTGCCAAACAACCAGGCAATGATGATTACCTGTACCCGGCGATCGCGAGAGATGCCCAGTAAGCTCTGGCGGATCGCCGCAATCGCACCCGACTCTTGCAAAGTATTCAGCAGTAAAATTGCCCCAAAGACAATGTAGAGTATCTCCGCTGCTGCCACGATGCCCTGAACACTTGACGCTGCAACCTCAACAAAAGGAACCTGCCAAACCAGTAACGCGATCCCAACAGTGACTAAGTAAGCAATCGGCATCGCCTGCCCAGCCGGACGTCGGGCAATGACAAGCAAAAGAAAAACCGTAGCGATCGGCAGTAACGCGATCAGCGAATACAGTATCAGGGCCATTCATCACCTTCTCATCTATCGCCAATTTATCTGACAACTGGTTTCGGGTTTTCCCAGCAAAGTGAACTTGTCTGAACACTTTAGCGGGGGAGTGTCAAGAATTTTGTGTAAGCCAAAATATCTAGCTAATGGGGAAAGCGA
>CAZXWR010000116.1:0-11263 GCA_964644325.1 uncultured bacterium
GGGAAGATCCGCGCTTTATTTTTCGGCGCATGTTGATCTTGGCGAGTGAAGATGTGGGGCTAGCAGATCCTCAGGCCGTGGGGGTCGTGGTGGCCTGCGCCACCGCCTTTGACCGCGTGGGACTCCCGGAAGGACAGTACCCCCTCGCCCAAGCCGCCCTCTACCTGGCGACTGCGCCCAAATCTAACCGGGTGCTGGGCTATTTTGATGCCCTGGCAGCGGTCGAAAAGGAGCGGGAAGATGAAGTCCCCAACCCCCTCAAGGATGGCAATCGCGATCGCCAGGGGTTTGGCCACGGGGCAGGTTACGCCTACCCCCATGCCTACCGAGAACACTGGGTGGCCCAACAGTATTTACCGACTGGACTTCAGGGCCAGGTCTTTTACCAGCCCTCAGACCAGGGACAAGAAGCCCACCTGCAAACTGCGATCGCCCGTCGCCGTGAAGCACAGCAGGCGGCAGCCGCCGTCGGGGAAACCCTCGCACCTCCAGAAATTCTGAGCTATGGCCCGCCCAACTCCAGCCGCGATCGCTGGTTTCAGCGCACGATTAATCAGACTGGGGTACAGCTGGCCCAGGTGCGCGATCAGCTGTTTCAGCTCGCTCCCATGCAGCGACATCACCTGGTACTGGATCTGACAGCGGGCAGCGGCTTACTGACCTGGGAAGCCCTGCGCCGAGTTCCAGAGGGGGCCGTTTATGCCTGCACAGAGACAGTCACCGCCGCCCAGCAGCTGCAAGCGCAGGCGCAGGCCCTGCCCGAGCTATTGCGCCCGATCGTTGTTCAAGGGGACATTGATGCCGTGACGCAACAGGCCCCGGAGGTTTATTTTGACTGGATCATCGGGCGAAATTGCCTGGGGCGCTGCCCGAACCGTGTTGCCCAGCTTCAGCGGTGGGCTAAACGACTCCAGCCGACAGGTCAGATTCTGCTGGCAGAGTCGGTACCGAAGCTAGGCCAGCGCCTCTACGACCTAGTCAAGGCGGATCAGCTCCCGGCTGACCTCCAGCTGCAATGGCAGCAAGCCGAAGACCGTATCTATGAAACAGCTTCCGGCGAGTCAGACCTGAGCTGGGAGATCGAGGATCTCAAGCAGGCATTTATCGCAGCCCAACTCATCCCGCAGATCCAGCACACGCTCCTCACGCAATCGGTCTTTGTGACCCATCGACTCTTAGACCGCTGGTTCCGGACAGGGCATACCCCCCGATCCTACGGCGATCGCCTCCGTCAAACCCTGTCGCCATCAGAATTGGAACAGGTGCGATCGCACCTCACCCAGCAATTACTCAACCAAACCGTGCCCTGGAAAGTGGCGGTCATCTACATCCAGGGAACATTATCCGCTACCTCTAGCGGGGACGAGTAAAGTCTAGGCGTGGCCAATACCTTGCAAATTTTCAACCCTGGCAATTCCCTCGCTACAACACTGGTACAATTGGGTGTCAGTTAGGGACTACCCATAGCAGTGTTGTTGAGGCTATCTCAACGAGGTTGCCGTGCTTTGAAGTAGCGCTGACGCTACGTTGTTATCAGGTTCTTGGGAGGACAGAAGGTGTTAATGGCTGGCATTTTTAGCATATTTTCTAGCATCAACTGGGAAGTGATCTTCCAGTTGACCATGTTGGGCATGATTGTGATTGCGGGACCCGTTGTTGTGGTTCTGCTGGCTTTTCGGGGTGGCAATCTCTAACGCAGATTAGCCAGTCGTTGCGTGGAACAGTGATACCAACGCTCAAGCCGCTGTAATTCCTGCTCTAGAGACGCCGTTTCTGGGAACTCGGAGCAGGGATAGTTTAATTCCCGTAAAGCTGCAATTAACGCGCTCGGTGACACCCACCAC
Source organism: uncultured bacterium (assembly GCA_964644325.1). Lineage (GTDB taxonomy): Bacteria > Cyanobacteriota > Cyanobacteriia > Thermosynechococcales > Thermosynechococcaceae > CAZXWR01. Next base: position 1,845 of record CAZXWR010000116.1, read on the forward strand.
TGTTGGCCTAGGTTCAGCAAGTTGAGGGGCGCTTCCGGTTTTTTGACAATTTCGTAGGCAAGTTGCGATCGCAATGTTTGGGCATCCAAGACTTTGGGCAGGGCATTGCGAACGTAGATCGTTTCTGCTTGCGCCACGGTAATTAACCAGCGCAGATGCGTCCAGGAAGGAGGCAGCGTCCAGAGGAGCACCGTAGGGCAGGGGCGATGGGGACGATCGTATTCCAGGTGTCCTGAGGTCTGCTGCGCTGAGCGATAGGGCCGCTGATACCCGTAGAGAAGTACCCCCCCCTGGACAGTGGTCAGGATGCTGTCGAGACTATTGGCGGTCAGGGGCAACCACGTTAGGTGGGGCGGCAATTGCGCTGGCGGTTCCGGACATAGGAGTTGCAGGTCAACCTTGGGTAACAGTGGCGAAGCAGGACGGCTTTGTTTTGCTGGAGAGGAGGCAGTCCCTGGCTCTGACTCAGATTGAGCTGGTAGTGGCACATCCTCAACGGCATTCTGCGGGCCAATGGCTGGCTCCGTTAACCGACCCAGTTTGCTGTCTGGGAGGGGAGCTGCTGGTCGAATGCCCATCAACTCCAGTTCAAGGCGGCGATCGCCTTGCCACTCATTGAGGCGCAGGCGATAGGCCAGGTCAACCCACTGGGGGAGCGGGTAGTATTCCCCCCACCGCCAGGCGATCGCCCCCAGGGTCTGGCGGTTTGCTGTGAAGGGGCTTTCCTGGGCTAGGGTGAGTTTCAGGTGTCCCTGATTTTGACCCACGACCCGCTGCTCCAGCACCTGTACCCGCTGACTCCAGAACAGGGGCTCAGGATTGCCAATGCCGCAGGGCTGAAGCTGGTCAATCTCGGTGTATAGATCTAGGGTCAGGGCCTCAAAGCTGGCTTCGGCATCAATGGTCACCAGCGGCTTGAGCTGTTCTGGCTGCAGCTGCTGATGAGCCACTGCACTCAGCTGCCCTCGAAACGCACTCAAGTTTTTCGCCGCTAGGGTAAAGCCCCCCGCTGCCGTATGTCCGCCATACTTATCGAGGAGGTCGTGGCAGGCTTGCAGGGCCATGAAAATATCAAATTCGGGAATACTGCGGGCCGAACCCCGAATCTGCGTGGTGGCTTCATCCTCGTAGGTGCCAATAAAAACAGGAACCCCATAGCGCTCGACCAGCCGTGAAGCCACAATGCCAATCACCCCGTGGTGCCAGTCAGGCTCTACTAAAACCAGCACCCGCTGCTGCATTGGGTTCAGGGTTCCGTCCGTGTTGTTCTCAATACAGGCGATCGCCGCTGCTTCAATCTGCTGACACAGCTGCTTGCGCTGCTGGTTCACCTGCTCACAAACCGTGGCCTGCTCCAGAGCAACGGTTGGATCATCCGTCGTCAGCAGTTCAATCACCACCTGGGGGTCTCCAATGCGGCCAATGGCATTAATGCGGGGGCCTAGTCGAAACCCGATGGTTTCTGGCTTAAAGGGCTGCTGGGCCGTTTTACCCTGACTGCCCGACACTTGGATCAGAGCCTGCACCCCCGCCAGTCTGGATTGGGGGAGGGCGGCTAAGCCTCGCTGGAGCCAGCGACGATTCACCCCCGTCAAGGGAGCTAAGTCGGCAATCGTTCCCAGGGTAAAGAGGTCTAGGAAGGGCTGACAGAACTCTGACCCCTGGTGCATTTGACGCGCCAAGGAAACCGCCAGAATGTAGGCCACCCCGACCCCCGCCAAACAGCGATAGGGGGAGGTCTCGGCAATCAGCTTAGGATTCAGAATCGCTTGGGCTGGGGGTAAGTCTGGGGGCAGGTCATGGTGGTCGGTAATAATGACGACCAGTCCTAGCTCCCGCGCGCGGGCAATCGGCTCCCGCGCTGCGATGCCGTTGTCAACCGTCAAAATCAGATGGCCCTGGGCCGCCGCAAAGTCCTCTACCATCCGGGTATTGATGCCGTATCCTTCATGCATGCGGCTGGGAATGGCATAGTCAACCTTACCCCCTAGACCGCGCAGTGCCCGCAGCAGCAGGGCTGTGCTGGTCATGCCGTCGGCGTCGTAGTCGCCACAGATCAGGATGGGCTGCTGCCCCTGAATGGCGGCTTCCAACAGTTCAAGGCTGATCGGTAGATCAGGGAATTCGGTCAGGGGTGACGGCAGTGGCTGGAGCTGAGGCTGCAAGAACTGTTCGGCCTGGGTCTGGGTCGTGATGCCTCGATTGGCCAACACCTGGAGCAACAGCGGCTGGAGGGCGATCGCCTTCAGTTGCTCAATTACCTGGGGCTGCGGCGGATGAATATGCCATCGCTGTTGAGGCAGTGCATGAGTAGACGCAGCCACAGTGGCCTGAGAAGAATTCGACACCAGCTTGATTTATAAATGGGTAGCACTGTCATCCTAGTGGAATGGACGACACAGCGACAGGATATCCAGCGATGCAGCCATAACAACCGCTACAATCGAAGGCAGCCCAGTTACGTCAGGGTTTGAAGCAGCACCGCTTCGGGTTGCCGAAACCCCACCAGCACCGCCTGCCCCGCCTTTACAAAAACAGGTCGCTTGAGCAGCATGGCATCGCGGGCAAAGGCCTCAATCCAGCGGGCATCATCCCAGGACTGTTTTTCAGGCCCCAGCGCACGGTAGGACTTGCCTGAGGTATTCCGCAGGGGTTTTGCGCCCAGTGTGGTCACCCAGTCGGTAATCATCTCTGGGCTTGGGGGAGCCTCTTTGGTGTTGATAAACTCGTAGGAAATTTTGTGGTCAGCCAACCATTGACAGGCTTTCTGGCAGGTGCCACAGGTGGGAATACCGTAGAGTTTTAAAGACATAGAGAACAGATTTCATGAGGTTAGGGTTCATCTTATCCGCAGCTTCTTTCTACCCTAAGCCAAGGCTTGTCGGTGAGCTGCAACGCGCTCACAAACCCTGACTTAGGCTAAAGGCAACGATCGCTAGACTAAGGCACCTGGAACGGTATCAAGGCATCTTCGGGCAGATACTCCTCATACCGTCCGTCGGTGGCTAGCACGGCTAAAACTTCTAGACTCCAGTCGGGCTGCACATGCAGGTCGCGCCAGGGAATCGCAATCTCTAAGCACTGATCCAACCCCATCTGGATTTGGTGCGATCGCCCGAACCACTGGTGGTAGTCACCCGCTTCCTCCAGCCAGATCTCCCCCTTCACCAGATGAAAGCCAACATGGTGATGGAAACAGTAGTTGAGGGGGGCAACGTTCGGCAAATTTGCCAGGGGCGGCGGACTGTTGTGCATGGTTTGCCCCGGATAGTACCAGAACAGGTGAAGTTCCGGGGGCGCGTCCACACCGGGCGTTTTTCCTACCTGAAAATCAAACCGCAGGTAGAAATTGAGGTGATCAAGCCCGTACCAAAGCCGCTGCACCGGGCTGCTGCGGTGCATGGTGCCCCGCGCCCCCGCGACGGTAATCCGTCCCGCATGATCCCAGTCCTGCTCATCGCCCATCCCATTGATAATCGGGTGGATGAAGCTGCGAGGACGGTGGTCAGCAATGCGCTCGTGCTGCTCTAGGGGATGGAAGAGTACATCGGGAATCGGCTCCTGTAGAGCTTTGTATAGGGCCGATAGATGTTCGCGGAACAGCTTGTCAAACACCGCATCATGACTGGAAGAATGCCCCTCCCCAAACCACCAAAACCAGTCGGATCCCTCGGCGGCATAGAGGGCTTCCCATGCTTCAGGATTGGACGCTTCAGTGGCTTCGGGATGGTTGGCTAAAACCTGACGAGCCTCTGCCAGTAAATCCCAGGCTCGATTCTTGACCGGATCGCCAATCCAGGTGGTAAAGCTGCCATCCACCCAGGAACCACTATGGAGAGCAGGACTGGGCAAGCTCTCCTGGGGCGGAAACTGGTCAATGTACTCGGCAACCGTCACCAGGCGAATGCCGTCATGGTCGCTGAGCTGGCTGTAGAGGCTGTCGAGGAACGGCATGCCATCCTGCTGATAAAACTCCCAGCAGTTTTCACCGTCTAGGGCAATGGTGACCAGCCACGGCTTCTCTAACCCCGTACCGCTATCGGCATCCTGGCGACTGCGGAGGGAATGGGCGATCGCCTCTAGGTGACCCACGAGGTCTCGGGCGGCTGCTTGGGGGGCCATTGCGCCGTAGGTAAAGCCCACCAGGTCCGACAGGCGGTGATCGCGGAACACAATGGACAGGTCACCCTGGGGTGTTTCTAAGCGATAGGGCTGGTAGAGGTATTCCGGCTCATAGACATTGCCCTGTTCATCCCGGTGGAAAAAGTGGCGCTTTGTCCAGCCCAAGACCGCCTCATCGGAACAGAGCCACTGAAATCCTTGCTTTGCCACATAGGGCAAAATCTCAGGACTGACAGATTGTTCGGAAGGCCACAGCCCCCGAGGTGCACAGCCAAAGCGATCGCAGTACATCTGCCAGGCCTTATCTAGGTGCCGGGGAATATCCTCGGCCCACTGAAACCGTTGCTGGGGCAGCTTCATTTTCGGGATCGCCACCCGGCCCGCATCGGTATCGGCAAGGAGGGGCAAAATCGGGTGGGTGTAGGGGGTGGTGGTGACCTCCAGCTGCCCAGCTTCCTGCATCGCGCGATGCTGGGGCAGAATGCGGCTGAGAATATCGCGGTGCTTGGCAATGATGCGCTGGCGATCGCCAAGGGTAAAGTTCCGGTCTTGCTTCAGCCACTGCTCAATCTCAGGGTCATCCCAAAACAGCGGGTCAATCCAGGCCAGATTGTGCCACATCAGCAGGTCGCCATAGTCCTGGGCCGTCCAGTGGTCTAAACACCAGGCGGCTCCCTCGTCATGGTGTTGGGCAAACAATTCCCCATAGCGGGGGTGGGGGTCAATCAGGGTGTGATGCTGCGCATCAAAGAAGTGGCCTAGAATAAATTCCTTTTGGGGGAGCGTCAGGGTCTGGGTCTCGCTCACCGTCGCAGTCAAGTAGGGGTCAATGGCCTTGCCCGCCACGTAGTCCTCAATCTGCAAGATCAGCGAAGGCACCAGGTTGACCGTCTGATGCAGTTTCGGGTAGCGGGCGAGCATCAGCACGAGGTCTAGGTAGTCCTTGACCCCATGCAGCCGCACCCAGGGCATGTGATACTCCCCAGTCACGCAGCTCTTGTAGAGTGGCTGATGCTGGTGCCAAATAAACGCAACGTATAGGGGATGAGTCATAACGCAAGAGTCCTTCGGATGATTCTGGGGCGATCGCTTTGGCTATAACAGGCGATAGTTTGACCAAAACCCATTGCTTACGATTGAACCACGAGCCTACCCTGATAACCCGTTATATAGGATGCCAAATGTGGCAAGGGTAGGGTGAGCGCGATGGATCACCGCCCACCGCGAGACATGCCCCTTTATACTGGGGTTTGGACAAAACTCGCACAAAAAGGATCGGCTGCATGGCTTCCATCCGGGAGTTACATCAACAACTCATTCAAAAAGAGCGCACCGCCACAGAGCTAACGGCAGCAGCCCTAGACCGGATACAGCAGCTCGAGCCAACGCTCCACAGTTTTTTGACCGTCACCGCAGACTATGCCTTGGCGCAAGCCCAGCGGGTGGATGCCGAAATCGCGGCGGGGAAAGAGATTGGCCTCTTGGCTGGCATTCCCATTGGCATCAAAGATAATCTCTGCACGAAGGGCATTCCCACGACCTGTGGCTCCCACATCTTAGAGAACTTTGTGCCTCCCTATGAGTCCACGGTGACCCAAAAGCTGGCGGCGGCGGGTGCGGTCATGGTGGGAAAGACCAACCTGGATGAGTTTGCCATGGGCAGCTCAACCGAAAATTCAGCCTACCAGGTCACGGGAAATCCTTGGGATCCGAGTCGCGTGCCAGGAGGCTCTTCGGGAGGGTCAGCCGCTGCGGTGGCCGCAGATGAATGTGTGGTGGCCCTGGGTTCTGATACGGGCGGCTCGATTCGGCAGCCCGCTTCTTTCTGTGGGGTGGTGGGACTCAAGCCCACCTATGGTCTGGTGTCGCGGTACGGGCTGGTGGCCTATGCCTCCTCCCTAGACCAGATTGGCCCCTTCGGCCGCACCGTTGAAGATGCCGCTATTTTACTGAATGCGATCGCAGGGTACGACCCTCAGGATTCCACCAGCCTTAAGGTCGAGATTCCTGACTACACCCAGTTTTTGCAGCCCGACCTGAAGGGGAAGCGGGTGGGCGTCATCACCGAAACCTTTGGGGAGGGCCTTGATAGCGTTGTGGAGACCGCTGTCCGCACGGCGATCGCCCAGCTCGAAACCCTAGGCGCTGAAATCCAGGAAATTTCCTGCCCCCGGTTCCGCTACGGACTCCCCACCTACTACATCATTGCGCCCTCGGAAGCATCGGCGAATTTGGCCCGCTACGACGGTGTGAAGTATGGCTTCCGGGAAAAAGACGCCGATAACTTGCTCGCCATGTACACCCAGACGCGGGCCAAGGGCTTCGGCACCGAAGTGAAGCGGCGGATTATGATTGGCACCTACGCCCTCTCAGCGGGCTACTACGATGCCTACTACCTAAAGGCTCAGAAAGTCCGTACCCTGATTAAGGCTGACTTTGAAAAAGCCTTTGAGTCGGTGGATGTGCTGGTTTGTCCCACGGCCCCCTCTACGGCATTCAAAGCGGGGGAAAAAACCGCCGACCCGTTAACCATGTATCTTTCGGACTTAATGACCATTCCGGTGAATTTGGCAGGTCTGCCGGGGCTGAGTCTGCCCTGCGGGTTTGACGATCAGGGGTTGCCCATCGGCCTGCAAATGATTGGCAATGTGCTGCGGGAGGACAATGTGCTTCAGGTCGCCCATGCCTACGAACAATCTACGGAATGGCATCTGCGCGCGCCGAACTTAGCATCGAACTTGGTATAGCCCCAGAGCCTCAATCCGGTCAGTCATCAAACTCATTGGGTTGAGGACTGACTATACAGGTCTGTTTGGCACACGGTATTTTGGGGTCGAGGGCGATCGCCTTTGACCGTGACGTGCATCCATGAGGATTGGCTGCCATGCATAACCCAAAGATTCTGTGGGTGAGCCTACTGGTTTTACCCTTACTTGGCCTATCGTCAGGGGCTGCCATCTGGCAGTTCCTGCGGGCCAGTCACCGAGCGCAAGACTATGCACAAAGTCAGTCGCAACTAGAGCAGGTCACGCAACAGGTCAACTTCCTCAAACAAGAGCATCAGGCCACGACCGCAGACCGCAGCAAGCTCCAGCAGTCCCTCACCAGTACTCAGCAAAAAATGGCGGCAGGCCAAAAGCAACTGACCGCGCTGCAAGGACAGGTCAAAACGTTAACCGCCCAGCTACAAGCGTTGCAGACTGAGAATACGGCACTGAAAGCCAAGCTGGCAGCGGCTCAGCAGCAGGCTAAACCAGCTAAACCTGCCCAGTCTGCTACCCCAAAGCCCACTGGCAAACCTGATCCAGAACTGGCTGAACCCGCCACCTTGAGAACAGATTTATAGCGCTGGGTTATAGCGCTGTCTCTAGCCGCTTTCCCTGTTCAGCTCAGTTGTCTAGGGGAGCGTTACCCCTGAGTATGGGTGACTTCAATGACAGTGTGCACATTCCCCCGCGGCAAAAAGTCGCCTTTGACGGTCATTTCTAGGGGGTCGCAGGCTGTCACTAGGTCATCCAGGATTTGGTTGACCGATTCTTCGTGGGAGATAAAGCGATCGCGGTAGCTGTTGATGTAGAGCTTGATCGACTTCAGCTCCACCACTTTTTGATCAGGCACATAGGTGACATGAATTGTTGCGAAGTCGGGGTAGCCGGAGAAAGGACATTTACAGGTAAATTCAGGCAGCTGAATTTTAATTTCATAGCGCCGACCGATGCGCGGATTGGGGAAGGTAACGAGTTTGCCTTCCTGAATGACGCGCTCGCCATACTTGAGTTCGGTATCCGTTGCCTGCGGGTCAGAAGTGGTCATAGCGCCCGTAACGTTAAGTTCATAGTGGGTTAAGCGGCCCTGTCCAGACCTGAATCGACAGCCTTCCCGCTGGGAAAACTCCCGTTTTTGAGAGGGGCAGGGCTTAGAACCCTTATCCTAGCTGAGGACTTGCCCTGGCGGTCAAGTCGCAGCGAACTGGGCAGCAAAGTCGGGATACAAAGTCGGCCTACAAAGTAGGGATAACTCTACTGGTATGCCCCATCTCGGCCACCACGATTCCACGAAGAAGTGATTACACTGTTGAATAAATCTGTTTAGTGGCGTGTGCCTCTTCGATTGGCCTGGGTGGATCTTGATCGGCGGATCAGGCCCTTGGGCAGGCAATGGGTTTACAGTTGCGGATTAATCAACAGCGATGAAACAACTTTTGACACCGTTCCAGTCTATCTATCAAGGGTACAGGGCTCGCCTAACGGCTGGAGGCGGACAGATCCATCGCTGGGCCGCTGTCCTGCTGCTGACCGTTAGTTTGCTCGGACTGGCACAACCAGCCCAGGCCCAGGCTGAGCCGATCCAGGTGGCTGCAACCAGCAACCGGGTGATGCAGGCCGCGCTTCCCTCTAAGTCTGGGCATAGTTTTATCGCGGAAGCCGTCAACCAGGTGGGTGATACCGTGGTTCGCATCGACACCGAGCGCACGGTGATGCGCCGCCCTGCGGATCCGTTTTTTAGCGATCCGCTGTTTCGCGATTTTTTTGGTGAGGGATACCGCCCCATGCCTAGGGAAGACAGGCTGCGAGGCCAGGGCTCTGGGTTCATCATTGAAGACAACAATGGCAATGGGATTGTGCTCACCAATGCCCATGTGGTGAATGATGCCGACACGGTGACGGTGACCCTCAAAGATGGCCGCAATTTGGAAGGGACGGTTCAGGGCGTTGATGATGTTTCGGATCTGGCGGTGGTCAAGCTGAAGGGGGCTAAGGGCAAGTTACCGACCGCTAAGCTGGGCAATTCCGATGAGGTATTGGTCGGGGACTGGGCGATCGCTGTCGGTAACCCCGTAGGCCTAGATAACACGGTCACGCTAGGTATCATTAGCACCCTGCATCGCCCCAGTTCGGAAGTGGGGATACCCAACAAACGCATTGACTTTATTCAAACCGACGCAGCGATCAATCCCGGCAACTCTGGCGGGCCACTGCTGAATGAGAAGGGCGAGGTTATTGGGATCAACACCGCCATCCGCGCTGATGCCATGGGGATTGGCTTTGCGATTCCGATCAACAAGGCTAAAGCCCTCAAAGATCAGCTGGTGCGTGGGGAACGGGTACTCCACCCCTACATTGGCGTGCAAATGACCACCCTGACCCCCAAGCTCGCCCAGGAAAATAACCAAGATCCCAACTCCCCCGTCACCCTACCCGAAGTGAATGGGGTGTTGGTGGTTAAGGTACTGCCCAGCACACCAGCAGCCAGTTCTGGTATTCGGCTTGGAGATGTGGTGGTTTCTGTGGATGGCA
>CAZXWR010000117.1:0-11261 GCA_964644325.1 uncultured bacterium
TTCTCGCTGGTTTTTGACCCCGATTCCTCTGCACTCGTGAGATATCCGGGTTAATCAATCGATTGCCTCAACCCTCACTGAGCATAGCCAGACCGCAGAGCGCGAACGGCCGCTTGGGTGCGATCATCGGCACTCAGCTTTGTCAAAATATGCCGCACATGGGTCTTAACCGTTCCCACACTAATGAACAGCTCTTCCGCAATTGCTGCATTGCTGTAGCCATTCACAATCAGCTGCAAAACCTCCAGCTCTCTTTCCGTCAGAGGACAAGCAGATTGCCCTTCCTGCCCTTCCTCTACAGTCTGACGAGTAGTCGCCTCATCTGCCGTAACGGGCAACTGTCGCACCTTCGATAACACAATCCCGGCGATCGCCGGATCGACCCAAGAGTTACCCGAGCCCGTAACCTGAATCACCTCTGCCAACGTTGATACCGCAGCATCCTTCATGCAGTAAGAATCTGCCCCTGCCGCAAACGCCGCGAGCACAGAATCTTCATTGTCCTGAAGGGTCAAGACAACCACCTTCGTATCACTGCTTGCCTGTTCTGAGTCAGCAGGCTTTGCCTTAATCTGACGCGTGACCTCAATGCCGTCTAGGCTGGGCAGCCCTAGATCGACCAAAGCCACATCCGGTGCCAGGGCCAAAACCAAATCCAAGCCCTCCTGACCATCCCTAGCCGTCCCAATTACCTCAATGTCCTCAGTGCGATTTAAGGACATCTGCAAAATATTGCGTGTGAGGTCATGATCCTCAATCAATACAACACGATAATGAGTCATAACCTGTAACAGACGAAAGATGTATAGATAAGATGGCATTCACACTAGGTACATTCATACAATAGTGCCAGTGACTTTGCCGGAATTTGTTTATATCTTTACAGCCCCTAGGGACAGAAAATGCTCAGCCATACTGGACTGATAGCCGTGTCCCTCTGTCAGTAGCGTGAGCCTGTCGGTGGGGTTGAAAGTCTCCGGCTTTGAATTAGTCCGACCGTAAAAAATCAACCAGGGCTTCAAGTTTTTGCCAGGGTAAGCCACTGTGAATCAGTTCTAGGGCCTTGGCTACACCGGAAGCATAGTCATCCACGGCTTCACCGACGAATAGGGCAAAAGCTGCATTGAGGGCAACCGCATGGGTTTGGGCTAGGGTTCCCTGGCCTTGCAGGACTTGGCGCAAAATCTGGGCATTCTCGGGCACATCCCCTCCCCGCAGAGCCGTTAAGGGGGCAGGGTGAAGCCCAATCGCTTCCGGTTGGCAGACTTCCATCTGAATTTGACCCTGGCTCACAACTGCCAAGTCTGTGGCCATCCCCAGGCCTGCTTCATCAAGCTGTTCCCGACCATGGAGGACAATGGCTCGCTGCACTCCAAGCTGGTTGAGCGCCGCTGCCACCGAGGGTAGAAAGCTGGCATTGTACACGCCAACAACTTGCCCTGTGGGACGGAGTGGGTTCACTAAAGGGCCAAGGAGATTAAAGATGGTGCGAATCTTGAGGGTTTTACGGTAGGCCGCAACGGCTTTAAGGGCCGGATGCCATCCCGGTGCAAATAGAAAAGTAATGCCAACTTCGTTGAGCGCAGCATTCACTTTCGCAGGGTGGGCTGCTAGGTTGAGGCCCAGGGCTTCTAAGACATCGGCTGATCCCACCCGACTGGATGCCGATCGGTTGCCGTGCTTCGCAACTTTGACTCCCGCCGCTGCCGTGACAAAGGCGACAGCTGTAGAGATATTGAAGGTGGATGCTCCATCCCCACCCGTGCCGCAGGTATCGACAACGGGCGCAGCATGATCTGGGGCGATCGCGTGGGGGGACTGCTCTAACAGCACCTGCGCCATCCCCACGAGTTCTGCGGCGGCGACTCCTTTGGCCTGGATGGCTGCCAGAATTGCCCCCGTCAGAACTGGAGGAATCGACTCGCTGAGCCAGCCTGTCATGAGGTGGCTCGACTCTTCAGCGGTCAGGGACTGGCGGTCTAAAAGCTGCTGTAAAAGAGCCGACCAATCTGGACTGGCGGACGCTGATAGGGGCATAGACGGAGGCATCGGCGATCTCAAAAAATGTTCGCCTTAATTGTAGTGGTTTGCGTTCCGTTATCCAGTAGATGGGCATCAGCCTTGGGATATATCTCTGCCCTATGGCGTTGGCGGCAGTTTGCAGAGCGGTGAGAATCTTTCCAACTTCTTGATATTTCGTCTTTAGTATTGAACTCAGTAAACTGACTTAACCGAAGCCGGTTTATCCTCACACCTAAACCTTACCCCCGCCAGTTTGCATGATGGCGGGGGTTTTTTTGGTTTTTTCTTAATATTGCTGACTCTGGGGTAAGTATTTTTACCTCAGTTTGGGAATGCTTGACTAGAATGGACAGTATTCTTTTGTAGAGTCATTCTGAGGAGTGTCGAATGCACTACCGGACGTTATTCAAAATGGCTGGGTTACCCAGCGCGGTTTTAGCAACATTTTCTTTGCTAGCGGCAACCAGCTGGTCTCCTGATGCCCAGGCAACGACGGGAACGGAAATTGCTTCTTGCAGCGTCCCTGTTCCAGATTCGCCAACCTCTAGCTCAAAGTCTAGTCTGCACTCTCGGTCGCTGGCGACACTCATTGCGTCTGCGGGTGATATTCCAATGATGGACTTTACGGCAGCGGAAAGTGATGCTGCTGCAGTCCTATTTGGCTGTGATTGCCCTGCCTGTATTAGCTCACTGCGATCGCTGCAAAAATCATGGCGGCAGGCTTCTGCAACGGGTGGTGAAGGCCACTGCTGGAAGAATCTGGAACGGCGGGTAATCTCGCCCGAAAAGATCACGGAAGTGATGCAGTCGCTAGAAAACAACTAGTTTTAGCTGGGTGCGGGTCTGAATCCATTGCGTGATTCTCCACGGCGTGATTCGACCCGCCGTTCATCTTGCCAATTGTTGCGCCAGTTGCTGGCCCAGTTCGACGCCGTACTCTTCATGCAGTCCTAGGGATCCGGCATGATGAAGCGTTTGGATTGAGTGCAGGGTCGCTAAAGCTTCCATCTCTGCCTTGGACTTCGGTGGGCCATCTTCACTAATAAATACGGTGCAAGGAATTTCTAGGGATTGCAGCAGCGCCAAGAACTCGGCGCGGCTATGCACGGGGTCAAGCTGGCCTGTTACAAATGCGGCTGGCCCGAACCGGGCACCGGGCACTTGGGTTGTCTTATATCTGTCTGCGATGAATGTAGGGGTGAGTTCCTCGACCCTTTTGTAGACATGTCGCTGGTACATCCACTTTAAAAAGCTTGGCCTTGTATTGAGGTAGTACAAAACCTGACCCAGTAAAGGCGATCGCACCAGCTGGTTGACAAGGTTTGCCATGGGTTTTGGTGCTCCCATGGTTGGCAATGGCCCGCGCCAGGTGGGGGCGACTAGAATGACCTGAGCGATCGCCTCTAGCCGCTGCTGTGCCAGCTGTAGGGCATACCCGGAAGCGTGTCCGGCTGCAATCAGCACCATTGGCTGAGGGTAGAGCGGGTGAAGGCTATCCACAAAGTCGGCGAGGAACTGATGATAAAACTCAGGGGTAGAGTTCTGTGGTCCCCGCGTAGACTCGCCGAAACCGGGCCAATCCATCTGAATAGTCTGGTGGGTCTGGGCGAGTACCTTAGCTGCGGCATCCCATTCTCGCCGACTTGAAACGGTACTGAACGCTGGCAGGAACAAAACGGCTGGGCCTGTGCCCTGGGTTTGGTAAGCCACTTCAACGGGCTGCTGCTGCCATTGCCACAGATAGGATTGCCCAGCATTGATCGAGGTTGTTGTCATCTTAAGATGCCTGCCAGAGGGAGCGTGGTACGGATCGTGAGAATCCTGGTTTCAGCTTTGCACAACGGAATAAGGGTACCGTGACAGCTACACTAGAGAGCGGTGGTTGAGCCCCACGAGAAAAGCATAGAGTAAAGCACAGGTATCCATCTTGAGTGAGGCAGTATGGCAACCCTGAGGGTTATCTTCGCGGGGCAAAAGCGACCCGATCTCGCCACAGTCGATATTGTGAGGATTTGAAACCCAAAAGCTGAGCCATTAGAATGATGCAGCGAGACCTACTAGACCTATTAATAGAACTTGGATAGAGCTTTATCCCCTGCGGCCCATGTATGACGACATCCCTGAAGCCATTCGGCAACCCACCAAAGAAGCAACCCACTCTCGGGTGCCTCTAATTGCGATGATTGTGGGGATTGTCGGTATCGGGGTTACTGCCATTCTATTCTTTGTGTTGCGGCCCTCTCAATCGGCAAAAACAGCAGATAATTCCGCTGCAAATGCTCCGGTCGATGAGCAGGCGATCGCAACGCCGACCCCAACGCCGACCCCAACAATAGCGGCGGGCTCTCCGGATGAACTTCTCGGGCATTTGCGCTACGAGATTGCCCCCCCTGATCAGCTAGAAGCGGTCACCTCAGCCCCCGATTCAATCCAGTTGCGTCCAGTGGCCGCCGCTGCCTATCGTGAAATGTCTGAGGCTGCTCAAGCGGCCGGAATTACCTTGGCGCTACTGTCTGGTTTTCGCACCGAGGATGATCAAGACTACCTGTTCTTTGATATCAAGAAGGCTCGCAACCAGGCGGTGCAAACCCGTGCTGAAGTGAGTGCCCCCCCCAACTACAGCGAACATCATACAGGCTATGCCATTGATATTGGCGATGCGACGCGGCCCGAAACCCATTTAAGTGAGAGCTTTGAAACCACCCCGGCTTTTGCCTGGTTGCAGGCTAATGCGGCGCGGTATAGTTTTGAGCTGTCGTTTCCCCAGAATAATGTCCAGGGGGTGAGTTACGAACCCTGGCACTGGCGCTTCGTTGGCGATCAGGACAGCCTCGAAACCTTTTATCGAGCCCGCCAGCTTGGTCAGCAACTCCCCTAACGGAATCGTTTTTACCCGCTGAATTCATGAACCCACTGACGTTGAATGCGATCGCTCTGAGTATCTTCACCATGACTCTGGGGGTGTTGATTGGGCCTGCAATCCACCTCTCACCCAGTTGGGTGGCCTTGACAACGCTGGTGGTTCTGAGTGCAGCGACTTTCGATGCCTTCCAGTTTGAGTCGCGCGGCCTTACTTTGCTGCTCGATGCGATCGCGCAGCTGTCACCGCGCTACCGGCAACGGATTCTGCACCACGAAGCTGGACATTTTATCGCGGCCTACGTCTTACAGTTGCCCATCCAAGACTATACCCTCAGCGTTTGGGAAGCCTATCGGGCTGGACATGCCCAGGCTGTTGGGGTGCAGGTGGCGTTCCCCTTGGATTCAACATCGCTTTCGCCAGCAGTTCTCAAATCCCTGGCAACGGTCTGGATGGCTGGGGGGGTTGCGGAAACCCTGGTCTATGGCACTGCGGCTGGGGATGCGAGCGATCGCCAACAGCTCGCTCAGATTTTGGCCCAACTGGGTCTGCATAAAACGACCCATGAAGCCCAAGCGCAGCAACAGGCTCGCCAGCTTTTGCAGCAGCACTGGTCTTGCTATCAGGCCATTTTGCCACTGCTGGCCCAGCGTACCCCCGTCGCCGAATGCTACGCGGCACTCAAGCAAATGACCTCAACTGTAGAATTTGCTCGGAGTGACTCCAGTAAAGCCATCGCTTGTATATCGCCCTCGGGTGACTGAGCCCTCGGGTGACTGAAATCACCGTCGTGATGTAGCTTCCCTTCTACGATGAACATAGCCTGCATTCTAAAAGACTGGGTGGGCTTGGCTCGTGAAATTAAGCTTTGATTGAATAAAATCTATTGTTCATCCAAGTCAATAATGGCAGGGTAGAATTTCTCAAGCATGGGAGACAGAAGCTGTTAGGATACAATCTGTCTGTAGGCATGGGGGATGAGTCGGGAGGGGGCGATCGCGGAATGGGACAAGGTGACTGAGTCGCTGTAAAATTCAGCCTGAATCTAGGTCTAAAGCTGAAATTTTATTCGAGGACATCACGGTACAGTTCTTGGGCTAGGACTAGCCAGTAATTAACGCACTGTTTGCAATTGGCTGCATGGATTACAAGTCACCCCTCTTTGTCGTTCAGATTTCTGATCTGCATTTATTTGCAGACAAACAGCAAGATTTGCTGGGGTGGAATACCTGGGCTTCATTTGAAGTTATTTTTCAGCAGCTGTTGACCCTTAATCCTCAGCCCGATCTGCTGCTGCTGACCGGAGACCTATCCCAGGATGAAACGGCAGATTCCTATCAAAACTTGGTGGCGCTGCTGTCCCCCCTCAATATTCCGACCTATTGGGTGCCTGGAAACCACGATCATGTGCCAACACTGTCTCAAATCTTAAATCAGTCTCCCTTCTTCCCGGATAATGTTGTCGAAGCGGGCGGTTGGAAATTCTTGCTGCTGAACACGAATGTCCCCGGTCAGGTTCACGGTGCCTTAAATCGGGAGAGCTTACAGTGGCTTGCGGCTGAACTGGATCAGACTCCCCAAAATCAGCCAGTTTTGCTGGCCATGCATCACCCTCCCTTTTTAATTGGTTCTCCCTGGCTCGATCGCAGCGGCCTCCAGAATAGTGAAGCATTCTTTGCTGTGGTAGACCGTTCTCCACAAGTAAAAGGCGTCATCTTCGGGCATATACATCAAGAACAAACGCGATCGCGGCGAGGCGTCACTTACCTCAGTGCCCCGTCCACCTGTATCCAATTCAGGCCGCATAGTGCTAACTTTGCCCTCGATGACGAACAGCCTGGGTTCCGCCGCTTCTGGCTGTATCCTGATGGCCGTCTAATCAGCGATATTCAGCGGGTTTGTTTTCAGCAACAGCTAGATTTTGCGGCCCAGGGTTACTGAACAATCGCGTTTAGCTATGTCGTTAACTCAGTTTTTGAGTGCGGCTGTCCTTGTCAGGGATTGCCCATGTAGATCTGAACGGCCCCTTCGTCTCCGAAAAAATACGGCCGCATTTTTACGGAGGGATTCCCTGCATTAATATTCGGCTCGCAAATATTCAGGTTGAGCGGGAAAAACGCCGTGATTTAACATCCGCTCAGATGTGTAATTAACGCCATGCGAATGACTGTAATCCTTGTGTATCAAGACTTTTGTGCTTTTATCAGATCTGAGATGAGTAACTGTTTCGCCTTTTAGACTATCTTTAGGATTACTGCACAAAACTCGGTAATTACTCGGTTTTGTACAGATGGGATTTCAGCGACGATAGAACTGTAGCAAAGGCCAATACAGGTAATTAACAAATGGGTAACTATTTAGTTTCAGAGATTCTTGCCACCGTCTCCCATAATCTTTGCGTTGGTGCCACCTTGCTAGAGTGCGTTGAATCTGAAGTGCAGGAAATGGCCCCAGATGTGCGGCAGCAGATGGCCCTGGTGCATGTTGGCCTAGCCATGGCGATGGATGCGCTGCAAAGTGAGCCCCTCCAAGACTGGATGGAAGGAGAGGATCTAAACCCAAATCGGCTTCTTTACTAAACAGGCTTGAACGGGATGCTGCGCTAGATTCTGTGGGAATCGCGCTGTTCTGCTGCCGCTCACAGCGGACGGCTCTCAAAAATATCAGCTGAGGGACAATGTCCGTTTAGATTCTACCGGCCTGGGTTTTTCGTTCTCGTAAAATTTGCCGGGTTGTGGAAGCAGGCAGTTCTCGACCCAGAACCAATGCCTGGTCAAAGTAAGACACGGCAGCGGCTGGCTTCCGCTGGAGGGCAGAAATTTGTCCCTTCAAGTAGAATAGCTCCGGGTTATTGGGTGCCGCAGCCAAGGCCTTATCCACCATTTCAATCGCTTTATCGTAGTTTTTGGTGTCTCGATAAACCAAAGCTTGACCCCGATAATTCAAGTAGGAAGGGGCCGCCTTACTAAAGCCGATGAGCGCCTTATCGTATTTCTGCAACACCGTATCAATGTAAGCCACAATCAAGTTCACTTCTGGATCTTCAGGAGATAGACGATGGGCTTTATCAATCTCGAGCAGCATAGAGCTGATGTACGGGGTCGCTTGGGCAAGTCCAAGCAGGCCGTTCTCAAGGTAGTAGGTTGAGCCTTTAAGACCCTGGGCAATGCCGCGATACAGGTGGTAGCGGGTGGCATCTTTAGCTCGAATCGATTCTGAGGCCGTCTGGATTTTCTCTGTTAAGGGCATGATTTGGTCTTGCTGACCATAAAGATAGGCGATCGCTGCTTTCAGCGTGTAGACCAGCGGTTCATTGGGATTTTCCAGCTGGGCTTGATCCAGTTTTTGCACGGATGTTTTATAGTTGCCGTTCTGAAAGAAGTCAGTGAATGCTGCCTCCAGACTAGGCCCCATAGACCTTGCGCTATTGCCTGTCCGAAATGGATCCGCCGCCAACCCAGGGCTACTCCACAGGAGTGTCGCGACAGAGATAGAGATCCAAAAACCGGGTCGTCGAGTCATGGTAAATGCGAAATCCCAAAATCAATACAGCGGAGAGTTGGGTGAAAAGCGGCTACCGCTTGCAGAGCCTACAGGCGCTCAGACTGGATAACCAGGATTCAGCCTGAGGCAGATATTCACCTTCATAAGCGATAGAGACGTCAAATGGCAACTGAGTGTTGCCGCAGTTGGGAGCGACAGCCCTGACTCATGCCCACAATATTCTCACGTCAATGGGGCAAATTTACGGGAGCTGGAGGCTGAAGGTTTGAGGGTCGTGGAAATCGGCTTTGTGCTTGGCATGGGTCATGGCCCAGTAGCTCAAGGAACGATCGCGGGCTTCAAGAACGGTACTAATGCCCATGATCCAGACGGTGGGGTGATCCACCAGTGGGGTTAAGTCGAGCTGGAGGTTCAGGGAAAATGAGTCGGGCGATCGCGTCATCGTGAAGGGGAGTGTGTCCCAGGCCATTTCAGGCCGCATGCCGTGGCGATAGCGGTCGAAGTGGTAAACGTTCCAGTGACCAGCGGGTGAAAGATTGAACTCCCAGTACGCTTCTGTATCAGGGATTCTCAGGAAAAATTCAAAACAGGTGGCTTCCCAAAGCCCATCCCGACGCTGGGGCAATGCCTCCAAGGTTGGCAGGCGAACCCATGCCAAATCTCCTGTAAGCCGATAGCAGAGACTGAGCAGATTCCTCTGCCTTGTCGCCGTGGCATGGAGCTGTATCTCCGGGTGGGACGCCCCATCGGGAAACGCAGAGAGTGGAAGGGTGCTGCCGGGGCTCATCGCAAGTCTTGGATTAAGGATTGAATAGTTTGCGCCTGGGCTTCGATGCTTTCAGTGAGCTTGAACTGTACCAATGCCCTGGCTAGATTATGTTCAGGGTGATGCACCTTGAAATAGACATCGCCAGCCAAATAATCGGTAAAAAATCGCAGGCCAAGTTCAAAGGCAATCAGCCGCATGGCAACAAACAAATACTCATAGTCGTGGGGGGTCAAAAAATCCTGGGCAACGGTCAAGTATCCCTGTAAGATTGCCTGCCCCAATTCCGGCTCAAAGCGGACAGCTTCCCACGCCTGGGTTTCTTCCCCGAGGGGGTTACACCCTGAACGTAGGCAGTCGCCAATGTCGTAGTGAATGAGGCCAGGTTTGACGGTATCCAGGTCAATCAGGCTCACGGCCTGTCCCGTCACCGTATCAATCATGATGTTGTTAACTTTCGGATCGCCGTGAATGGGCCGCAGATGCAGGTGCCCCTGGGCTTTGGCCTGCTCAAGAACACCTGCCCCATCTTGGCGATCGCGGATAAAGTTGAGGCAATAGTTGACTTCAGGGCTGGGTGGCGGTGACTGCTGCGCAAGTATTTGCTGATACTGCCTGACATAGTTGGGCGTAATATGAAACCCGACTAACGTATCTGCGAGCTGGGTCGCGGGCAGCTGACTCAACAGCCTGTGAAACAGCCCCAGACCGTAGCCGACTTCAGTTCCATGACCTAAATTCTGAATCGCGTCAAAGGTATGGGCATTCTGCACATAGCTCATGCCGCGCCAGAAGGAATGATCCGGCCCGCGCCAATAATCTTCACCACTGCGTGTAATCCGGATCTGCGGCACTTCCCACCGTCGGTTTAGGGGCATTTGGGTTAGGCGATCGCCCACATAATCTGTGAGCACCCGCATATTGTGCATCACAAGTTCAGGCTGCTGAAATACCTGGGTATTGAGCTGTTGCAGCACAAAGCAGTCATCGTCTGCTGAATTCAGCGAAACGAGGTAAGTATCATTGACGTTCCCTGAACCCAGTTCCCGTACAGCTTGAATCTGCTCCGGGTCGGCAAACTGTGCAGCAATCGTGCGCACCCTTGCCAGTCGATCTTCAGAATTCTTGATTACATTCATGCCAGAGCCAGAATCCACAAACCTGTAAACAACAGTGACGCTCGGAACCCAGGGGTAGGCTGCATCACAGAGCAGCGTACCGTGATTGGGCCAATGATGTTTGGCATCGCTGCAATTGCAGCAGTATTATCCTCCCATCCTCAATCCTTTACGACACAGAGCCACGCTCACGGGCACCTTGAATCAAAGACTCTGCTTGTGGCGGGAGGGATGTCGCCAGGGTAAATCGATGCAAAATACATTGCAGCAACGTTAACTTTAAGAGCTCAGGTTCTTGCTCACAATACTGAACGACTTCTTGAATGACTGCCAGCGGTAAAAATAAACGCTCAGCAATTTCTTCTGGAGACAAGCCACGACGAATCATGTCCTGCCATACCTGACTGGCGATTAAACCACGCCCTTTGACAAAAAAATGTTTTCGAGGCCAGGGCCGTGGTCGAGTGACCAAGTGATGCCATATCTGCCGTTTTTCTGATCGGTCAGTTGAGATCGGGATTGACTGCACCAGACTATGAATGAGGGACAACTTCTCGCTAGTGGTGAGTTGAACCGCCTCATTTTTTAAGTCTGCTAAGGAAGGCGAACGGTGCGTCATTAACCTAAAAGTGAAACACTCACACTGAACCGCAACCTAAACTGAAATATTCCGTTGTTCGTCCAACATGGTTATATCTGATAATGTCAATTTTAGGAAGTTTTGGCGTAAAATTCCTGAAAATTGGGTTGGCATATCTGAGTTTCCGATCAGGGGATGCTTGCCACAATCCGGGTCGCATTCGTCCAAAATTCAGGATCTATTGTTGGCTTGAAGCTCTGTACCCGACCTAGAACGTTTCTCGTCGTCAGAGCTTCAGGAAGATGTATCTCGTAAATTTTTGACGCCATTGTTCTCCCCTCTCTCAACTAGCTACCGTGTATACCCATCTCGGCCCTCCCCCCCTCAGTCCCCCTCTCCCAAAAATGGGCG
>CAZXWR010000118.1:0-11164 GCA_964644325.1 uncultured bacterium
AGGTGTCTTGAAAGAAATGCTGGCCGTTGGCCCCATACCCAAGCCGCTGGGCGGGGAACTGATCCAGCCGCTCGTGGACAAAGCCTTCTACGTCAGCCACTCCGCTGAGCAGCAGGGCACCCTGTGGGGGCGCATTCAGGGTAAAGGAAACCACCTGTTCATGGCCCTGGGGCAAATTTGTCCAGCGAGCGGGCTTCGCATCAAGGTTGTCGGTGCGCCACACTCCAAACCAGTCGGTCAACCAAGCCCGCTGTGAAGATTGAGGACTGAAGGCGATCGCGGCCGTATGATCCGCGAAAAAGTCATCGGGAAGCCAGGGAACTGCGTTACGGAGCTGGCTAGCAACCGCTCGCCAAGTCGCTCCACCATTCTCAGACAGAAACAATTGCGGGTCACTGCTTTGGTCAAGACTCACCAGTAATCGCTCGGAACGGTCTGGGGCAACCGTCAGACCATTAAACGCTGCGTGTGCCTGTTGTTTCGGGGTGATCTCCTGCCATTGACCGCGCTGGTACTTGCTCACCCCTGGCGCCGCCGCACTGGTGGCATAGAGGATGCCGTCTGAAGCCACGGCTAGCTGCATAGCCTGGGTTGGGCTGTTGGCAAGCCGCTGCCAGTTCAGGCCACTGTCTTTTGATTCATAGACCCCATCTCCATAGGCACTCAGGTAGACCCGGCCCTTAGAACCTGGGGCAAAGGCGATCGCCATCACGCCAATACCATCCTCAGGACGCGCCGCTAGACCTTCAACTGGCGACCAGTCTAGGCCCCCATTGGTCGATCGCCAGAGACCATCCTGCCTTGACCCAAATAGCAACAGATTGCTGTCTGCGGGACTGACGGCAAGGCGTTTTCCGGCCCAGCGCTTGTCTTCGTTCCCTCCCATCGGCACCGTCAGATTGGATTTTTCCCAGGTAGCCCCGCGATCGCGGGACTTAAACAAGGCCCCTTCCCCGTAGGCCCGGTATAAACCCACCGCGATGTAAACCAGATCCGGATTCTGGGGATCCAGAGCTAGAGCCTCACCGCCGTAGAAGTTAAATTGCGATCGGGGGAACTGTTCCGTTAAAGGTTGCCAGCGGTTCTCAGCGGGCAGCCAGCGGTAAAACCCACCAATATCAGTTTGGATATAAACCAGGGACGGATCTTGAGGGTGAATGTGGAGCCCAGTCACATAGCCCCCCCCGCCAATGGCCACATTTGTCCACTGCTGCGAGAACTCGGTCTGGACAGCAACTGGCGGCAATTCAGCCGTCCGCACGGCGCAGCCCAGGAGCAAACAAGACTGCAACCCAAACACAAACCATCGCCCCGGCGATCGCCATCGCCAGCCTGGAACCAGCCTAAACCCGAGCCAGCATAAGCCCCGGCGCCCCTTACGCTCTCGCTGAAACCGCTGGGCTTGAGGGGGGCAAGACAACAGACTACTCATAGTTTGAGGCCCTGGGAATCCCCCGCTGAATTAGAGAGCCTTGCCGCCTTGGCCCGATACTGCCGCAGACGCGCCGAGCCGGCAATTTTGGCGTAGAGGGCCAAATTATCGTAGGTTACCCGCTCCCAGCTATAGTGCGATCGCACGTGTTCCTGAGCCCGACGGGCCATTGCAGCCACAGCCTGGGGATTTCTCAGCGCCCACTCCAAGCAGGTTTGACAATCGAGCAGGGACCCTGCCTCAAACAGCAACCCCCGGTCTTCCCCAATCAGCTGGTAGTGCGCCGGAATATCGCTGGCAACAACCGGCACTCCCTCTCGCATCACCTCTAGCATCGAGAGGGGCAGCCCCTCCACATCCGAAGGCAGCACAAATAACCCCGCACCCCGCACTACCTCCGAAAGCCGCTGACCGCGCAACTCATCGGTCAAAATCACATCTCGCGGTTGATAAATCATTCGTTGCAGTTCTGCCACATACTGCGAGGTTGCGGATACACCACCCACCAGCGCTAGCTTCCATCCCTGATGCTCTAAAGCTTGAAACGCATGAATCAGCAGGTCAGGACGCTTTTCGGGCACCAGCCGCCCCAAAAATAAAACATAGCGCTTCGGCACTAACCCCAGCTGGCGCACAAAAGGAAAGTCATCGTCAGAGTCTTGATAGGTGGCTGGGGCCGTGGGGATGTAGGTGGCCTTTAGGTTATAGGTACGCTGAAAATATGCTTGCAATTCTTCTGAAACCACTACTAGTTCATGGGCACTATGAACTGCAACCCTCTCTCCGGCCCGAATGACCTGCCGCGACCATCGCCCCCACTTGGCCCGTTGCCAATCTAAGCCATGGCACACCACCATCACCCCTGCCCGACTTAAAGCCCGAGGCAAGCAGCTAAATAAAGCAGGCCCGAGGGCATGGAAATGAATAACGTCATAGCGTTTGATCAGCACAAAAACCGTCGCCAAGAAGGCGTTAGAGAATGCGTCTAGCCCCCCAAAGGGCACCGAAGGCAAACAAATAATCTTGACGCCGCGATGGGTATAGCTACTAAACCAGCCCATCTGGGTATAGCTGGCCCGAGCAAACAAATGGACGATATGACCTTCAGCCACCACCTTGGGATATAGCTCTTCACAGTAGTGCTCTATCCCGCCCTGACTAGCAGGCAATCCTTTGGCACCAATAACGGCGATTTTCATGCGCATGGGAGATGTGGCAAACAGGGCAAGCGAACTTGAAACCAGAGGACGCAGCAAGAACCCAACGGGTCACATAGTCATTGCACAGAAGATGCATGGCCCTCCCCCCAATATTTCGACAGATTGCAGCTTATTGAGCCATATTAAATGCTGTGTCTGATTATAAGAGTCTTCCAACTGGAAAACAGTCTGGTTCTGTACAGTCAGGTAGTCTGGCATCGGTCAGACATCGTGGGAGTTATCGATTGTAATGTAACCAACGCCGCTAGGAAGGTTGGGACGTCAGGCGATCGCCCTCCA
The DNA here is from genome assembly GCA_964644325.1 of uncultured bacterium. GTDB lineage: Bacteria > Cyanobacteriota > Cyanobacteriia > Thermosynechococcales > Thermosynechococcaceae > CAZXWR01. The sequence continues at coordinate 2,932 of CAZXWR010000118.1, forward strand.
TCCAGACCGCAGGCTGAGGCATATCGAGCCAGTGCAAATCCCCAGGGATAGGATTGCATTAGACTCTCCCGCAATGGTGAGCATCCAAACGACTCGATCCTTCATAGCCTAGCCATCAGAAAAGTGTCACCTGTATGGGTACATCCTTTTCTGGCAGAGATGTTTGCCAAATGAATATCAGCCGACTGCGGCAAGTTTTTCGAGGGAATGGGACGCACGGTAAGCCTGTAAAAACCGTAGGACAGTCTCAGAATAAAGAGGGTGGACCGGAAGCTCAGCAGGACAATTTCCGCTGCATTGGTGTAGGCGGGAGGGGCAGAAGCGTAAACCCACTGGCTCTTCTACCCCAAATGACGGCCTAAGCGCTCCGAAAACCACGAACCAGCATGCCTGACGACGCAAAAACATACATGCAGTAAGAAACTGAGCCTGGGGCTCATAGTCTGGCTTAAACAGGCCTATTTTGCTATTCTAAGTTCTTTTCTACCTTGTCTATCAACTGAGATACACGTCCTTGTGCCATCCACTACCGCTGCCATGAAGAAACCCGTCCTGACCATTTTTTATCAATTTAATCCGTGGCAGAGCAGTATCGGGGGTATTCAAACCTTTATTTGCCATTTTCTGAAGTTTGCCCCCCCGGATTTTGAGGTGCGCTTTGTGGGAACCGGAACTCCATCAGACCATCTGGGTGTTTGGCAGGAGCGAGACTATGAAGGCACACCTGTCCATTTTTTACCTGTCATCGCGCTTAAGCAGGATGATGTCAGGGGGTTGATCCCCACCACCCTTAAGTACACAGCAGCCCTCAGAAAGCACCCGATTAAGTCTGACTTTCTACATTTTTATCGCATTGAACCTACGTTGATCACTCGTCATTGGCCAGGAGAAAAAACATTTTTTGTCCAGAACGATATTGAAAAACAGCTCGATCGCAATTTAAGCCCAAACGCAATTCTCTGGCAGGCTTTTCCCCAAGGATATTTATGGTTAGAGCGCTGGTTAATTCCCCAGTTTGATATTTTGTACTCCTGCAACAGGAACGCTGCTAAATTCTACGAGCGTCGCTTCCCTCAACTGGCTTCACAGATTCACGTCTTAAAGAACACGGTCGATACTCAAATGTTCTACCCTGTGTCTCCAGCGCAGCAGGTGGCTCTCAGGCAATCCTTGCTGGATCAGTACGCCTTGCCACCTGAGACGCGGTTTCTTTTATTCGCCGGACGCCTGCACCCCCAAAAAGATCCGCTGTTACTCATTCAGTCTGTGGCCGCGCTGGCAGATCCAACGATTCATTTGCTGATGGCTGGGGAAGGGGAACTGCTGGCGGCCATTAAAGCTGAAATTGAGCGGTGTCAGGTGCAGTCTCAGGTCACGCTGCTAGGCGGGGTGTCACAGCAGCGACTGGCTGATCTGCATCGCATGAGCAGCTGCTTTATCCTGACTAGCGCCTATGAGGGTCTCCCATTTGCTGCGCTTGAAGCTCTGGCATCGGGTACCCCCGTGGTCACAACCGCAGCTGGTGAAACACCCAGCGTGCTGACCCCACAGAGTGGCGTTGTCTGTGTCGAACGCACCCCCCAGGCGATCGCCCAATCGATTCAGCGGGTGTTAGACAATCCCTCAGATTTCCCCGAGATTGCCTGTCTAGAGGCGATCCAGCCTTACACCGCCCAGACCGTAGTGGCTCAAGTCTACGACAAAATGCGTCAGTCGCTCTCTGATGTACCAGGATAGAATGCAGTGCACAGTCCGTTAACCCACCCGATCAAGGGTGAAGCTATTCACCCTCTCACAAACGCCTATCCGGAAGGTACTCAAGATCTAAGGACAAGAAGAACAAGACTGATGATGGCATACTGCAACCTGCAGGCGATCGCTCAGCACAGCAGTGGAAGGCTGACCTATCGCCTAGCCCTTGAAGCGAGTTTTTGACGATAAACCACGCATATTAACCATCGTTAGACCTAAAGTAAGGATCCCAGGCAAATCTCAACCGAAGCATCTCAGGCGAGGAAAACGACTAAAACATCCACTGAGGTTCCTTCTCGCTATAATTTGACATTTAACCAGTCGTATACTGTGAAGTCGGCGAACAAAATACTCTCTTTACCTTTTTCATTGAGCATAAAAACAGTCCGAATAAGAAATCTAAATGCTCTGCATAAAACTCCTAGAGCATACAAACACAAGAAATTACAATTGAAATTTACTTAAATAAATGTTCAGAGAAAACTCATATCTCTATACAAATTAAATCCCGTTAAAAAGTCAATATTTACCAGAATATTTATTCAAAAACTGGCAACAAAAAGCCTTACCTTCTATCAAAATAAGAGAGATTAAACTTGTTTAGAAACACGAATAAAAACAAACATAGGACAGACTACTTTTCTCAAACAGAAAATTTAAGTGGCAGCCTCAAGAAACGCTCAGTCAGCAGCGGTCTAATAACAATAACCTCCCAAGCCTTTAAATTTATCATTCAGACAGGCGGCCTCATGCTTATGGCACGCCTGCTCGGGCCAGAACCATTCGGGTTAATCGGAATGGTTACAGTCATTCTTAACTTCATCGAAATTTTTAAAGACTTAGGGCTTTCAGCAGCCACAATACAGAAGGAAAATATCACTCAAAATCAGGTTAGCAACTTATTCTGGGTGAACATTTTAGTAGCAACGATCATTTCTGTAGCCCTCCTAGTTTCTTCGCCAGTTTTTGCTTGGTTCTATAATGAGCCCAGGCTTTATAACATTGTCATCTCCCTGTCTTTCACGTTTATACTCAGCGGTCTAGCTGTCCAGCATTTAGCGCTCCTGAAAAGACGCATGGAGTTTGGCAAAGTTGCAGTTATTGAGATTGCATCTATGACCTGCGGGTTAGCAGCTGGAATTATTTCCACATACTATAACTCTGGCTACTGGGCACTGGTCATCTGGAAAATTGTTCAGACCTTGACGGCAACATTCTGCACCTTGATTCTCTGCACTTGGCGACCTAGCTTACCTCATAGGGAGAAGGGCACAAGAACAATGCTAAGTTTTGGTGGAAATATTGCCGGATTTAACTTAGCAAACTATGCTTCTCGGAATTTAGATAATATCCTGATCGGCAAATTCTGGGGTGCCCAGCAACTCGGTTTATATGCAACTGCCTATAAGCTATTATTATTACCAATCCAGCAGATCAATGCCCCCATTTCAAGCGTTGCACTGCCAGCTTTGAGCAAGTTACAAAATGAACCGGAACAGTTTAGCCGTTATTACTTTAAATCCATAGCGATTCTTACATTTGTAAGTATGCCCATTGTAGGGTTCACGGCATCATCAATTGATTTAATCATCCGCATCACACTAGGTAATGAATGGCTTGAAGCAGTTCCAATTTTTCAATTGTTACTACCTGCCGCTTATATTGGCACCTTTAATGTTGCCGCAGGTTGGGTTTTTGTTTGTTTGGGAAAAGTCAAGGAACAAATGAAACTGGGAATTCTGTCCTCTGGACTGACGGCCATTTTGTTTGCCATCAGTGTTCATTGGGGCGCTACTGCCGTAGCTGCTGTATATGGGCTGAGTCGCCCATTGTTTATGTTCGTGACGCTAGCCTACGCGTACCAAGGGACAAACTTATCTTTGCAAACATTATTCAAATCTATACAGGGATCTTTCCTTGCTTCTCTGCTCACAGCAGCTATTGTTTTTATATCAAGAGAAATTATTCTCTCTGACTTAAATGATTTTTCCCTGTTAATACTCAGCGCAATATTCTATGCTTTGTTATACTTTTTATTATGGATGCTTTTCCCAAAAGGAAGAAAATTTGTTTTTTCAATTGCAAAAAATATCATGCAGTCTGCCTGACAATCAAGACTCTTCTCTGCTGTAATAAATCGTAACCGTCCCTGGAACTCATATTGAGCTTAGTGTTCAACGAGTTTAATAGGGTTTCAGCTTCTACTTTGAGCGGTCTTTAGACCTGAAATGGCTGAAACAACCAATCTTCGTCAGATGCCAGGGACAGTTACAATAAATCAAGTAGATTAGATTTAAATTATATGTTATTGATGGTTATTCTTAAAATCATGAGATCTTAAATATAGTGGCATTAATATGTGCATATTAAATCTGGAAAGTAAATCTATATATTTCAGTCAAGACCAGCCCAACTCAAAAAATTATCTTGTTTTTTTATTAAGTTCAGAGGAACTACGTTAGATGAAAATTGTGCTATCAAATACGGTTGCACTCAACACGGGCGATGCCGCCATCCTAAAAGGCATTATCAAAATAATTAATCATCAGTTTGGTGACAATTGTGAGTTCATCATTTATGACCTACAGCCCAAAATCGCTAAACGGTATTATCCTGACTTACAATTCAAAAAAACGATTTACTTTCAGACAATTACCAAATTAAGATCTCTTGGAAGACAAAAAATCTTGCAGGATCTTAATAAGAATCGGCTTTTAAGGGGGGCAAGATACTGGAAGTCGAAATCTTACTCTCTAGCTCGATTGATTTTAACACCGACAGAAATACAGGTGCTGAAGGATTATGAAAGTGCAGATATAATTATTAGCACTGGAGGCACCTACCTCGTTGAGAACTATAATTTAGAGCCAAGAGTTATAGATTTTTTGATTTCCATCATCTTAAATGAAAACATTGTTCTGTTTACGCAATCCCTTGGGCCGTTCGTGAAGCCCGACAATATTGAAGCCTTTAAGTATATATTTAGTCAATCTAAATTCATCTTTTTGCGAGATACTATTTCCAGAAGAAATATCGAAAATATGGTTGATAGTCAAGCAAAGATCTCTTTATTCGCTGATGCAGCCTTTGCACTAGCTGACTTAGGTCATATTCATGAACTCACCCCAAAATATACTCTTCCGGTGCAGTTGCACATAGCAATTTCAGTGAGATATTGGCCCCACTTTAAGGATGTCAACCCAGAGCTTGGTCAAAATAACTATCTCAAATCAGTCCGAGATCTAAGTATTTTCCTCGTCAGAAAACTGGGCTGCAAAGTAACCTACATTTCTACCTGCCAAGGTATACCTGAGTACTATTTAGACGATTCAGAAGTTGCGGCTTCAATTCACCGCGATCTTCCCAGTGATGTCCGTTCTTCAATCTCTATAGAGAGAAATCACTATTCCCCAGAAGAATTGATGGAAGTATTGAAACACTTTGACTTTACTATTGCTACTCGTCTGCATATGGCGATTCTGTCAATGTGCGTAGGTGTTCCAGTGATTCCTATTGCCTATGAGTTTAAGTCTATTGAGCTGTTTGAAAAAATTGGTCTTGGCAAATGGGTCGCAAACATCGAGAATCTTAGCTCAGATCAATTAATTTCCCTGGTAGTTGAATTCAAAGATCAGCTGGTGAATATCAGACAGCAGGTTGCAGCTGCAGTTGAAAAAGAATTTTCAAGCGCGATGGAATCTGGGGCTGTACTTCAGTCACTGATTAAGTGACAGCATTTGGACAATCCCTTCCTGACTTCGTAGCTGTTTGTGATCATTAATTATTTTCTGGAAATTATTAGCTAAATCTAGCGTGTAAAAATTCAGTTAAGCGCTGTACCTTGGTAGAAAGGTGACGATTCACTGGATACACCGCGCACAGTGAAAGCTCCGGAGCAGAGTAATCTGACAAAATGACCTCAAGCGATCGCCTTTGGATGGCAGGCTCCACGATAAAAGCGGGCAGCAGTGCAATTCCTAACCCTTTGATAGCGGCAGCGCGCAACACCTCCCCATTATTCGAGCACAGCACCCCTTGAATCGGCACAGTAACTTGGCCTGTTGGTCCCGTCAGCTGCCACTGATTCCCTGTTGCCAAATAACCATAGTGTAAGCAGGCATGAGCACGGAGTTCCTGGGGCGTTGCTGGCACTCCCCGTCGGGCTAAATAGCTCGGGGCCGCACACATCACCACCTTGACCGGGGCGATCGCCTGCACAATGAGGCTCGCGGTAGCCACTGGCGCCGCAATCCGCACCGTCAGATCATAGCCCTCCGCGATCGGATCCACAAAGCGATCATCTAACGTAAGCTGCACCTGTAGGTCGGGGTATAGACCCATAAAATCAGCGATCGCCTCAGCTAGATGTAGCGTTCCAAAAGACATCGGCGCGTTAAGCCGCAGCGTTCCCCGAGGTTCCGCCTGAAGTTGAGACACTGCCAGTTCAGCCGCCTCTAAATCTGCCAAGAGCTGAACGCAGCGCTCGTAAAACGCCCGCCCGGTTTCAGTGGGACTTACCCGACGGGTGCTGCGGTAGAGCAGCTGTACCCGCAACGATTTCTCAAGCTGCAACACAGACTTATTGACCGCAGAACGGGTAACCCCCAGTTGCCGCGCTGCTGCGGCAAAGCCCCCCGCTTCTACCACCTGGACAAAGGAACGTAAACTTTCAAACTTATCCATACCCAGCAAACATCATCGAAGCATTGTCAACTAAAAGTATACAATCTGCCTCAAATATAGATAATTGTCTTTTTATAAGACCTAAATCATAATAAAGACATCCCAACCAGCGCTTCAGTTACGGAGGTCTAGGATGCTTACCATTCGTCCCGCTCAGGATCGAGGAGCTGCTAACTTTGGCTGGCTTGACAGTCGCCACACCTTTTCCTTCGGTCAATACTACGACCCCAATCACATGGGGTTTGGCCCCCTCCGGGTGATCAACGAGGATCGGGTGTTGCCGGGCCAGGGCTTTGGCACCCATGGTCACCGCGATATGGAAATTATTTCCTACGTTTTAGAAGGTGAACTCGCCCACCGCGACAGCTTAGGAACCGGATCTGTCTTACAGGCTGGTGACGTCCAGCGCATGTCCGCTGGCACCGGCATTCAACACAGTGAATTCAACGGCTCTGAAGGTCATCCCGTCCACTTTCTGCAAATCTGGATTGTCCCGGAAACATCAGGACTACCGCCCAGCTACGCAGAAAAACACTTCACAGCAGCTGATAAACGCGATCGCCTCTGTTTACTGGCCTCACGTACGGGTCGAGAGCAGTCCCTCACCATCCATCAGGATGTGGATCTCTATGCCACCCTCCTGAGTGAAGGCACCACCTTAGCGCACAGCCTCGCACCCGGTCGCTGTGGCTGGATTCAAGTTGCCCGTGGAGCGGTTCAGCTGAACGGCCAGTCCCTCGGCGTCGGGGATGGCATCGCCATCGACCAGGAACAGTCCCTGACGATCACCGGAATCGGCGCCGATCCCGCTGAGGTCCTGCTGTTTGACATGGCCCGTTCCGCTGCATGACTGAGGTTGCCCTGAGGCTGTCATGCAGCTCCTCCCTCGTCGCCCATTTGCAGCCCGTTTTATCGAATCACCCAGCTGGAGATTTCCCATGACTGAACCCAAAATTGCCGACACCAAACCTACCGTTTTAGATTTAGCACCTGGAACATACTGGTGGTGCAGCTGTGGCCAATCGGCGAATCAACCCTTTTGCGACGGCTCTCATCAGGGCACCGACTTTACCCCGGTAAAACTAACCCTCGAGGCGGCGCAAAAAGTAGCCCTGTGCCTGTGCAAACACAGCCAGAATCCCCCCTACTGTGACGGCAGCCACAGTAAGCTTTAACCCAGGTGCCAATGGGCATCCGGTGCAGCAGCTTCAGCCTCCTGACTGTGAACAAAAGCACGCGCTATCTTGAAACAGGCAGCGATCGCAGCGCCGCTTCAGCATCAGGACGGCAGCAATGGATAGGGAATCGTCGATGAAAACCCTACTGATAGGGACAGCAGCCCTCTTCGGAGTTGCGGGCATGGGTTTGGCAGTTTTCTGGTCACAAATCAATACCTTGCCTGACTGGTACCGTCAGCAGCCAGCGGCCCGCTCACCGGTCACCCCTGAGCAAAGCCATGCCACCAAGCTGACGATCATTGAGGCGGTGAATCGTCAACTGGATCAAGCGCAAGCGCAAAACGAGGCGGCTAATCGCAGCAATGTCCACTCCACAGCCGCACCCCAGCAGACCGTGCAGCTCAATGCCCAGCAGGTGAACCAGCTCATTGAAGTCGCGATCGCCTCAGTCCCAGCAGCTCAACCCCTGCAACCGGCCATCAAGGGCGTACATACCGAAATCCGAGCAGGCAAAATTGAGACCGGGCTGGTCGTCAATACCGCTGAACTGCCCACGGTACAACTGCCACCCCCGCTCCAGTTCCCGATTGAATCAGCCTTGAGGCAATTTCCCTTCCTGA
>CAZXWR010000119.1:0-11113 GCA_964644325.1 uncultured bacterium
GGTTTGCCGGATTGGTGGTGCCTTTGCTCGGGGGCTTGTTTTGGTCTCGCTCAACTCGACAGGGGGCACTGGCCTGCATTGTGGCTGGCTCGATTACCCGACTGCTGTTTTTTGCCCTAATGCCGACCATGTTTGGCGTTGACAATACCCTCTTTTATATTCCCAACGGTCTTTTAGCCAACAGTTTTGATGGATTTCCAACCCTGATTAGCCCGCTGGTTGGGTTGATCGCTTTTGTGGTGGTGTCTAACCTGACCTATAACCCACTCAACGCAGTCCAAGAGCAGGCTAAACTCCGCGAGGAAGTGAGCGCTCTGTAAATCTGGCTGGGATCTTGCAGTCCGGACTAGCGCAACGCGTCTCTCGTTTTTTAAGCGAATCGGTCAGCTTTATCCAAAAAGCAGTAGCCAGGATCCAAGGCTGCTGCTTTGATTTTGTCTGGCCCAATTTTTCTGGGGCGCAGAGCATGGAGGCAGGCGGGTGGCATTGACTATCGACCCATCGATATCGATTGGGTGCGATACAATTCAGGCATAGCCCTCGTAAGCTGGGCGATCGCGCCGTTTCGCGTTAGAGATTGCCCAGTCTCTGGCGTCAGCCTCAACGCCTTGATCCAGATTCACGTCATCTAGACGTCAACCCATGCCTGATTCTTTCACCACCCTACGCCAGCGGGACTTGCTGCATCGACGAGTCTTAGACCGTAGTTCCACCGCAGAATTTGGTCGAGTAGAGGTGATCTGGATGCATCCACCCGCCCATCGGGTGCTGGGGTTTATTTGTAAGCCGGGACTGTTGGGCCGGAAGCGCTATGCCTTTAACCTGAAGCAGCTCAGCACGATTGGCCCAGAAAGTATCGTAGTGAACTCCCAACCCGCAGAAACCGATACCGAGAAGGTCAAAGTTTTAGAAACCCTTATCGGTAATGAGGTATGGAGCGATGGCGGGGAGCGGGTCGGTCGCATTATCGACTGTTTATTCAATGGCAAGTCCGGGTTGATTACGGACTACCTGTTTAAGTCGGAAGGCTGGCGCGGGCTAGCGGGGGGGATTTACCTGTTACCCCCGACCCAAATTCTAGGGTTTGGCCCCCAGCGGGTTTTTGTGCCCGCTGGCATTGCCCAACGCTGTGCCGCCTATCAAGAGGGACTGGATCTAAAGTTCGCGAAAGTTGGCGATCGCCTTAAGGGTAGCTACAGTGAAGTGACCGAAGATCTGCGATCCTTGACCGAACAGGCGCAGGATGTCACCCAGCAGGCCAAAGGTCAGCTCCAGCAGCTCACCGAAAAAACAGCCCAGCAGGTACAGACCCTAGCCGAACAGGCAGCCCAGCAGGCCAAAACCGTTCGTCAGCAGCTGGATCAGGAGGCTGAGGCTCGACTGCCAGAGAAACCCATTCCAGAAGCCGTTCCTGAACTGTGGGCACAGTTTCAGGAGAAGGCGCAAGATTTTGGCGAAGACCTCAAGGAAGAACTGCTGCCTCTAGCAGAACGATGGAAACGGCGCTTGAACACCCACCCAAGACCTCAGTCTCATCGGCCTGTATCCGATTCCCCGCTTGATCTGGAGGATATCCCCCCAGAAGATTTAGCGGATGATGAACCCTGGATTGACTGAGGCAGTGCGTCTGCGGTCGGCAGATGAAGTCTTTCTAGAGAGCGGGGCGGCTAAGGAAGGTTGTCGCCTACAATAAAGACTCACTGCTGAAGCGCACGGTATCTTAAGAACTCATGGCGACTGAAATCACAACCAACCCTGAAAAACAAAAGGCCCTCAATGTGGTGCTCAATCAAATTGAGCGCAGCTTCGGCAAAGGGTCGATTATGCGGTTGGGAGATGCCACTCGCATGCGGGTTGAAACCATCCCCAGCGGTGCGTTACCCCTGGATTTAGCCCTGGGTGGCGGTTTACCCAAGGGTCGCGTGATTGAAATTTATGGCCCCGAAAGCTCCGGGAAAACGACCCTTGCCCTCCATGCGATCGCAGAAGTGCAGAAAACCGGTGGCGTGGCAGCATTTGTCGATGCAGAACATGCGCTAGACCCAGGCTATGCAGGGGCACTCGGCGTGGATATTGATAATTTGCTGGTGGCTCAGCCAGATACGGGCGAGTCAGCGCTAGAAATTGTCGATCAGCTGGTGCGCTCGACGGCGGTCGATATTGTTGTGATCGACTCAGTGGCGGCGCTGGTACCTCGGGCCGAAATTGAAGGGGAAATGGGCGACTCCCACATGGGACTCCAGGCCCGCTTGATGAGCCAAGCGCTGCGGAAAATTACGGGCAACATTGGCAAAACAGGCTGCACCGTCATTTTCTTGAACCAGCTCCGGCAGAAAATTGGCGTAGTGTACGGCAACCCGGAAACGACGACGGGGGGGAATGCCCTCAAGTTTTACTGTTCTGTACGCCTCGATATCCGCCGCATCCAGTCCCTGAAGAAGGGTGCGGAAGAATACGGTATTCGGGCCAAGGTCAAGGTCGTCAAGAACAAAGTCGCGCCCCCCTTCCGCATCGCTGAATTTGACATTATTTTTGGGCAAGGGATTTCGACCATCGGCTGCATTCTAGATATGGCAGAAGAAACTGGCATCATTGTGCGGAAAGGTGCCTGGTACAGCTACAACGGCGACAACATTGGCCAGGGCCGGGATAATACCGTGAAGTACCTCGAAGATAATCCAGAATTTAGCGAAGAGGTCGCCAAGCTCGTGCGTCAGAAGCTAGACGCCGGGGTTGAAGTGTCTGCCAATTCTGTCGCGAAGGCCAAGGCCAGTGCGACCAAGGCAAAGGGCGCAGCTGAAGAAGAGTAGGATTTAGACAAAAATTATTCGGAACTCCGTCAAAACTCCGTCAGAACTCCCTGAAAGCCTTTTTCAGAGGTCAATTCAGGGAACAGTCTGGCACGGTTCTGGACATGGGGCTGGGCGATCGCCCTGTCTATTGAGGATCACCCAAACTCAAGGGGCTGGCTGACCCCAGTGGGACAGATACATCAAGTTGGAGAGTTTATAGAGAAGTCGGGCCCCCACGTTGCCATCCCATTCATCGCCGTTGGGATCAGGAGCAACTTCGCATAAATCGAAGCCAATCATGCGCCGCCCAGACTTGACCAGAGCTTGACAGAGATAGATGGCTTCGTTAAACGTTAAGCCGCCGGGCACAGGCGTGCCTGTGTGGGGACAGAACCGGGGATCTAAGCCATCAATGTCAAAGCTGACGTAAACCTGCTGGGGCAGGGAGGCAATGATCTGCTCAACCTGGGCAGCCCAGGTCATGCCGCCAAAGGCATTGGCTTTTAGCTGCCAGTCATCAAAGAGGATAATGCGCTCGTCTTGCTGAATTTGCTGCATTTCAGCTTCACAGACATCCCGGATGCCCACCTGTACCAGGCGCCCAATGGCAGCTATTTTGAGGGCGTTGTGCATGATCGAGGCGTGGGAATAGGTAAACCCTTCAAAGGCTTCCCGAAGGTCGGCGTGGGCATCAATGTGCAGGATGCCATAGCCGTCGTGAACTTCAGCAAGGGCACGCATTAAACCCAGGGGGGCACTATGGTCGCCGCCAACGAGGCCAATGAGCTGACCCTGTGCGAGCAAGGGCTGCGCCTGCTGCTGCACCCAGTCGTTAAGCTCGGCAGAAGCCTGGTTGACGATTGCGAGGGCAGATTGAATCTCGGGGGCTTGGGCGCTGCCGCCGATTTCAAGGTGCTGGATAATCTGCTGGGCGATCGCCTTGAAATGGTGGTTTTGGCTGAGGATATCGGCATTGATCGGCAGACTGCTGCGGGCAATCGTCCAGGCTTGGGCGACATCGGGGTCGTACCAGTCCAGCTGACAGGATGCGTCGAGAATGGCCTGGGGTCCTTGGGCCGCTCCGCCCCCATAGGAGGTCGTAACGTCCCAGGGAACGGGCAGAAATACCACCTTGGCTGCTTCTACCGTGAAGGGTGAGCCAAAATAACGCCCGTTGGGGATCGTGACGCCGTTGACGTCAAAGTCGATGGCTCGGTCGATTGCACACATGCTCAGGAACGGATTGAGGAGCAAATCTAGCTGTATTGTAGAGGGCTTAGGATGCTTTCAGACCTTGAACTGTGTTGGGTATTTTAGGATTACAACCGCCCCAAACCGTGAATTTTCTGGCGGGAGTCCTTGTCATCGGGTCGGTGGGGCATTGATAATTCTCCTCAGAGGGCACGGATGCTTGCATGACCAGGTCAACGGACATTACGCTCAGCTGGACTGACCCCGATACCGGACAGCCACAACAAAAAACTCATCAGGCACCCATTGTGCTGGGCCGTGCTGCGATCGCCCTGCCCACCGCTGTTGCAGGCTACCCAGCAGCCCAGATTGTGCTAGAGCGCAGCAATATTTCGCGCTATCACGCCCTCCTGGATTGGCAAGACGACCAGCTGCGAATCATTGACCAAAACAGCAGCAATGGTCTATCCGTGAATGGTCAGCCCGTTAAGGACTGCGCCCTGCAAAGTGGCGATCGCCTCCAGATTGGCCCCTACCAGATTCAGGTCACCTATGTTCCAGCCATACAGCAGGCGGCTGCGGCCCTCCCAGCGCCGAACCGCTCAGCGGACGCCCCCACCATTGTGCGTCGGGTGCGCAGCAGCAGTAGTTTGCTCCAGGCAGAGCAGCTGAACCCCGACGACTTGCGTACCCAGCGCCTCCCGGTCAAAGAAGTGGACTATGCCACCATCGGCGGTGGCTTGGGCAGCTATATTTGGGCCGACTACCTGCGGATTTTTGGCGCTGCGACCCACCAAATTGCCGCACTGGGGATGCGCACGGCTGAACCTTACCTGAACTACAAACGCCTCTGCCTGAACTCGCAAATTCCGCTCCATGAGCGCTTGCGCTCTAATTCTGACTCATGCCCCGATAATCTGTGGGGCTGGCCCGGTTATGCCCTCCGGGAGGCCTGGCAAGATACTCAAAAAGGACAGCTCAGTTCTGCCCTGCGCTATCTGTGGCAGGTGTTTGCTGAACCTACCCTGGCGGAGACCTACACCCCCCGCGCTGGCAATGTGTTTGATTCCATTGACCGAGAGGCGCAACGGATTAGCTGGGAAAAAATATGGCGCTATGGTCGCTGCAAGTCGATTCGGCAAACCACCGATGGCCGCTATGCGATCGCCTATGCCCAGTCTGAAGACCAGAGCGACCCGGCGTTCTTGATTGCCCCCTATGTGCTGCTGGCTACAGGCTACCCAAAAATTCAGTTTTTGCCTGATTTACAGGCATACCGTGAGGAATACCGCGACTTTGACACCGTCGTGAATGCCTACGAACAGCACGACCATGTTTATCAGAAACTGGCCCAGTCTGGCGGTACGGTGGTCTTGCGCGGGCGGGGCATTGTGGCCTCGCGCATCATTCAGCGCCTCCATGAAATGCGACAGCAAACCCAGCGACCCATCAAGGTTTTGCACCTGATGCGATCGCCCAAAACCCAGGGAAATCGCTTTCGCGGGGCGAGCCGCGCCGTGGCCAACCACTTTGAATTTCAGCCCTTTAACTGGCCGAAGGCTTGCTGGGGCGGAGACCTCCGCGATGTGCTTGAAAATGCCAGCGCCACCCAGCGCGACGAATTCATTAAAGTCTGGGGCGGCACCACCACCGCCGATCGTCGCGACTGGCAGCAAATTACCCGTCAGGCCTTGGTCCAGGGCTGGTACAGCATTGTTTTCGGCGCTGTGGTTAACGTCACCCCGCACCCCCAGGGTGGCACCGTGACCCGCATTCGGGAACAGAATGTTGGCGATCGTGAGGTGCAGGCCGATTTTATTATTGATGCGACGGGCCTCGATGCTGAGGTGAAATACAGTCAGTTACTGGATGACCTGGTCAGCCACTACGACTTACCCCTAAACAGTCGAGGACGGCTAGCGGTCACCAACGACTTTGAGCTAGATGCCCTGCGTCAGCCTCGGGGACGGGTGTATGCCATTGGGGCGATCGCCTTTGGTGGCCCCTATGCAGCGGTAGATAGCTTTTTAGGACTGCAATATGCGGCCCTGCGCGTGGTTGACCATCTGGCCGCCGGGAATGCACCGGGCATCCGACCCCTCAATGGCCTAGCCTCTTTTAACCAATGGTTGAAGTGGGCCACGAACCAGCCCCCCAACCCTCGCTAAGATCACGCTTGCCCCCCTACCCCCTTGAACGATGACTCCGACGCTAATTGGCCGCTGGCAAACCCGTACCCTCTTGTTTTTTACCGCAGGTCTAGTGGTGTCGCTGCCGTTTGGGGGGGCTGCTTTGGGCGTATTGTTGATTGCCTATGTGCTGGGCTTGGGCTGGGACGTGCTGTACACCGGACTGCAAAAGAAACGCTGGGATCGGGACTGGCCTGCCGTTTTACAGCTGGCTGCCGGACTCTGGGAAGGGCTGGTGCTGTTCATCCTGCTGCCAAATGAGTTCAACGGGCTGCACTATGGTTTGGTCTGGCTGGCGGTGTTTATCACTTCTCAAAGTCTGATGCGCCTCTGGTTCCCGCGCTGGCGGTTCCGGGGTGGACGCTGGTTTTAATCCCTGCTAACACTGTTGTATTGACCGCTGTACTGACCGTTTTTAGACAGGCCCCATGCTGCTTAACAACCGCTACTCCGTGATTCAACAGTTGGGGCAGGGGGGCTTTGGCACAACCTATCTCGGAGAAGATACCCACCTGCCCTCTCGACCCCGCTGTGTTGTTAAAGCGCTAAAACCCCAGGGGGGCATTGATCTGAATCTGGCCCAAGAACGGTTTGCGCGGGAAGCGGTCATTCTAGAGCAGTTGGGTCAGGGGCACCCTCAAATCCCGCAGCTATTCGCTTACTTTCAGGAAGCCGAAAAATTTTACCTGGTTCAGGAATATATTGCTGGCAAAACCCTGGCCGCTAAAGTCGCGACTGAAGGCCCCTACTGCGAAGCCGACGCGATCGCCCTACTGCTGCAAACCTTACCGATCCTCAGCTATATCCACGGTCAGGGGGTCATCCACCGGGATATTAAACCCGACAACATTATTGAACGAGAAAGCGATGGTCAGCCCGTCCTGATTGACTTTGGGGCTGTCAAGGAAACCCTGGGAGGTGACCTAGTCCCGTCGAGCGTTACCCCCACCATTATTATCGGCACCGCTGGCTTCATGGCAGCCGAACAGGCTGCGGGTCGGCCCATGTTTGCCAGTGACCTGTACAGTCTGGCGATGACCGTCATTTACCTGCTCACCCAGGCCAGCCCCCAAAGCCTGCCCAGTGACCCTCACACGGGCCAGATTCAGTGGCAGGAAAAAGTCGCCAACCTGGATCTCAGCCCAGCACTGCGGCAGATTTTAGACCGGGCCATTGCGCCACCGGGACGCGATCGCTTCCGCACGGCGGATGAGATGCTGCGGGCTGTCCAGGCTGCGAGCGTGCCGCCCACGGTTGTGCATGGTTCCCCAGATCAAACCACTATTCCCGCTACAATCCTCGATCCCGTCAGGCCCGACCCCACACCGCCCCCTGAACCGCCCCCCAGACCACAGCCCGAGGGACACCCTGAGAGACGACCTGAGGCGAGCGCCACCTCCCAAAACAGCCAGCAAACAGGAGCTACTGCATCCACACCTGCATCCACGCCAGAGCCGTTACCCCGTCGGATTGGTTTGGGTTGGATTGTAGCAGGTTTAGTCTTAGCCCCTCTGGGCATGGTGTTTACGCTGAATGCCTTAACGGACGGCGCGATATGGGAGGGAATCACGGAGATTGTGGCTGAGGGGACCGATCCAGGTGACCCCAACGCCAACTTGATATCCCCTGCCACTGACTGCCCAACTGCCGACTCCTGTCCGTTTTTCCTATCCCCCGGCTTTAGTCCCGACCCCCAGACTGGCACGGGTAATTCCGGGGGGGCTTTGCCGATCGCAACGGTCACGGGTGTGGTCGAAACCCCTGCGGGACAGTGTCAAGGTTTTGTGAAGGAGATCCCGGATCACTTTGTGGTGCTGGATGGCCCCTTTGACTATCTATCGATGGGGGTCAGTAGCACAGCACAGCTGTCGATTGCCATTGTTGAGCTAGGGTCTGGATCCGCCTGGTGTCACGCGGGGGCCGACCCCTACATCTACGGCAATAGCTGGGCTGCGGGCGAATACGCGGTGTACATTGGCAATCTATCGGCCCCTCAACCTGGCGATCGCTATCAGTTTGCCATTACCCAGGTGGATACAACCAGTGGCAATAATAATCTCTAGGACACCCCGCAGACTTTGAACAATCCGGTTAACCTCCTCTGCATTTTGCTGCTGGCGATCGCCTTGACCCCCTTGGTATCGCGGAGTCTACGCCTGCCGCCCATCGTCGTGTTGATTGTGACAGGCGCTGTGCTGGGTACCCATGGCCTGGGCCTAATCGAGCGGGACAGTCAGCTCATCTTGCTAGAGAAACTGGGGCTGCTATTCATCATGTTTCTGGCAGGTCTTCAGATGACCCTCACGAACCTGAGGAAGCTGGGGGTGGGCACCTTGGTCTTTGGGCTCCTGACCTTTGGACTGCCGCTGTTGTTGGGTTGGGGGACAGGAATACTCCTACAATTCCCGGTCTGGGGGGCTGTGCTGTTGGGGTTGACCTACTCCCCACACACCCTGGTCTCTTACCCCCTGGCTGTGGGACTTGGCATTGGGCCAACGACCGCTGTCAACGTAGCGGTTGGGGGCACTGTGATCACGACCGTCCTGACCTTGAGCGGCTATGCGATTGTGCAGTCCGCGAGCAGTGGCACCCTTGGGCTGTGGCTGTGGGTGAAGCTGCTGGTGCTGTTGCCGCTCTTGACGGGCCTAAGCTTTTGGGTGCTGCCGCGCTGGGGTCGGAAACTGCTGACGGCTGACAGTCTAGCGCCTGCTTTACAGGTCACGGTTTGTTTGGCGATTGTGTTCACCTTGGCTACCTTGACCCAGGTCTTGGGGGTGGATTCTATTGTCGGGGCATTCTTGGCTGGACTTGCCCTCAACTCGGTGGTGCCCCCCCAGAGTCCGCTGCTGCGTCAGCTGGAGGTGGTGGGTCACAGCTTGTTTATCCCGGCGTTTATGGTATCGGTTGGGGTACTGTGCAATCTCCGTGTGCTGGTGACAAACCCGGAGAGTTTGGGCTTGGCGGGGCTGATCATTGTCGGGGCAGTGGCAACCAAGGGTCTGGCCGCCTGGGTGGCGGGACGACTGTTTCAGTTTGATGGGGCTGAGGTGATGACCATCCTGGGGTTAACGATGTCCCGCGCGGCCTTGATTTTGGTTTTGGCTCTTTTCGGCCAAGAGTCTGGCCTGTTGAGTGCCGCCGCATTTAACGCGTTGATCCTGTACATTGCGGTAACCTGTCTGGTTGGCCCCCTGGTGACGAACTATTTTGGCCGCAAGGTAGCCGCCGCTCATCATCATCAAGATAGTCAAGATAGTCCGGCGATCGCCTCCTAAACCGGAAGCGCAGCGGTGCTGTTGGAGCGGGTTAGGGTTCTTTCTGGCTGAGCACCGCATAAAACGGATCTGAACTAAACAGGGAGAACCAGCTTGGTAAACCGGATGCGGCATTGGATACAACCTGGGCTGGCAGAAAACCAGGCACCGCATCCAGGTGATTTTTGACCAGAGCCACGCGATCGCCCTCCGATGCGTCCCGCCACGCCTGAATGGCCTTCTGGTAAAACATTCGATTTGAAAAGCTGATGATCACAACCCCCCCCGGTTTCAAAATGCGGTGGACTTCACTCAATACCGCTTCCGGGTACTGAAGATACTGCACTGAAACGGCATTCAAGACCGCATCAAAGGACTGATCCGGAAACGGGATCTGCGGGTCTTGGTTCAGGTTCTGAACCCAGAAGTGGTCTAGACGCGGATTGCGGGCCAGCTCGGCTGCATTCAAGCCGTGACCTTCCACATGGTCAAACTGCATCTCTTCCGGTAGGTGCGAGACCCAGCTGCTCATCAAGTCTAGGATGCGCGTACCGGGCTGGAGATGCTGACGATATAGCGCGGTCAATGTGCGGATGAAGGCATCATCCACATGGGTGACAAAGCGGGGTTGCTGGTAAAACAGTTCGTCATTGCTCTCGTCGAGCTTTGTGCGTTGATCGGGTCTAAGCAATAACATCCTGCATCCATCAAAAACGAGTAAAAAAAGTCATGTCAGGAGATGAGACACCCCGGAGGGTGTGCCATCTAGGTGAGGAGTCAAGGGCGATCGCCTTCAGGCTGGCTGGATGAACTGCCAGCCCCTAAGCTGCCCCTAGCTCTCCGGTGCGGACTGCGACGGTTTGGGTACGGGTGCCGCGTCTAACGGTCATCTCTAGGGTTTGTCCCACCTGGGTTTGCTCCACCAATGCCTGAAACTGACTGGCGGTGCTGACGGGTTTGCCATCCACAGAAACCACCACATCTCCAAGCCGAATACCAGAACTGGCTGCTGGCGTGCTGGGCAGTACCTTAACCACCAGCACCCCGTTCACTTCAGGAAGCGTGACGGGAGAGTTGGGATCCTGATTGTTTTCCTGGGCGAGCTTCGGGGTCAGGGTGGTCATCTGCACCCCAATATAGGGGTGGAGGACCCGTTCCCCACGCACCAGCTGATCTTTAAGGGCTTTAGCCTTGTTGATCGGAATCGCAAAGCCAATCCCCATGGCATCAGCACGGATGGCGGTATTAATGCCGATGACCTCACCCTTCTCGTTCAGCAGCGGCCCGCCAGAGTTGCCGGGATTGATCGCCGCGTCGGTTTGAATAAAGTCAATGCGTTTGTTGGGGATTCCCACTTCCGAACTGGGGCGATGCAGGGTGCTAATGATGCCTAGCGTGACCGTGTTATCCAGACCAACGGGGTTACCCACGGCGATCGCCCAGTCCCCCACCAACACCTCATCGGAGTTGCCCAGCTTCGCGGTGGGCAGTTTGCCCTTAACCCCCTTCAGCTTGACCACCGCCAGATCCGAAACATCATCGACACCCTGAACCGTACCTTCCAGGTTGCGGCCATCTTTGAGGGTCACCGTCACCGTGTCGGCGTCATTCACCACATGGGCATTGGTGAGCACAATCCCATTGCCATTGGTATCTTCAATGATGAACCCAGAGCCTTGGCCCCGCA
>CAZXWR010000120.1:0-11098 GCA_964644325.1 uncultured bacterium
GGGCTTAGAACTAGCCATGCTCTACGACTTCCTCTTTAGTAACTTTTTCGAGCAGGAGAGCCTGACTATTCTTGAGCTCAAAAGTACGCCAGTCCTCTGGATCAGACCCAAGTTCTAAGCCAGGGGTTTTCAGGGCGATTTGCCACTCCGACAGGTCGAGCTGTAGCCAGTCTGCGAGGGTTACAGTACTCGGCTCACCGCCCATATGGGCAACCATGACAACGGCCTGGGACGGATCCTCAGGATGAGTACGTAACCCATAGAACAGCGTTTTATCGTCATCGCTAATCCGATTAAAGCGATCGCTGGGGTCAAGGTTGCGTCTGAGCCAGTCATGCTGGAACCGATAGCGACGCAGTGCCAGGTTAAAGGCCACCTGCTCAGGATCTAATTTATCCTCCCAATACACCACCTTGGAAAAATCATGGGCATCTTCCATGAAGGCATTGGCAAATGTCTGCAACTTGGCCACGTCAATCTCAGAGATGAACTGGGCATAGGCGGCTGAGGGGGCAGTACCTGGGTCTACGGTGGCGGATGCTTGCTCAGCAAAATGCTGCTGACAGGCGATCGCCACCATTTCCAGGTCATAGTCCAGCTTCAACATGGTTTGCTCCAGGGTTTTGGCAAACTCATAGAGCTCCGTATACTGCTCAAAGCCCAAGGCCTTGAGCTGCGGGAACACCTCTGATTGGGCATAGAGTGGGGGCGTCACCTGCCAGTCGAGAAACCCAGTTTCTTCGGTTACCACCTTGACCCCGTAGATGTCGTCCGTATTCCGGAAAAATAGCCAAGCACCCCGCATCAGTGCATTGAGGAAATCCATGGGTAGGCCGGGGCTGAAGCAATAGACCCAGAGCTGGGTTGCTGGGTTGTCGTAGGCATTCTTGAGAATATCCGCCAGGGTATCGCCCAGATGGAAATTAATGTCGCCACTCCGGTGGATTTGGTTACCGCGCCGCACCGTGTCGTGGTTGCCACAGCCCGTAATCCAATTCTCACCCTGCACCATCACCTCGCTGACCCGCGTCCACTTCTGTGCCCAGAAGCCATCTAGAACCGGAGTGTTATGGGCAAAAATCAGGGGGCCCCACTGGTAGGACTCGGGCATTAGCTCAATGAGTTCCAGGTAGCGGGAGGTTTCTTCCCAGCCTTCCTGGGGCCAGGGCCGACCATCTTCAAAGATGGTGAAGGGCAGACGCTGGTAGCCGTTGATTTCTTGCACCACGTCACTCATGGCCAGTAGATACTCATCGTCGTACTCTACACGCCCCGAACGGGGGTTAAAAAACTTAAAGTCTTGGCCCCCATCAATCCGAATACCATCAGCCCCTGTATTAAACTTACGACGCTGCATCTCGAGCAAAATAGCGCGCACTTCCGGGAGCTGATGGTTTAGGTCTTGCCCATACATGTTGGGCCCCTTAAAGTACTGCTGATTAATCAGCTCAACGCTTTGATTGCTGGCATGGCCGTAGACCAGGTCGTAAATCACCTGAATCGGCCCGGTCGGGAAGTTATGCAGGGTGGCGATGAAGTCCACCAGTTCATCGGGGCGCAGGCTACTTAACTGAGCCGGGTTGGTTGCGGCTGAACCCAAAATAGGGACGTCATACCCCCAATTCTGGGTATTGGGCTTGCGCAGGGTAACCGTCATCTCCTGCGGCCAGGACATGGGATCGGCTTCTGCCTCGGCTGCGGGATCAACTTCAGGATCTTCAGGGAGTTCAAAAAAGTGATTTGAAGTGTCACCGTATTGGCCACGATATTCGATGGTGGGTTCGATCGGCAGCAGCTCCACAGCGTCGTAGCCGATAAAGTTCTGTTCTCCAGGGGTGAGGGGCTCATTGGCCTGAAGCTTGGTGGCAATGCGCTGATAGCGCTGGGTCAGCCCCTCTAGGGTGCCTGCTTCTGAAGCGGTACCAACATGCACCTCTAGGATACAAACCGGAGCCGGAACCCGAGGAATAATGCCGTCTGGATTGTCCGCTGCCAGCGCAGAGGCAAGACGCCCCGGCGCGAGTTTCGCGGCCACCCCAGTGCGCTGAAAATAAGCGCGATCGCTGCGATTTTGCTGCAAGCTATCCAGGTCGTAAAGTTCAGCGGGGGCAAAGACCCCATAGGGCAAAGAATGTGCCAATACATCTCGGATCACATGGCTCTGGCGCTGGAAGTCAATGTAGCGCAGCCAATAGAAACTGCCCGCCTGATGGCGACGACCGGGCTGCATCCCATCAATGACCCCCCAGGCATACTCACCGTGGTGAATCAGGGGTACCCGGTCTACCCGCCACTTGATCTGCTGTTCTACCGCCTGAAAATCAATTGGGTCGAGCGGGGTTAAAACTTCCAGGAATATGCTGTTCTCAGACTGAATAATTTCAATGTTCAGGTTGGGAACCCAGAATCCGACCTCGGTTAACCCATCCGGTCGGTAGTGCGCACCCAAACGCGTTGCGATCTGCTGAGCTTGACCAAACAACGTTTCTTCCGTCCCGCTGAGGGCATCCACCCACTTCAAGAGCGCTTGAGTTTCATCCTCGACAAGATGTGGTTTAACAGCAATGGCTTCAGTTTTCACGAGTTTATATATGTACCGTTTAGATAATTTTGGCTAAGGATATTAATACCGTAGCAAGTACTGTAGCAAGTCCAAAGCAGAGTCTCCTAAGGGAGTAGGGCACTTTGGAAATAGACCCGCAGGTAGACCAAAATCTGCATTTTGATGCCAATCAGAGGGACTCACGGGTGCCACAATCTAGGCTAAATAACAGAGGTTGTCTGCACGATTGTAGCTGAGATGTCATACTACTACTGGCCATTCCCCTCGGCCTTGGCTGCATGATGCCAGTATTAGAACACTTTGTCGAGCAGCCACACCTCTCGTGAGGACACTAGGAGGTAGAACACTCTAGATGATACCGATGCTCTCAAAAATAAATGTTTCTAGCATCTTGTGCAGGTCTCACATCAACGAGGGTTCGACCTAGAAAATCCGTAAGTATGAATGAGGTTCAACTGAAATCGCCAAAATCATGATTTGGAGTGGTGTGAGCTTGATAAATCCTGTAAATTCCTGTTAATAACTGTCAAATATATCGGTTAACTCCCTTGGAGTTGCCAGTCGTTATTGAAGACCAGCAGATGGAGCGCCCTGTATGAAATCCTCACTTGTTATTCTGTATCATCGAGAGCCTTACGATGAGGTGGTGGAAAACGGTCAGACGTTCTATCGACCCAAGAAAAGCCCCAACGGCATTATGCCGACCCTGAAAAGTTTTTTTGCCAACACCCCCCACGGCACCTGGGTAGCCTGGAAGCAGGTAACGGCAAAGCAAAAGGCGCAGTTCCAAGCGCGTGTGGTGATGGAAGAGGAGGGCGGATATAGCGTCCGACGGATTCCCCTGACAGCCAACCAGGTCAAACAGTTTTACCACATCACCTCGAAGGAGTCCTTTTGGCCCATTCTGCACTCCTTCCCCTGGCACTTTACCTATGAGTCGTCAGACTGGGAGAACTTTAAGACGATCAATCGCTTGTTTGCTGAGGCAGCTTGCGAAGAAGCCGAAGACGATGCGCTGATTTGGGTGCATGATTACAACCTGTGGATGACCCCCCACTACATTCGTCAACTCAAGCCCAATGTCCGCATTGCCTTTTTCCATCACACCCCTTTCCCCAGCGTGGATATCTTTAATATTCTGCCCTGGCGGGAAGCCATTGTGGATAGCCTGCTCTGCTGCGATATTGTAAGCTTTCATATCCCGCGCTACTCCGAAAATTTTGTGAATGTGGCCCGTAGTTTGAAGGACGTAGAAGTTGTCCGTCGCGGCGCTATTCCGGAGCATTTGACGAAGGTGGGTACGGCCCTAGCTGAACCGGAGATGACAACTCATCTGCGCTACCGCGATCGCCTTGTGCACATTGACGCGTTCCCGGTGGGGACAAATCCTAGTCATATCCATCGCGCCCTGAAGAAACCGGAAGCCAGCGATCGCCTGAAGCAGATTCGGGACGAGGTGAGTGGCGGCAAGCTGATTGTGGCCGCAGGCCGCGTGGACTACGTGAAGGGCAACCGCGAAATGCTAGAAGCCTACGAGCGGCTGCTTGAGCGTCGCCCCGAGCTACATCGCAAAGTACATTTTGTGATGACCTGCGTCACCCCAGCGACCGGAATGCGCATCTACAAAACAGCTCAAAACCAGATTGAGCAGCTGGTGGGCAGTATTAACGGTCGCTATGGTCAGTTAGGTTGGACCCCTATCCTGCTGTTTACCCAGCCTATTCCCTACGATGATCTGGTCTGCTATTACCGAGCTGCCGATATTTGCTGGACGACGCCTCTCCGAGATGGGTTAAACCTGGTCGCCAAGGAATATATTGTGGCCCATGAAGGGGAAGGTGGCGTCCTCATCCTGTCTGAATTTGTCGGAGCGGCGGTGGAGCTACCGGATGCCATCCTGACCAATCCCTACTCCATTGATCGGATGAATGACTCCATTGATCAGGCACTGGCTATGCCCGAGAAGGAGCAGAAGGAGCGCATGGCCAAGATGGTCAAAACTGTCACCGAGTATGACGTGCAGCGCTGGGCCGATCATCTGTTTGAAATGTTCAAGCGGGTGCAGGCTAACGCTGATGGTTCCGACCAGTCCCAGCCTGAGCTAGCGCTGCGCTAGGGGTTAGCGCCCCTAACTAGGGCTGAGAATAATGCGACTGAAGACTTCCACAGCTTCAGTCGTCGGCCTACCTAGGCAATTGCCCTGAGCGCTGCTGGGCTGGCAGGGGCATTACCGAAAATTGGTCGCTGAGTGCGAACCAATAAATATTATTTGATGTACAGAAAGGTTTATTGATGCGAGATCTAAGTCACCTAGAACAAGAGCGGTATGACCTGATTATCATTGGGGGCGGTATCAATGGGGCGGCTGCGGCCCGTGATGCGGCCCTCAGGGGCTTAAAGACGCTGCTGGTGGAAAAAAATGACTTCGCCAGCGGCACAACCAGCTGGTCAACGCGACTGGTGCATGGTGGCTTGCGGTATCTGGAATACTTTGAATTTAATCTGGTGCGAGAGTCGCTGAAGGAGCGTGAAATTCTGCTGCGGATTGCGCCCCATCTGGTGCATCCTCTGCTGTTAACCATTCCCATCTATGCAGGTGGGCAGCGCAGCTACTGGGAAGTCCAGGCTGGCATGGTACTTTACGATCTGTTTAGCTTTGACAAAACGCTGCCGGGACATCGGATGCTGCGGTCGAAGCCTGTACAGCAGCTATTCCGAGGCTTAAATAGCCAAGACTTAAAGGGCGCTGCCCAATATTATGATGGGCAGGCGGTTTATGCTGAACGGCTGTGCTTGGAAACTTTGCTATCCGCCCAGACGGCCGGGGCAACGGTGCTCAACTACGTCAAGGTAACCCAGCTCCATCGCACAGGCGATCGCCTTAGCTCGTTGTCTTGTCAGGATATGCTTAGTCAGCAGTCCCTGACGGTGCACCTGAACGAGACTGGGGTGGTGATCAATACCGCAGGCCCCTGGGTGGATGAGGTATTGGCAGAAGGTGAGCCACAGCCCATCAGTCAGCAGCGTAAGATTGGCGGCACCAAGGGCAGTCACATTATTGTGGAGTCGTTCCCAGGGGCACCCCAGACGGCGTTCTATGTGGAAGCAGCCAGCGATGGGCGACCCTTTTTCATTGTGCCCTGGCTGAATCTATATCTGATTGGCACCACAGACCTGCACTACGACGGGGACTTAGACCGCATCAAGATCAGCGATGCGGAGGTAGACTACCTGATCAAAGAAACCAATCATGCCTTCCCCCAGGCCCAGCTCACGCGGAAAGATGTGTGCTTCACCTATTCCGGCGTGCGGCCATTGCCCTACGAAGAAGGCAAAAAGCCGGGACAAATTACCCGCAGCCATATCTTGTTTGACCACAGCAAAGAAGGGGTACGCAATTTAATTTCACTGATTGGCGGCAAACTCACCACCTTCCGGCAGGTGGGTGAAGAGTTTGTGGATGCGGTCTATCGCAAGCGCAAGCAGCCAGTCCCTGTGAGCATGACGGCGGCACAGCCCCTGCCGGGGGCGATCGCCTTAAATGATCCGCTGATTGAGGCAGCCCTGAAGGAATTTGCCGAGCAGATTCCGAAGCCCCGACTCCTGCATCTGTTTAGCCTCTATGGGCGAATGGCCTTTGAGGTGCTGGAGCGCATTCGCCAGCATCCAGAACTCGCCGACCCCATTGTGCCCTACCTGCCAGATATGAAGGTGGAGGTGGTGCATGCCGTTGAGCAGGAATGGGCCTATACCCTGGTGGATATCTGTCGGCGACGCACCACGCTCTCTATGCAGGCCCACTATGGCTTTGACGCGATTCCTGCCATTGCCCAAACCCTGCGAGACTACTGTGGCTGGAGTGAAGAAACCTGCGATCGCCAGATCGCGGACTACCACCGCTACATTGAAACGAACTGCTGCCCCGACTATGCGATCGCTGCCGAAAAAGTGCCAACCTCTTCCTCCTCCGGATAAACTGATCCCATTGCCCCACCCTGCTCAGGTCTGGGCGCAGCTTCTCCCTTGAACCTCTCTTCTTTTGATATGACGCAAGCACAGTCTAAACCCTACACCTTCACCGCCGGGGAAACCACGACCTTTACCATTTTGGGGTCGGGGGTTTGGGGGTCTGCCCTCGCGAAGTTGGCCCGGATTAACGGCCATGAGGTGAATGTTTGGTCTCGGCGGGGAGATTTATCCTTAGAAGCAGCAGTACAAAGTGCGGAAGTGGTGTTGGTGGCAGTCTCGATGAAAGGAGTGCTGGAGCTATCGGAGCGGCTGCTGCCCATGACCATGTCCCCAACCTCAATTTTGGTGAGTGCCACGAAGGGCCTCGATCCAAAAACCCTGCGCACGCCCTCGCAGATCTGGCAGGATACGTTCCCGGAACACCCGATCGCAGTTTTATCAGGGCCTAACCTCTCGGTTGAGATTGATCGGGGGTTACCCTCGGCGACGGTGGTGGCGAGCGAGAATGAAGATGCGGCCCATTACGTGCAGCATTTGTTCGCGTCAGAATCCTTCCGGGTTTATACCAACCCCGATCGGCTGGGAACCGAGTTGGGGGGTACCCTCAAAAATGTCGTGGCGATCGCGGTGGGGGTGTGTGATGGTCTCCAGCTTGGCCAAAATGCGCGGGCAGCCTTGATTACCCGTGCTTTGCCGGAAATGATTCGGGTGGGAACCGCGCTGGGCGGTGAAATTGATACGTTTTATGGGCTCTCTGGGCTAGGGGATTTGCTGGCAACCTGTACCAGTCCATTGAGCCGTAACTACCAGGTTGGATTCCAGTTGGCCCAGGGCAAAACCCTCGATGAGATCTTGACCCATCTGAAGGGAACGGCGGAAGGGGTCAATACCACCAACGTGCTGGTGCGGCTGGCCGATCAAAAACACATTCCGGTGCCCATTGCCCGCCAGGTCTATCACCTCTTAAACGGCGATAGCACCCCGCAAGAAGCGGTGGAAGCCTTGATGGAACGCAGGCTCAAACCAGAAATTCCGCCAGAGAATTAGCGCGAATACAACCGAGTACTTCTGGATAGGGCCTAGTCAAAAGTGATGTAACCACTCCCAGGCAAGGTGCTCAAGTATTTCAGTGGTTCCCGACTAGACCAAAGGCGACTGTAGTTCTGTTGCACCGATAGATAACCCTGAGGATCAGGGCTGTTTCAAAGTCATTGCTAACTTGAAACAGCCCTGAGCATTGAGGAGCGATCGCTCAATCCCTGCGGAGATTTCGCTAATTGGGGCCTGGAACATTGTCATCATTCTCGTCACCATTACAGTAGCCTCCATCCCAGTCAGAGTAGCAGGCCCACTTTAGGTTGCCGTCAATGTTGTAATTACACCAGGTCGATCCATCGTTCTGAACCTGACAATCTTGAACGCTAATTTTCTGAACAGGAGAACGTCCTTTAACCTTAAAGCCTAGGGCCGAATCAGGTGAGCTGTGCTTAAACCTTTGGATCAGTTGAGAACGGTTGCTCGGATTAGCTTTGACTTGACCGTAGCTAGGTAGGGCTAGGCTAGCCAAGGAGGAAATCACTGCCACAGATCCGATAACCTTTAAAATTTTATGATTCACTTTCATGATGTTTCTCCAAATAGTTGATGCTGATACCATCACTCTGCGTGAATCAGCAACTCATGGCCGTGATGTGGACTGATAGATCGCCGTAAGCTTCATCACAGGTCGATGGCTGATGGCAGTGACTTAAGCGCCGAATCAGGCAGCCCGCAGCCAGCTCAAAGTTGGCCCCCAGGTCGCTGGGAAAAATGGGGCTGTTCAGTCCCGCGACCTTCTCTTGATCAGTTTTTTGAGTCCCATTAAATTGTGTACCAGGATACCGTTGCCTCATAATTTCTCCATAAAGGCGACTTAGCATAAAGGAGGAAAGAACATAGCTCCCAACAGCCACTCGTAAAGGGGTAGATCATGGCAACCTCACTGCAACAAAAGCTAACGCTTGACATGCTCCGTGATGAAGCTCAAAACCTCGTGAATCAGCGTATTGTCAGCCGCCAACAACCTATTTACGTTTTATGCCGCTATATCCCAGAACGAGAGTGGGAATGCTTTGAGGTTGATTTAGAAGAAAATGAGTTCTTGCTCCGAGATCCGATTATTGACCTGCTCAGTAAAGAAGAATGGCCAGAAGATTAGCGTCTCGTGGGCGATAAGAGACTTGAGGCTTAGAACTCATTTCCCCATCCTGCCAATTTGAGGGTCTGCGACTGGTTCACGTTCTTCAGTCAACATACGAGGGCGATCGCCGTGGCTGGGAACATGAATAATCCTTGTTCTCCAACGCTATCTTTTAGAGCAAAATGAGCCCTTGCCGAATTCCAATAGAGACTGCTTCAGTGCGGCTGGAGACCCTCAGCTTTTCAAAAATTGAACCCATATGAAACTTGACGGTGTGCTCAGATAAATTCAGCTCAAGGGCGATCGCTTTATTGGTCAGTCCCTGGGATAACAGCGATAAAACCTCCTGTTCTCTGGGTGTTAGGGGTTCAATCAGTCCGCCCTCTATATCTGGTTGAACGAGCAACTCATGGTCAAACAATTCATGCTGGAAATCGGCATGAACGACAGCCAACCCTGCACCTGCGGCTCGAATCGCCGCAATAATTTCAGCAGCCGTGGCAGCAAAGGGTAAAATACCCCGAATTCCCAAGGCTAGCAATTGTCGCAGGGTCGTGGGCTGAGCGTGAGTGATACAGACGATGAAAGGCATAGAACCCTCCAAAGCAAGGGCATTCAGCTCCTGGAGTTCAATGACAGCAAGATCATGTTTTTCAATGAGCCACACATCGATCGAATCTGCGCCCAAAAGCTGAATCCAGTCCCTGAGACCCAAAAAACTGGAAACCACTTCAATATCGGTATGCTGCTTCAGTACACTTTCTAGACCCACTTGGGACACAGTACTTTCAGCAATAATACTCGCTTTGATCATCGTGTTAGCCGAGTCTATCGCTCACCAACGATGACGCTGATGTGCTGCGGTTGACCCCCGCGAATCAATTGCACGGTCAAGGATTGACCAATTGTTTGTGAAGCGAGGAAAAACTGAAAGGCTCGACTTTCATTCATGGGCGTATTGTCTAGCGCCACTATGATATCCCCGGGGAGAATGCCAGCTTGTTCAGCGGCTTTATCTGGCTCTAAACTCACGACCATCAGGCCGAACTCAACCGGAGTAGAAAGCTGGCTTTGGAGGGACTGGGGTATTTGAATGGACTGTACCCCAATTCCCAGATAGGGCCGCACCACTCGTCCTTTTTCTCTCAACTGACCTAAAACGCGATTGACAGTATTCCCAGGAATGGTCAAGATACTGCGCCGGGGGCCAAAGGTATTAAAGCCAATGACATTGCCTTCTGCATCGATCAGTGGCCCACCCGCTCCTTGACGGCTCAGGTTCAGATCTGGACGAACCCGTCGATCAATCATGCCACCGCTACTGCTGCGCCACGCTGGGCCGAGGCTGTGGATAATGCCGTGACTCGCAAAAATGCCTGATTCCAGCGATCGCCCCAGTCCCATGACCCAGTTGCCCACCGCAAGGCAATTGGGATCGGCAATCGGTGGAACGGTCAGTGCAGTCTCTTGGGGTAGTTGCAGAATCGCAACATCGGTTGTGGGGTCACTTCCCAGCACTTCAGCTTCAACCACCGTTTCGTCTGGAAGCATGACATGAAGGGTTTCTTCCAAGTTGACAGATTCATAGGAGGTCACAATGAGCCCCTGCTGCCAGTGAATACCGCTTGC
The DNA here is from genome assembly GCA_964644325.1 of uncultured bacterium. Classification (GTDB taxonomy): domain Bacteria; phylum Cyanobacteriota; class Cyanobacteriia; order Thermosynechococcales; family Thermosynechococcaceae; genus CAZXWR01. The sequence continues at coordinate 10,341 of CAZXWR010000120.1, forward strand.
GCTATAGCGATTGCCATGTATGGCAACGACAGCTTGACCCACATCTGCAACTAGGGTGCTCAAGTCTTTGGAAAGGGCTGTTAATGAGTTCATGACTGGATAATCTTGGATGATTGATGTTCCTGATTGTGACGTGGATAATACCCGATCCGCTTCAGGCATCTAGGTAGTCGCAACCTAGACAAATGGCTAGGGTTCCAGCAGCAGCACCCAATTGATCCATGTATTTTTTTTCACCTTGTATGCTCCGATTGATTTGTCTTGGTAGGGTGAAGACAAGTCTCCTATGGGTGAGTGACATTTGACGTACCTCTGTATCAACAACACATGGGCAGATCAATATCTAAAGGGTTTACTGGGCTGCTCTTGACCCATGCACTCAAGGGATCAGTGATTCCGGCAGTGATGCCAAAAGCCATCCTTTGTGGCTGTTTTGGCATTGCCATATCGATCCTTTCTGCCTGGAAGTGGCAGTTGGCATGGCCAATTTTAGGCAATGTTATTCCCAGCATCGTACTGGGTTTGCTTTTGGTCTTTCGTACCAACACTGCCTATGAACGCTTCTGGGAGGGACGTAAAGCCTGGGGAACCCTGGTCAATACAACGCGTAATCTGACCCGTCGCATCTGGGTGTTCATTGCAGAAAAAGACGACGCAGACCGTACCCATAAAAAAGAGGTTTTGCACCTGATTGTGGCTTTTGCGATCGCCATGAAACAGCACTTGCGCCATGAACCCTGTCAAGCTGAACTACAGCA
>CAZXWR010000121.1:0-11069 GCA_964644325.1 uncultured bacterium
GCCTGCTTTACGACCTACTTTCTGCTCGTTTCGATGGGGCATAGCAGTAGCTTTCACGCCCGTAAGTCTTCCCATATCTGGTTCTTTCTGTACGGTGCAGATAGCTTTGTCGGTTTGTTGTATTGCTGGCGGCTGCGTCAACATTTGCAGAAACAACCCAGTCCTCCCCATCACTTCATGAGTCTATGTCAGACACAGGCACTGATTTTAGGCTTGTATGGCCTGGGCTTATTGTTTGCCGCTCCCTTTTTTGGACAGCAGCTTTGGCCGTGGCCTTTAGATCTGTTTCACTCCCACCTATACAGTGGCGTGTTTTTCTCAGGGGCATTGGGCCTGTGGCTCCTCGGGGCTCGTGCCACCGGTTGGGGACGGTTCTGGCTCGGCATGACGCAAGCCGTTCTGGGGCTATCGATTGTGCTGGGGAATTGGTGGGTGGATCAGCAGGTTCGTAAATTAGATTGGTCTAACTTCTCACCTTGGCTCTGGCAGCTTGTCTTCCTGGCGTTTGGGTGTTTGGGCGCCTGGGTTGCCCTGCAAGCGCAGTTTTCTTCAGCCTCATCAACCGCTGGCGATTGATGGGATTGGCAGGGTTCAGCAAAGCACAAAAATCTGGTGCGCTTAACCCTGTAGTCAATCGGTAGTCAATCGCTTGACCCAGCCTGGAATTGTGGGGTTTGGGTTCCCCGGTATAGCGATCGCGCCCATCTACGTTTTGCCCCATCTCGAACCGGTCGTGGTTCCCAATTGGTGTTTGTCAACCTGGTTTCCCCACGGTAGCCTTAAAGGCTTTGACGACTGCTCCACTGTGGCAGAGGGTGCGATCGCTCACATCCATCAGCAAACCAGTCACTCTGTAGGACTGGCACTGTTCGAGGCCCTCCACCATCTGTGCTGGAGAGGTTGCCTTCGCAACAGTGCCGCAGCCCATCGTGATTAACGTTGTGAGAATCCCCGCATGACGCCACATCTGACTCAGAACTCCGATTAATAAGAACTCTGCGCCGCTGACGGTGGTAGGAGGGCTCCAACGGGTTGGGGCGGAGCCACAGCTTTTACTTCCGGCTCTGATGTCAGGTCACTAACGGGTTGGGGGACAGCTTTTGCTTCCGGCTCTAGCTTCAGTTCACCCCCACCCTGTGCCACGGTAATCCCGTCGCAGAATTGGGCTAGTTCAGGAAAGACTTCCGGGTTAACAGCGGCACCCGCCTTGAGCAAAGATGCACAGCGACTGGCCATCTGATACTGGTGATTAAAGCTCGTATACAAAAGATGCTGCTCTTGTTCTTTCAGAATTTGAGTGCTGAGTTTGGTACAGTTGCTACCTGCTTTGCCGCCCAGCGGCACCACAAACGCAGCCGAGAAGTTATGGCTGCTGTTGCCCCGTGCGCCGAAGCCACTGCTGCCTGAAAACAGAAGGGCGGGTTTGGGGCAGTAGGCATTCGTCCCCGCGATACCGCGAAAGTTGTAGGTGGCGGCTTGACCAATGTTGTAGTTGGCTGATTGTTGCACGATGCCAGTGGCGGCTTGAGTGGTGTCGTTATTGGTAACGGACTGCTGATTTTGATTAATTAAGTCAGAACTAGAAGTCGAAAGGCTGGGGCTATTGCTAGAGGGGTCGGCAGCGGCTGGATTTGCCAGGGCGGCTCCTTGGGGAATGGCGATCGCAACCATCAGCACCGAAAGCAGATGTTTAAGCTTCATGAGTATGCTCCTTGTAGGAGGCCGACAGAGTAGTCGGCCTCGATTTACATATAGGTAGGTTTCAGAATTAGCGAATGCCAGCAGAGGTGGTGTGGCTGGTTTCATCAAACTCTTCGTAAGCGAAGATTGTGCCGTCCACATAGGTTTCTGACTCGAATTCTTCTTCGCCAAGCTCTTTTGAGAAAGCGGCATGAACGGTGAACTTATCAAAGGCCACATTGGTACCGAAGGGCGCAGCGGGCGCTTCCTCAAGTGCCGATAGAGGGGCAGGGATTTCTGCAACGGGTGGTACCAAAACCGGTGGCTCAAGCTCTACAGGTGAATCCAGGCCGAGCTTGCCGTCAATGAAGACTTTGGCTGCCACAGAAACGAACTGGCGAGACCCCTCGGTATAAGATTCAGAGTCAATATTGAGGTCTGTTTCAGAGTAACCGTAGGTATTGCGGTGAGTGTTATTAACGAAGGCTTCCCCAGCGAAAGCGGCGGGTGTAGCAACCACACCAAGCGTCAAGATTGAAAGGGCTGCACCGAGGTTGAAAGCACGAATGGATTGGCAAGAACGAGTGGATTGAAAAGTCATGATGTGTTTGTTGAATTCGACACTTTCATGATGCCGGAACTACTCTGAAACATTGCCCCAGTATATGTCTCAGTAATTTGCCTCAGTTTTTATGTCAGTTGTTTCATAATGGGGATGGCATTCAGATTCAACTCAGATTCAGCTTAAATTCTGCGTTGAGTTCAGCTCAAACCCCTCAGATGACTTGAATTCTGGAACCGAAACATGGCAGAGAGTGTCCAAGCATCGCCAGCAGGATTGGAGCTGGTCGAACAGGCTAGACGGCAGAAACGCTGGAATAAAACCGCGCAGCGGTGGTGTCAAGCCGCCTATACCTCTCGCTCGACGATGAATCGGTTTTGGGCAGGGCAGGCCATTCGCATGGATGCCTTTGTGGCAATTTGTGGGGCAGTCGGGGTGGACTGGCAAGCCGTTGTCGACCCAGCAACCTTGGTTGAAGACCCTTCGGCATTTACTGCTGCATCGTCGTCTATCCTGCCAGTGGTTTCGGTCAGGCAAGCCGCCGCTCAAGGCCCCCAGAGACTGATTCGAGACTGCGGTGAACAGGTCGATACTTCAAATTTTGTCGGTCGGCAGCAAGCCTTCGATCACCTTTCAGCCTGGTGTCAAGATCCGGGCTGTCGCCTGATTAACCTTGTCGGCATGGCCGGTATCGGCAAAACTATCCTGATGGCTCACCTGGTTGAGCAAAACGCCGATCAGTTTGACGGGTTTGTTTGGAAATCACTGAAAACACCCCTACCTCTGAAGCAACTTCTACAGGACTTGTTGCAAAGATTTCGGGTCGATTTACCCCCAGCAGCATCACCGGAGGTGCTGGTCAACACACTGATTCAGACCTTCACCGATCACCGATATTTACTGGTGCTCGACCATACCGAAACCCTGATGGAGCCAACCAGTACAGTCGGTGACTATCGAGCGGGTTATGCAGAGTACCAGATGCTGTTTCAGCAACTGGGAGCTACCCGCCATCAAAGCTGCTGCGTTGTCATTGGCCGAGAGCAGTCGCAAACCTGGGGGCTACGGGAAGGAGATACGGTGCGAACCTATTTGCTCATGCCCTTCTCAGCCGCAGAAACTCAGATGCTGTTGCAAACGAAAGGCACTTTTACCGCCCAGCGCCAGGACTGGGAAACACTGACCCAGCAGTATGGTGGCAACCCCCTGGCTTTGCAAATTGTTAGCACCACGATTCTTGATTTTTTCCAAGGAGATCTCTCAGAATTCTTAGCGGAGGGGCAAGTCATCTTTGAGGGGTTGGCCGTCTTTTTACAGCAGCAGTGGCAGCTCTTAAGCGCATCAGAACAATGGGTGTTGTTTTATCTAGCCCTATGCCGAACTCCTCAATCGTTCAAGGCGATCAAAGCCGATCTACTCGATCGCTCTCAACAGCGACGCCTGATGGAGATGCTGTCGGCACTCCATCGGCGCACCCTAATCGAGCGCCATACCTGTGAAGGGCTGGTCACGTTTGGCCTATCACCTGCGGTTCTCGAATATGTCACGATTTCTCTCATTGACACTCTGGTTCAAGAGCTGGCACGCTCTCAACTCAGTTTGCTCCACCAGTGTCCTTTGCTCAAGGTGTCTGCTCAGGACTATCTGCAACAGGTACAGCGTCAGCAGGTCTTACAGCCTATTCTAGAGCAGCTCAAAGAGCAGCTTTCTGTGGATGTTGCCCAGCATCTTGAAGCCCTGCTGGCATCCCTTCGTGGCGCTTCCCCCAGTTATGCTGCGGGGAACCTCGTGAATTTGTTAATACAGTTGGGGCACCCGCTTACGGGGCTGCAGCTATCAGGCTTACCGCTGTGGGAGGTAAATTTAGCCACCCGCCCGCTCTATCAGGTTGACTTGTCGGGTGCTGACTTATCGCGCACGGTCTTTGCCCATGCCTTTGGTGGCGTCGTCTGCGTCAAGTTCAGTCCCGATGCGAGCCGCTTTGCAACGGGGCATCAAAATGGTGGCGTTTCAGTCTGGGATAGCGACCAAGGGCAACTGCTTCTGTCTCTAAACGGACACCAAAGCTGGATTTGGGCGGTGGACTGGTCTCCGGATGGCAACGCCGTTCTCAGTGTTAGCGAAGATCAGACTGTGCGGGTGTGGGATACCCAGACGGGGGACTGTCTTCAGGTGCTCGAGGGACATTGCGATCGCATCTGGAAGATCCTCTGCCTCAGTCACCATACTGCTGTCACCAGCAGTGGCGATCGCTCCCTGAAACTCTGGGACTTTCAGACAGGAGAGTGTTTGAAAACATTAAGGGGCGACAGTGATGGCATCGCCCTCGCCGTCAGCGAACCGGAGCGGCTTATTTTTAGCGGTGGCACCAATGGCCAACTTCACTGTTGGCATTGGGATACGGGACAGCCGTTAGAGACATGGGCTTCACAGCAGGGCGGAATTTGGGCACTGGTCTATTGCGCCTCCAGCCAAACGCTCTATAGTGCTGGGGACAGCGGCTTGATTGAGGCTTGGCAGTTGGGCACCCCAACTCCTACTCAGACCTTCGGCCAATCCAGGGGTCGGATCTGGGCCCTGGCCCTTAGTCCGTGCGATCGCTACCTGATGGCGGGCGGTGACAATGCCCAGCTCATTCGCTGGGATTTAAATTCGGGTGAGAGCGATCAGAGCTTAGACGGATATCGAGGTCGGATTTCTGCGGTGGACTGCGGGAGTACGGGGAATACGGCAATCACCGCCAGCGAAGATCAAACGATTCGCCTTTGGGATGTTGAGCAAGGGCAGCTTCTGTTCAACATCAGCAGCTACTCTAACTGGGCCTGTGAGGTGAGCGTTCTTCCTTCTTTAGAGGGGCATGCTGCCCAGGTCGCAAGCGCCTACAGTGATGGCAATCTGTATCTATGGAATGCAGAGCATGGCAGGCTTGAGCAGACCCTGACTGGCCATCAGCGATCGCTCTGGTCTCTAGCGGTCAATCCTTCAGGGACTCATCTCGTCAGCGGCAGTGATGATGGCAGTCTCCGAATTTGGCAGGTGGGTGTGAGCCAGTGTCAACTGCGGCTTCAAGGACATCAAAGCCGTGTATGGAGCGTCGCCTGGAGTCCCGACGGCAGGGCGATTGCCAGTGGCAGTAGCGATCGCACCGTTAAGTTGTGGGATCCAGACTCAGGGAATTGTGTATGGACTTTAGCGGGCCATCAAAGTCGGGTCTGGGCCGTGAGCTTCAGCCCCGATGGGCAACAAGTCGCCAGCGGCAGTGGCGATCGCACCCTTAAACTGTGGGATCGACAGACGGGCAATTGCCTTGCCACCTTAGCAGGGCATCAAAGCCAAGTCTGCTCCGTAGCGTTCCATCCTGAACAACCGATTCTGGCCTCTGTTGGGAGTGACAATACCTGTCGACTGTGGGATTTGGATACCTTTACCTGTCAGGACACCCTGGCGGTTCCTGGCAAAACAAACTGGAGTGTCACTTGGAGTCCAGACGGTGATCTGTTAGCCATTGGTAGCAATGATGGAGCGATTTTTCTGTGGCATGCCCCCTAGCAACAGTGGCAGACTCCTTTACTCGGTCATAGAGAATGTATTTGGTCGCTTACTTTCAGCCCAGATGGTCAGACCCTATATAGTGGCTCCCAAGATGGCACCACGCGTCTGTGGGATCTTGATTCGAGGCGCTGTCTCCAGACGCTACAACCCCCCAGACTCTACGAAGGCTTAGATATTATGAACGCAAGGGGCTTAAACGCAGCCCAGATCAAAACGCTCCAGACACTGGGGGCAATAATGTAATCCCTAGGGGTTCGAACATCCGCCAGAGGGAACTCCTTAGGTCAGTAAAGCCCGCGTTAAAATTGCGGTGCGATTGCTGTCAAATCCCATGGGCACACGCCCCGTTTCAATACACCGCCACATGTGATCAAAGACTAGGCCAGAATTCCCCGCATTATCTCGCGTAAAGTAGCCATGACCAATAGGTGAGTCGTATTGGTTATTAAAATCGGCACAGTCTAACGCATAGACATTTTTATCGACTTTATAAATACTTTCCGGCCCAGTATGTCCCAGTCGCTTGGAGGCAATCCGGTTTCCAACATTCGCAACTTTACTGGCGCGCATGGCGAGGTCATCCGCAGCGAAATAAACGGCCACATTTCGGGAGGCTGGCGGAATGTGCTGTCCATCTTTGCCAGGTTCCAGCGACTCGTTGACAATATCCGCTGCCACCATGAAGATATTACGGAAAATCAATGGCATACCCTGGGGCAAAAAGTACTTCACGATGTCATTAAACGCAGCGCGAAGTACACGATTGCCCATCGAATGTGCCAGGATGTTAATGCGTTTTGTGCAGGGATGCTCTTGGGTACTATTTTCTTCCCGCCAGTCTAAAAACTTCTTAAACAGTCTGGCGTAGGCAATGCCGCTTTGATCCGCTGCAATTTGGTCATCAAAATAATCGACAACTTGGCCGAGGTCGTTATCACAGGGCCAAATGATAGGCACCACTTCAATAAAACCCGGCGATTTTTGATCGAATAGCTGCTGTAACTCTAGTGCTTTCGCAAAAATTGAGGTTTCTGGCAGGTTGTTATATCCATGAATAAAAAACAAAATTTCTTTGACCTGCCGATCCTTAAGCTCTCCAAGAAATGCCAGACTCCCAATTTCGGTATAGCTATCTTGGGCGGCCCTGTGACAGAAATAAACGGACTGCTCTGCCTGATTATTTGCTAAGTCAAACTGTACTGATCGGGGTAAGCCTGCGTTTATTTCTCTGACTGGGGTCGGGCCTTCTTGGAGGACGCGGTTCGTAATAAATAGCATCAATGGCTTCCTTTCTTATACTTAAAGTATGGCTTGTAAAGTTTGTCGTAAAAAATCATGAAGGCTCGTGAATCCCATAGCCCTCCTTTAAATTATTCTGGGAAACCGTACTAAAAGATAACCCCAGCTGAAAAATCGTTACATGCAAAGATTTGCGCTCGCACTAAACCTGAGGGCTATCCAGGATTGATCGGGGGTGCCAATCTGTTTGCAGACCCCGACCTATGATCTCAAGTCTTGTCCAGCGTGGGTGGTCTGGGTTCCCCGTGAGCGTGGCGATCGCCCCAATCATCACCCCACAATGCTGTTCTACAACCTCAGCCCCAAGGACATTAGCGATGCCCAAGGCAGAGATAGACTTCGATTTTGATAACTGTACAAATATCAAAGATGGGGCTATTCTAGAACTCAACGTAACCCTTAAGATTTAAGGAGGCATTATGAATAATCCACTTCAGCAGCATGGTGCTTTTAGCTGGGCTGAGTTGATGACAACAGACCTCAAGGGAGCTGAAGCGTTTTATAGTCAGCTTTTTGGCTGGACTATGTCAGATGGCCCGGTGGCAGGCATGGAGTACCGAGTCGCTTCAGTGGGTGGTCAAAGTGTCGGGGGTTTGATGAGTCTCCCGCCGGATATGCAGCAAATGCCTCCAAACTGGGGTGCGTATGTGACGGTCAATGATGTAGATGCGACCGCAAAAATGACCCAGGAACTTGGGGGGAAAGTGTTGATGGGGCCTCAAGATATTCCGACCGTCGGGCGGTTTGTGCTAATTCAAGATCCTCAAGGTGCCGTTATTTCAGCGATTTCATACGCAGCCGCTGCCTGACATACGCAGCGGCTGTCTGAACCGCTGTGGGCTACACCCGTCAAGGAGCTGCGTCGGTTCCTGGGTTTGGGAAGCGCCCTCCCCTGCGTCTTTCCAGGGAGTCAGGTTGGCATCCTGGGGGAGGAATGCCAACCTGACTTGGCCCTCAACCCGTGCCGTGCGTTAAGCAACCGCTGTCCCAATTTGCACCTGACCTTCGACAACGCGCACCGCATAGGTTTCTACCCAGATATCCGGTACATCTAGGCATTCGCCATTGGTGAGGCTGAAGTTTTGCTTGTAGACCGGAGAGGCAACCTTCGGGATTCCGTTGCGATCGCCCACAATGCCGCGCGATAGAACATGGGCCTTGCTAAACGGGTCGTAATTACTGAGGGCGTAAACCTGGGTGCCATCCCCCACCCGAAAAATAGCGACCTGCTGCCCTTGAACCAAGGCACAAACCCCTGTGTTAAGAGCGATGCGCTCTAGGGGGCAAACGGTGATCCACTGTAGGGTCGCAGACGGTTTAATCAATTGGGTTTCAGTCATTGGGACTCTCTTTCTCGATGAAGGAATGCAAACGCAAGGCGCAGAAGATTTCAGGCTGAAGCTGTTAAAGCCAGACAAGCTATCAGCAAACTCAACCCAGAAGGCCAACAGCAGGCCACAGCTGAGTCATGACAAGTCTGAGCCTTCATTCAATGGCCATTAACTGCCGTTCATGTTCGTGGGCAGGTCGGGTCTGGCCCCGTTCCGCAACCTGGAGCAGGTGGGGGTCAGGTTGATCCGTGTTCACAAAGTGCTGGAAGCGCTGTAGTTTAACCGGATCTTGCAGGGTGGCGTGCCACTCACAGGCGTAGGTTGCGATCTGGTGGGCCATCTCGGCTTCTAGCTCCGCGCCAATGCCCAGGGAGTCATGGATGATCACCTGCTGCAAGAAATCCATGCCGCCTTCAAGCTTATTCAACCAGGTGGCCGTGCGCTCTAGGCGGTTTGCCGTCCGAATGTAGAACATCAAGAAGCGATCGATGTATTGCAGGAGTGTGGCTTTATCTAAATCTGCCGCCAAGAGCTGGGCATGTTGGGGCTTCATGCCGCCATTCCCGCACACATAAAGATTCCAGCCCTTTTCGGTGGCAATCACGCCGAAATCTTTGCTTTGGGCTTCGGCACATTCCCGCGTGCAGCCAGAGACCGCCGACTTCAGTTTGTGGGGGGCTCGCAGGCCGCGATAGCGCAGCTCCAGCTCGATCGCCAGACTGACCGAATCTTGCACCCCAAACCGACACCAGGTGCTGCCAACACAGGATTTGACCGTACGCAGGGCCTTCCCGTAGGCATGTCCCGACTCAAATCCGGCGGCGATCAGCCGCGCCCAAATCCCAGGCAGCTGATCCACCCGCGCCCCCAATAGATCGATTCGCTGTGCCCCTGTGATTTTGGTGTAGAGACCAAATTCCTGGGCGACTTCCCCCAGCACAATCAGTTTGTCGGGGGTGATCTCACCGCCAGGGATGCGCGGAATAACTGAGTAGGTGCCGTCGCGCTGGAAGTTGGCCAGGAAAGCGTCATTGGTATCTTGGAGACCAACGTGGGCTTCATCCAGGATGTAGTCGTTCCAGGCCGAGGCCAAAATGGAACCAACCGTCGGTTTACAGATTTCACAGCCCTGCCCAGTGCCGTAGCGCTCCAGCAGTTCGTCAAAGGTGTAGATCTTTTGCGATCGCACCAGGGAGTAGAGGTCTTGGCGGGAGTACGCGAAGTGTTCACAGAGGTCATTTTTGACTTCAACCCCTGCTTTTTTCAGCTCTGACTTCAGCAGGTCGGTCACCAGGGGAACACAGCCGCCACAGCCCGTGCCAGCGTTCGTGCATTGTTTGACGCTCGCGATATCCCGCAGGGACTGATCTTGAATCGCAGTACAGAGGTCGCCTTTGGTGACGTTATTGCAAGAACAAATCTGGGCCGTCTCTGGAAACTGTTCAACGCCCATGGAAAGGCTAGAACCCTCTCGGGGTGCCAAAATCAAGTCTTCTGGATGGGGAGGTAGCTGCATTTGGGTCTGCATGATCTGGAGCAGGGTGCCATAGGCAGCCGCATCCCCAACTAAAATCCCTCCCAGTAGACGGGAATGGGTTTCATCCACCACCAGCTTTTTATAGGTGCCCTGGAGCGCGTCGCTCACGACAATTTCTTTGGCCTGGGGTGTTTGGGCGAAGGCATCGCCAAAACTGGCAACGTCAATGCCCAACAGTTTTAACTTGGTGGACATATCGGCGCCCGTAAAGGCTGCATCCTGAGCGCCACCGATCTGCGCGGCTGCCACTTCAGCCATGCGATAGCCCGGTGCGACTAGTCCGTAGGTTCGGCTGTCGTAGAGGGCGCATTCGCCGATGGCCCAGATATCTGGGTCTGAGGTTTGGCACTGTTCATTGATCACAATTCCACCGCGATCGCCAATGTGTAAGCCACACTGTCGGGCCAGTTCATCCTGGGGGCGAATCCCGGCTGAAAAGACAATCAGATCGGTCGCCAAGTCGGATCCATCCGCAAACTGCATCCGGCAAACCTGGCCCGTTTCGTTGCCCATAATCTCAGTCGTAGATTTGGCGGTATGTACCGTGACCCCCAGAGCCGTAATTTTCTGGCGCAGCATCTGGCCCCCCAGTTCATCCACCTGCATGGGCATCAGACGGGGCATGAATTCCACAACGTGGGTGGTAAGTCCGAGGTTCTGTAGGGCATTGGCACATTCCAGGCCCAAGAGCCCACCCCCAATGACCACACCAGTTTTGCAGGCTGCTGCATAGGCTGCGATCGCCTCTAAATCTTCGATAGTGCGGTAGACGAAAGTTCCCGGTAAATCATTGCCGAGAATGGGCGGCACAAAGGGATAAGACCCCGTCGCTAACACCAGCTGGTCGTAGTGCAGCACCAACCCATTGGCTGAGGTCACGGTTTTCTGGTCACGATCAATGGCGATCGCCTTATCACCAATGTGCATTTTTACCTGATGATCTTGATAGAATCCAGGCTCAACCAGAGACAGATCCCCCGCCGCCTTCCCCGCAAAAAAGCTGCTCAGATTCACGCGATCATAGGCAACGCGAGGTTCTTCACAGAACGCAGAAATTGCAATTTCTCAAAAAGTGCTGATAGCCCACGAGCTATAGCTTGGACTTTAG
>CAZXWR010000122.1:0-11039 GCA_964644325.1 uncultured bacterium
AAAGGCCCAGTCAGTGGGCTGCACATCGGAAAGCTGAGATACAGACGTGACCTGCCCCAAGTCACTGTTGGCACCCTCCTGGAACAGTCCACTCTCAGCAACCGCAACCCTTTGCCAGTCGCCCAGTAACCCCAAACCGCCGATCAAACCCATTGCTAGCAGCTGTCGTCTCATTTTTCTCACCCACACTTACCTTACAGTTCTTCAGACTTTTGCTAGAGTATCACAAAAATGATAATCATTATCATTGTAGGTTTTGAGCCCACATCGGAGTGGAGATCATGCTCGACATTGCCATTATTGGTGCAGGGCCACAGGGCTTGACTTTGCTCGCCCATCTTTTGCAGCGTCAACGGGGACGAGCCTTGCGCTGGCAGGTTTTTGACCCCAGCGGTACTTGGTTAGAGCAGTGGCAGCGGCAGTTTACGGCTCAGGAAATTCCCCACCTGCGATCGCCAGCGGTGCACCATCCCGACCCCAATCCCCACGCGCTGCGCGAGTTTGCCCAGGGACGCTCCCATGAGCTGTTTGACCCCTACAGTCGTCCGGGAACTCAGCTGTTCGCCGACTTTTGCCGCAGGGTTGTGCAGCGCTATCAGCTGGCTGACCGGGTGACTGCAACTGCCGTTACCCATCTGGAACCCTTGGGCGGTATTCGGCGCGGCTTTCGGCTCACCCTGCGGGAGGGGAACTCGATTTTAGCTCGGCGGGTCGTGCTGGCCACGGGAGATGGGGCAGCTGTCACCCCAGGCTGGGTCAAAACAGCCCAGGGGGCCTTCCCGCCAGAGCGACTGTGCCATGCAGCGCAGGTGGATTTGCGATCCCTGACGCTTAGGGGTGAGCGCATCTTGATCGTTGGCGGTGGCCTGACCAGTGGTCATCTCACGCTGGGAGCAGTCCAGCGCGGGGCTCAGGTGACCTTAATGACCCGGCGATCGCTGCAAGAACGGCTGTTTGATACCGATCCAGGTTGGATTGGCCCCAAGTATCTGAAGGGCTTTTGGGCAGAACCTGACTGGCAGCAGCGAAGCAACTTGATCCAAAAGGCCCGGGGCGGCGGGTCAATGACGCCCGAGGTCGGCTACCAGCTCCGACGGGTGCAGCGCCAGGGCGACCTACAGATAGCGGAACAATGCCAGGTCACCCGCCTCCAGTGGCTGGCCGATCACTGGGAAGTCCACTGCACCGATGGCAGAAGTAGCTCGCTTGATCACTCGTTTGATCGCATCTGGTATGCCACAGGCCGTCATATTGACGTGACCCGGACATCGATTCTGGCATTGGTGCAAGCTCACTGCCCCACGCCCGTGATCCATGGCCTCCCCATTCTGGATCCCTACCTGCGCTGGCCAGGGTGTGAACTGTTTGTGATGGGTGGATTGGCAGCTTTGCAAGTGGGGCCTGTCGCCCGCAATTTACGCGGGGCTCAACTGGCAAGCGATCGCATTGTGGCAGCCCTCACCAAACCCACCTTGGCCTGCCCTGCGTTCATCCCCCTCAACTCGGCTTAATCCCCGGCAATCAGGGTTGGCTTTCGCCAGCCATTCCACTATCATAATTTTGACAGTGATAATGATTATCGTTTTAATCTAGGCCAGACTGCCATGACGCATCCAACGCTTGATCGTGCTGTTCCAGTGACTGTTCTGACGGGGTACTTAGGGGCTGGCAAGACGACCTTACTCAACCGCATTCTCACCCATGAGCATGGGAAGAAGGTGGCGGTGATTGTGAATGAGTTTGGGGAAGTGGGCATCGATAATCAGCTGGTTGTCGATGCCGACGAAGAAATCTTTGAGATGAATAACGGCTGTATCTGCTGTACTGTGCGGGGCGACCTCATTCGTATCATTGGCAACCTGATGCGGCGGCGCGATAAGTTTGATCACCTGGTGATTGAAACCACGGGCCTTGCCGACCCTGCTCCTGTCATTCAAACCTTTTTCATGGATGCCGAGGTGCAGGCACAGAGCTTCCTGGATGCGGTGGTAACCGTGGTCGATGCCAAGCATATTTGGCAGCACTGGGAAGCGGATGAGGCCCAAGAGCAGATTGCTTTCGCGGATGTTGTCTTGCTCAACAAGATTGATTTAGTGGCAGCCGGGGTGGTAGATGAACTGGAGCGACGCATTCGGGGCATGAATGCGATCGCCAAGGTATATCGCACCCGTAATGCCGAGCTAGAGATGAATGCCCTGCTGGGGGTCAATGCCTTCGACCTGAATCGTGCGCTCCAGATTGACCCTGAGTTTTTAGGCGAAGATGCCCACCAGCACGATGAAACCGTTGGCTCGGTGGCAATTGTTGCAGCGGGTGAGGTCGATGGTGAGCGCCTAAACGATTGGCTCGGGGTATTGTTACAGACCCAGGGGCCGGATATTTTCCGAATGAAGGGCATCCTGAATATTCAGGGTGAGCCCGATCGCTTTGTCTTTCAAGGGGTACACATGCTGTTTGATGGCGCCCGCGATCGCCCTTGGAAAGCCACCGAAACTCGCAAGAATGAACTGGTCTTTATTGGTCGTAACTTGAATGAAGCCCAGCTCAAAGAGGACTTTTTCAAGTGTCTCGTCTAAAATCCCGGGGGCGACTTCTATGGCAGTTGAGCTGGCAGGGTCAGCTGTCAGACTACATTACCGCGATCGCCTGGTCTCCGAACGCCGAGGTACTCGCGGCCTGCTCAGCGGCAGGGGAACTGGGCCTGGTGGACAGCAGCCAGACCTTGACCCTACTCGAAACCCAAATGGGTTCCGCATTAGACTGTCTGGCCTTCTCAGCCAACGGTCAGTATCTAGCGGCGGGTGGGCAGGCGGGTCACCTAAAAGTCTGGCAAGACTTACAGCCCGATAACACCGCAGCAGTCCCCGTGGCTCAGCTATCCCTGGGCCGCTGGGTTGAACATCTCACCTGGCATCCGACCCAGCCTTGGCTGGCCTTCAACGTTGGTCGCTATGTTCAGGTGTGGGATGCCGTCACCCAGGATATTTTGGCAACCCTGCCCTTTGAAAACTCCTCAGCCCTGTGTTGCGTCTGGTCCCCCGATGGCGACTGGCTAGCGGTCGGGGGCTATCAAGGGATCAAGGTCTGGTCAGCCCGGGATTGGCACCAGGATCCGCAGCTGCTTAACCTGGCGTCGGCTAGCATCGCGCTAGCCTGGTCCCAAGAGGGTCAGTATCTCGCCTCAGGCAATCTCGATCGCACGGTTGCCGTCATGAAGTGGCAGCCGCAGCAGCCACAAACTGACCCTTGGCTGATGCAGGGCTTCCCCGCTAAGGTGCCGCATCTCGCTTGGTGTGCCGTTAACCCAGAAACTCCTCCGATCCTGGCAACAGCAAGCGGGGATGGTGTTGTGGTTTGGTACCCTGATACCGAACCATTTGTTGGCTGGGAAGGCCAACTGTTACGGGAGCATACTGGTTTTGTAAAGGCGATCGCCTTCCAGCCCCATGATTTCTTGTTGGCGACCGCAGGAACAGACGGCTGCCTCTACTTGTGGGAGCAGGGAGCGGCAAAACCCAACTCAATGCTGCGGGGCTCTATGGGCAGCTTCTCCGCCCTGGACTGGCACCCCCAAGGCCAGAGTATCGCGGCGGGTGGGAGTGATGGGCAGTTGGCCATCTGGAGTGCAGTTAAGGCAGGCGTTGGCTTTCAAAAAACCTGATGATTTGACCGATCCGGATTCGCAGAGGCTGTGCATGAAGGAAATACCACAGTCTCAACCAACTCCAATCCTAGAGACACTTGCACCAAGTTAGTGCAGCTAAAGGGGGTGCATTTGTCCCATTTTTTGATTCACGGGGCACCTTAGAAATACAGCCTGTGAAGCCGCTGCGGCGGCATCACCCCCTGGGAATATGGGACAGATCCCGCCAGGTGACGCTGCTAAAATCACTTCTAAGGAAACAAGGTCATGTGTGTTGGTTGTATTGCGGTCTCTGCACTCACTTTTTTGATTCCCGTTTCAGAAGCCCCCGTCAATACAGCGCAGAACCCATTGCCATCGCAGTCTGCCATCATCACCCAAGTTAGCCCACAGGAGCTGGCAGCCATTGGTGAAATTCAGAAGACCTTACGGGCAATCACAGCAGAACTACCCCAAACAGCCGAAACTGCCATCTTACGTCAGGGATTTGAGCAAGCTGCCCGCCGACTGAGCACAGTTACCCAGGCTCAACAGGCTCAAGATATTCTGGATGAAGAGATGGGGCAGCTGGCCACTGCGGTATCGGCAGCGCCCAACAGTCAAGCCTTGTTTGAATTAGTTTGGGAAATTCGCGATCGCGTCGAATATCAGGACATCCCAGCAGGACAGTCCGCACCCTCCCTGCAATCCAGTGCTGCCACGATCCTGCTGCGCAAAGGGTTATCCCTACAGCAGCATTCAGGCTGGCTATCATAGCAGGCTACTAGGTCAGCCAGCCCCAGCGCGACTGCATTCTTTCCCCTAGAAAAGACGTGAGGTTTGACGACTGGGACGTTTGCTCCTGTATCTGGTAGAAAATCTTGAGCACGTCATCCACATTATCTGCCGCCCTGACGCGCATTGCCATCGACAGCAGACCCTCATCCACAATGTACAGCGCCTGCTGGGCATCATTCACCCCGTTGAGATTAGACTGAATCGCCAGCAACTCCTCCCTTAGAACTTGGGCATCCGGATCCGCTGGCAATAGATCAATGAGCTGGTTCACCTGAATCCGAATCTGCTCGGCATCCATGCCAGCGGTAACCCGAATCGCGTCAGAAGGCCGATTGATCGGTTCCGGGATGTTGCTAGGTACTGCATCTGGGCCGGGGGTGAGCAGGGTCATTGCCGAGAAGGCATAGCAGCCAAAACACATAAAATACGCTCCTGAAACGTCAAAGCAAGGCAGACACCTAACAAAGCGCTGTGTCTCCTGTTGTTACAGGAGCGTAACCCGATTCATTTGGAACTGCAATGGTGACGAAGGAATGGCTTGGCTGTCTGATGCTTGCGCTCACGCTTTAGGGGATGGCGCGGGGCCAAGCCAGACAGCGGTGCAACTCGGTGCGCAGCTGGTGGTTGTCTAGCTGACGCCCAATGAACACCAGCTGAATTTTGGGAGTCGCAGGCCAGACATCTCGGTTGAGGTCATAGCGCCGACCACTGAGCTGAAAAATAAAGCGCTGCGGACTTTCTTCAAACCATAAAAAACCTTTGGCCCGAAATACAGCCTCGGGCAGGTGCGTGGTTAGAAATTTCTCAAACTCATACACCGCAAACGGGCGATCGCTTTCAAAGGAAATTGAAACGAAGCCATCCTGGGTTAGGTGATCAGCATGGGCATGAGAGTCGTAACCGCCATGGGACGGGTGGTGACCAGATGGAGCATCAGGGTGGGGGTCATGGTGATGGTCGTGGCGCTGGTCGTGGCGCTGGGACTGAGGCGAATTCCCCTGCGCCAGAGTAGTCGCTAGTTCCGCATGGTTCCCAGGAAAGAGATTGACATCCAGGATCAGCGGTAGCGCCACCTGAGCGTGCTGTGTTCGCAACAGCCGCGATCCTGCTTTTTGAGATTGAATCCACTGCTCCAGGGCCAGAACGTTGTCTTCCGTCACTAAATCGGTCTTGTTCAGCAAAATGATATCGCCATAGGTAATCTGGTTGAGAGCAGCAGCACTGTCAAAATGCTGCGGCGTGAAGGTTGTGGCATCCACCAGGGTCACGATACTGTCAAGGCGCGTTAGGTCACAGAGCGGCGAGGCCAGAAAGGTCAGGGCAATGGGAAGCGGATCAGCGACGCCTGTAGTTTCTAGCACCAGGTGATCGACTTTTTCTGGACGCGCCAGAATTCGGTAGACCGCATCTACCAGATCCTCATTGATGGTGCAGCAGATGCAGCCGTTACTCAGCTGCACCATGTCTTGATCCAAAGTCACTAGCAGCTGGCTATCAATGTCGATATCGCCAAATTCATTGACCAGAACTGCCACCTTCAGTCCGGCGCTGTTTTGCAAGATGTGGTTCAGGAGCGTTGTTTTACCACTGCCTAAAAAACCAGTCACGATCGTGACTGGCAGACCACGCTTCGGTAGGCTGAGGGGCTGTGACAAGGAACTTAACTGGACAGCAGGCATAGTGGATTCTCCATAGCAGTCAGGGGGCTTGACTAACTTCAGTCTCAACGGGTAACAGATACTGACTGGCCCTGCTTCTCAGCGCATTGAATATGTTGTAGAAGCCATTGACTCGAGACGGGGTCAGGCTCACGTTTAGGCGGGTGCGCTGGATAAAGTCGGGGGAGACCTGAAGAATTGCCTGGGGAGAGAGTCCATTGAATCCATGGATCAACAGCCCTAGCAACCCTTTGGTGAGCTGGGCATCGGCATCGCCCTGGAAATAAACTCGACCCGCCTCTAGGGTGGCGGTGATGTATACCTGGGAGGTACAACCCTGCACTTTATACTGGGGCTGCTTTTGATCCGCTGGGAAGGGCGGTAGCTGCTGGGCAAACCACAGCAAATATTCGTAGCGACGCTTGGGGTCGGTTACCTGCTCAAACCGCTGGACGGCTTTGGCAAGGGGTGGCGGCAGGTCGGGGTCGGACACCATGGATTAATGACCCTAAGAACGATAATCATTATCATAGCTGATGTCGGTGGGACTGGCGATCGCCCAGGAGATTAAGATCTGCATCTAAAGCAGTGGGTGAGGGTCTTGAACGGGTTTAGCCAAATGTACGATTCAGCGACGGCCTGAGGTTGTCTGGGACGGCGATCGCGAAACGGCGACTGGGGCTTCAGAAAAATATGGCCGAATCTCAGCACATCCAGGCTGTAACGTTAGGGGTTCGGGGCTAGAGATGCAGATTGGAGACCAGAGTTGATTGGGGACAGCAGATTGACCCACGTCGAGTCCTGCTGGGTCTTTAAGGTGAAGTGTTTCCCGGAACAGCACTGAGATAGCAATGGCAGTCCGGCTTTTCGATCAGGGAAGCCGCGAGCCGATTGAGCGCCACTGCCGCCAATTGGCCACCCCCAAGAGAACCCGCCACCGTCACAAACGGAATGTTAAGGCTCATGAGACGGCGCTTCGCAGCGGGCGCATGGCTAAACCCAAGGGGCATCCCAATCACGAGGGCCGGACATCTGCCTGTGGTTTCGATCTGTTCACACAGCTTGAGCAGGACGGAGGGGGCATAGCCCACCACCCAGATGTTGCCATCCATCAAAGCAGAGAAGCGATCGCCAGCCGGATTCCCACGACCTTCACTGGCCGTGATCGTGCTCCAGAACGCCTGTTCCGTATCGCCCACACCGTCTAGATGGGGATCGTTGCACAAAACAGTCCAGGGACACCCTAGGTGTTGCAGGCGAGCTTGATCTAGGGCGGCCGCCACCGCCGGGACATCAGCCACGATCGTGCAGCCTCGCTGCAAAGACTCGCGGGCTGCTTTAATGGCGTCTTGGCTTAGGCGCACAAAAGCCGCAAGGCTCACATCGCCACAGGCCAAAACCAGATGCGCCAGCAAATCTGCCTCAATTTCAGGTCGGTTCGAGAGGTTCGGGAGAAGCTGTCTGAGAGACTCTTGGACGTTCTCGGGGTGGTCAGGCACGGCAGCATCCAAATGCTGCCACAGGTCGTCCGTCAGGTCTTGCGCTGCTTGGGTTTCAGCATCAAGGAGGCGGAGTTGAGCTAGGGCAGATGCCTGCACCGTTAAACAAGCCTGATCGCGACCGAGAATCCCTTCCAGCGCCGTGGCCGTCTGCCGCAGGCGCACCAGCTGCCCCTGTACCCGCTGGTAGTGCTGCCGCAGCGGCTCCAGAAAAGTCTCGGTCATGGCGGGCGCTGAATCTAGTACCTGTTTGATGTGGGAAAGCTGAAACCCTTGCTGCTTCAGGGCAACAATCCGCTGCAACCGTTTCACGTCAGCGTCAGTATAGAGACGGTAGTTGCTCGGCGATCGCTGCGGCTGAGGCAGTAGGCCAATCTGGTGGTAGTGGCGTACCATGCGTGGGGTAATGTCCCCACCCGTCGCAGCGGTGAGTTCCTTGATGGTCAGCATTCTGACTCGTCTTTAGGGGAATAGCTTGACCTTAACATGGGTGTCAATGTTTAGTCTAAACCCATTGACCCTTGTCTGTTGTTGGGCTTTACGATGCTTGCCTCCGTCACCTTTCTTAAACCCTGGCCCCAGTGGGTGCGGGCCTACCCAGAAGCGATCGCCGCTCTCTGTTGCGGCGGGTTAACCCTGTTGGGCGGTTTGGCACTGCACCAAAACTGGATCGGGATCGGCATCTGGGTGCTCTTGACCGGCTACGTTACAGGGGGCTATGCCAGTGCTAGAGAGGGACTAAAAACCCTTTGGCAGGAGCATCAGCTCGACGTAGATTTGCTGATGATTGTGGCAGCACTGGGGGCCGCCGCCCTGGGATTATGGCAGCGGCAATACTATTTGTTGCTGGATGGTGCCATCTTGATTCTGATTTTTGCCCTCAGCGGTGCCCTCGAAAGCCTGGTCATGCATCGCACGGCCCGCAATATTCGCGAGCTGATGCAGCTCACCCCGGACACCGCCAGGGTGCTGCGCCACGACCAGGAATACCCCGTGCCGACCCACAAACTCCAGGTAGGCGATCGCATTCTGGTCAAGCCAGGGGAGCGGGTGCCCACGGACGGGATGGTTGCGGTGGGCAGCAGTACCCTTAACCAAGCGCCGATCACCGGTGAATCCATCCCAGTCGATAAAACGGTGGGTGATCTGGTCTTTGCTGGCACCATTAACGGCAGCGGTGCCCTGGTGGTCACCATCCATCAGCCCCCCGAAAGTAGCTTAATTCAGCGCATTATCCGTCTGGTGGAGCAAGCCCAAACGACGGCCCCGCCCTCCCAGCAATTTTTAGAGCGTTTTGAACGGCGGTATGCCCAGGTCATTGTGGTCACCGGGATCCTGTTAGCGAGCCTGCCGCTATTGCTTCTGGGCTGGAGTTGGGAAACCACCCTGTATCGCGCCCTGGTCTTTCTGGTGGTGGCTTCCCCCTGCGCCCTGATGGCCGCCATTATGCCCACACTGCTGGCGGGCATTGCCAAGGGAGCACGACACGGCATTTTATTCAAGGATGGATCACAGCTCGAAACCATGGGCCAGGTTAAAGCGATCGCCTTCGATAAAACCGGCACGCTCACCACCGGACAGCTCCAGGTGAGTGATATTGTGCCAGCCCCTGGCACCAGCTCTGAACAGGTTTTGCAAATTGCCGCAGCCCTGGAAAGCTACTCCGAACATCCGGTTGCCCAGGCCATTTGCCGCGCCGCCCAAACTAAGAACCTGGACAGCATCCCGGTTCGCGACGCCCAGGCACAGGTGGGCCAAGGCATCACGGGTCACCTCGCAGGCCAGCCGACCCGCATCGGCAAACAGTCTTTTGCCATAGCCAATCTTCCAGCATTGCCCCACCCGCTGAACGCTGTCGGGCAGCGCCTGGAAACGGAGGGCAAAACAGTGATCTGGGTCTGCCAGGAACGGGTTTTGGGCCTGATTGCCGTAGCCGATCAAGTACGCCCCACCGCCCTGTCCCTAATAGCGACCCTGAAACAGTTGGGGATTGCCGTCGTGATGATCTCAGGGGATAACCGGGCCACAGCCCAGACGGTGGCCCAGGCCATCGGCCTTGACCAAGTCTATGCGGAACAGATGCCCGAAGAGAAAGTTGCAGTGCTCCAGCAGCTCCAGCAGCGCTACGGCACTGTCGCGATGGTGGGAGACGGCATTAACGATGCCCCAGCCCTTGCCCAAGCAGACGTGGGAATCGCAATGGGCGGAGCCGCGACCGACGTGGCCCTAGAAACCGCAGACGTTGTCCTCATGGCCGATCGATTGGAACACCTGGTTCAGGCGCTGAACATTGGCCGACGGTCACAGCGCCTCATTCGGCAGAATATAGCGGTAGCTCTGGCATCCGTAGGGATTTTGCTCTGTGCCAATTTCTGGGGAACCCTCACCCTCCCCGCCGGGGTACTGGGTCACGAAGGTTCAACCCTACTGGTCACACTGAATGGCTTACGGCTTCTAAGGCACTAGGAGGCAAGGCAGAGATGGCTTGGCTTTGGTGGGGGCTTGGCTTTGGTGGGGGCTGGTCTCTGTCCAGGGCCACAGTCTGAGTCGGCTTCCCCAACCACTGGCCTCTAGGCAAAACGCGGTTGGCGACTTTTGTAGATCGCGGCACCCAGAAAGATCGACAGCTGGGTCACCACAATGCTGGGTCCCGAGGGCAAGTTAAAAAACGCCGAGAGCAGTAAACCCAGAACCGCACTCACTGCCCCAATTCCCGCCGAGAGAAATACATAGCTGGTGAAGGTCTTGCTGAGTAAACGAGCGGCGCAGGCCGGAACGACAATAAAGGCGCTAATCAGCAGCACCCCGATCGCCTTGATGGAAATCCCCACCACCAAGGAGAGCAATACCACAAAGGCAGTGCGGTGACGGCCAACGGCTACGCCCTGAACAATCGCCAGCGGTTCATGGAGGGTGATCAGCATTTGGGTGCGTAGCGTAAGCCCTACAAAAGCAGTGGTCACCAACAACAGCAGCAGGCTCATGATCAAGTCTGAGGGTTGAACGGCCAAAATATCGCCAAACAAAAGCTGGTCTAGCCCGCCCTTGTAGCGCCCCATAAAGCTCAGCAAAATAATGGCGATCGCCAGGGACGACGAATAAATAATATTCAGGAGGGCATCCGTCCAGAGCTGCGTTTTTTCAAGCAGGTAGGTTACCCCCAGGGCAAACAGCACCGCAAAGGGCAGCACCACCACCGTTGGACTAAGGCCCAGCAGCACCCCCAAGCTAATGCCCAGGAGTGCCGAATGGCCCAGAGCATCGCTAAAAAACGAGAGCTGCCGCACAATTGTAAAGCTGCCCAGCAGTCCAGCAGTATAGCCCGTTAGCAGCCCCCCCAAGATGGCACGCTGCATGAAGGGGATCTGCACAATTTCCACCAGTCGGATCCACTCAGTTTCCATGGGGTACAGCCTCAGTGTGCATGGCGATAGCGAACTAGCCCAGCCCCATAGACCTGCG
>CAZXWR010000123.1:0-10910 GCA_964644325.1 uncultured bacterium
CTAAGTTGTCATGGGGATCGAGAATGTTCTCAAATCTTTTGCTGCGCCGCAGTACTCAGATGCTGCTGGCGATCGCCCTAGTGTCCTTGCTTGTCGCTTGCTCGGGGACACCGAGTGCTTCGACAATTGATGAGGCAGGGGAGTCACCTGTCGCTGAACAGGTTACGCCAGCTCCGACTGATGTGCCTGGGGCGGTCGAACCCTCGCCCCTCGCAGAAATGCCACAGCTGAAAGGGAAGGCAACCGTTGCCCTGACGATTAATGGTCAGGAAATTACCCTGGAAGTCGATGGCGATCGCGCGCCGATTACGGCCGGAAATTTTATCGACCTCGTCCAACGGGGCGTTTATGATGGCACCACCTTTCACCGGGTAGAGCCGGGATTTGTGGCCCAGGGGGGTGACCCCCTCAGCAAGGACGCCCAGACTCCCGAGGCTCAATTGGGCACAGGCAGTTTTATCGACCCCCAAACAAATGCACCGCGCTATATCCCGTTAGAAATTTTGCCGGAAGGGGCTGAGCAACCGGTCTACGGTAAAACCTTGGAGAGTGCAGGGGTTAAAGCTCCCCCAGTCCTAAGGCACGGTCAGGGAGCCTTGGCGATGGCTCGCTCCATGCTGCCTGATTCTGCCTCCAGCCAGTTTTATATCACCCTGGCAGACGCGGACTTTCTCAACGGTAACTATGCTGCCTTTGGCTCTGTGATCGAGGGGATGGACGTGGTGGCCGGCATTCAAAAAGGCGATCGCATTGAGTCGATGAAAGTATTGACAGGGATTGAGAACTTGCAGAACGGTGGCACTTAACCGTGCGGTCATCGTTCAGCCCATCGTTCTGTACTGGGCGGCATGAAACAGCGCGAGGCGGGTGTGTCTGGGGCAGAAGTTTGGGTGACTGGGATTGGACTCTGTTCTCCGTTGGGGACGACCCTAGCCCAAACCTGGCAGGCATTGACGGCGGGCAAGACAAGCATTGTGCTGCAACAGCCTTTCCCAGGGCAAGCGGCCGCTCCCCTCGCGCTGCTCGGCTCTACCCCAAGTACGATGTCAGCCTTGCTGGACTACGCTATGCAAGATTTGGTGTGTAGCAGTGGGTTCTGCCCCAGTTGGAACTTGGCATGGGGGGTAGTCGTTGGGTCGAGTCGGGGACATCAGGCAGAGCTCGAGCATGGGGTGCCCAGGGCCTCAGCGCTGAATTCCATGGCTCAGAATTCTCTGGCTCAGGTGTGGCCGCAGATTTATCATCAAACCCCTGCGCAGTTTGTCGCCCAGCAACTCCAGCTGCGGGGCGCACTCCATTCTCCCAGGGCGGCCTGTGCCACCGGAATTTGGGCGATCGCCCAGGGGGCAGAACTCATTCGGGCACGTCAGTGTGATGCGGTGATCGCGGGTGCCGTGGATGCCCCGATTACGCCTCTGACTGTAGCGGGCTTCCGGCGAATGGGTGCCCTGTCTGAAACGGGGGCTTACCCCTTTGATAAAGCCCGCAGTGGATTGGTCTTAGGAGAGGGGGCGGCCCTGCTATTGCTGGAGCGCGCGGATTTAGCGAAACAGCGAGGGGCTGTTCCCTATGGCCGTGTTTTAGGGTACGGCATCACCAATGATGCCTACCACGTGAGTGCCCCCCACCCCCAGCGCCACTCGGCGATCGCGGCAATCCGAGGCTGTCTCCAGCGCAGTCAGCTAGTGCCCGAGGCGATCGACTACATTCATGCCCACGGCACGGCCACGACGCTCAATGATGCGATGGAAGCCGAGTTGATTCAGACCCTGTTTCCAGAGTCCGTTCGCGTTAGCTCAACCAAAGGAGCGACGGGGCATACCCTAGGGGCTTCTGGCGCATTGGGTGCTGCATTTTGTCTGATGGCGCTACAGCACCAGCGTCTGCCCCCCTGCGTCGGCTTGCAGAATCCGGCCTATCCAATCCGCTTTGTTACACAGGCCCAGCGCACATCTATACAGTCAACCCTTTGTTTGGCCTTTGGGTTTGGGGGCCAGAACGCTGCGATCGCCTTTGCCCAACTGGAAGCGATCGACTAAATTGAGATGAATGGTTTTTTGATGTCAATTTTGGTGCGTTTGAAAGTTTCGGTTCTGTTTGGTGAACACTAGGCAGTATCAATATGTACGCTAAGACCAACAGCCAACCTTGCCCCGTTTCGTTACCTTGAGCTTATGTCTGTAGACCTCAGTGTTGACCCACGTTCTGATCGGGATGCTGTCCTCCCTCCTGCATCAGACGTTTCTCCCCTGATCGAAGATCATGCCGCGCAGCTCATTGATGAGATTTTTCAGGAACTTGAAGCAGATCTGAGCCCGGATACTGAAACGCCACGACAGTCCGGTCATCGCCTCTCTCTGACGAGAAAGCGCCTCTTACCCACCCCGCGACGGAGACCTGTTATAGAACCGGAGTCTGATTTGCTGGTGCCCTATGAGCCGATGGAAGCAACGCTGGAACCTGCTTATGCTGGCTCTAGCAGCCTCCAGCTTTACACTCATCCCCTGCAACCCGAGGAGTCAGCGGCGCAACGGTTTCTGTTCAGCATTGCCTGTGTCTCTTTTGTGGGGGCCGTCGGACTATGGCTCACGCTGTTGTTGCAGCGGCCAGTCCCGTCCCCTGCTGCAACAGCTCCAACGGTGGCCTTACCTCAACCCGATGCTGACACCATAGCCTTTGCCGATACCGTAGAAAAATCCCTGAAACAAATAGAATCGACGCCCAAGGCCCCAACGGCAATCACTGTGCCGTCCGCTGCTGCGCAATCTCCCCAGGCAAAAACTGTGAATCCGGCGATCGCCCCAACAGTTCCAGTCGCAGCTGTAAAGGTGAATCCAGTGACTGCTCCAGTGCGGGCATCGGCTGTGCCCCCTACCAATCCCCCGTTGCGGCCCCAGACACCGCCGCCCACCGTATCCTTAGCCAATATGGCAGAGTTACCAACCCTGAAGCCCAGCCAAGGATCAGCACCAAAAGCCAGTGCTGTGACGATTGCTCCCAAACCTGCTCAGCCTCCCAGTGCACCGCCGCTAACGGTGGCCAAGCCTCGTTCAGAGACGGCAAAGGTGACGGTGCAGGGTATTCTCGACTTTGGTGATAAGTCCGCCATGCTGATTGAGCGGAATGGCTCGACCCAGCAAGTCCGCCTAGGCGATTCCTTAGATGGAACCGGGTGGCGGTTTAAGAGCGTTGAAAACGGTCGGGCTGTGATTCAGCGCGGCGGTGAGGTGAATTCCGTGGGTGAAGGCGAACAGTTTTGATGTTGTGCCATTTCACCCTGTGCTTAAACCAGGGGGAGCTTGGTGCGAACCGTATGATTCGGAAAAACCTGTCCAAACTGGCGAGCGTTCAGGCCCAGTTTCTGTTGCAGGATCGGGGCGAACACATCTCGGAAATCGGTAGTCACTGCCAAATCTCGTTTTTGATAGCGCTGGTCAACCCCTAGCCCTGGCCACTCACCATAAACTTTGCGGCCCTTGAGGGAGCCCCCCAATACCCACATCACATTGCCATGGCCGTGATCGGTACCCCGGTTCCCATTTTCGGCTACGGTGCGGCCAAATTCCGAGAGCACCACAATAGTTGTTTTCTGAAAATCAGCGCCTAGGGCCTCGACTAGTACCTTTAACCCTTGACCTAAGGGTTGCAGTCGGTTGGCGAGCTGCCCCTTCACACCGCCCTGCTGGACATGGGTGTCCCAGTTGCCAAGAGCCATAAAAGCAAGACGCGTGCCCGACTTGCCTGACATCAAGCGAGCGATATTGTGGGCTTCTAGGGCAAAGGCTTGGGCAGGTGGTGCACCTTGACCAGACTCCTCCATTTCAGTTTGCAGATCGGACAATAGAATATCTCTGGTTTCTCGCCCTTGTTGATAGGCTTTGCTAACCGCGTCTGACCCTGAATAGAGGCGGTCAAAGGCGGCCTGGAGTCCTGGTCGATCGATGGGGAGAGGTTGGGTGGCGGCTTTACCTGTCGCCAAGTTGGCGACGGGCATAGGGCCGCTGAAAATCTTTGGGGTGCTGTTGCCGAAGCTTACGGCTTCGGTCAATCGCTCTGCGTTTAGGACCGCCAGTAACCGATTCATCCAGCCATCTGTGACTTGTTTCTGGCCCAGTGTGCCGGACTCCATATTGTCTTGGGCGTCAAAGTGGGAGCGGGTTGGATCAGGTGAACCACTGGCATGGACAAAAGCCAGCTGTCCTTTTTCCCACAGCGGTAGAAGGTCGGCCAAAGCTGGATTTAGCCCAAACTGACCATCAAGGTCAATTGCGCTATTCGCTCCTGATCCTGGTTTAGGAATGGCGATCGTGGGTCGAGCTTGATAGTAGGCAGTTTCGCGATAGGGGATGACCACATTTAACCCGTCAACTGCTCCCCGTAGGAACAAGACAATGAGGCGATGATCGGTTCCTGCAGACTGGGCTTGGGCAGTCCATGCGCTAAATGCGGGCATTAGACTGGAACAGGCAAACAGGCCGCCGTAGCGGAGGAGCGTGCGGCGGCTAACGGGCAACCTGGGGTTTGATTTCATGGTTCATTGCTCTGCGATTCGACTGGGTATGGGGTCAGAAGCCCTTGGCTCTAGCGGTACATTTGTTTTGGGTGACCTAAAATCATGGCGAGGCGAAAGTTCCGTGCCTTTTTATCAATATCAACTCCCATCAGCTCGGCCTTGGTCAGACCAGTGGTATTGAGTACCTGTAAAGGATTCAGTTCAGGGGTTTGCTTGCTGACCTGATTGGCAAACTGCACAGCTAAACTCAGCCGACGTTGAATGGCACTCGGGTTTAGCCAGGTTGCTTGAGTGTTGGCATAGCCATCAGGTGTCAAACACATATAAATCGGCATATTTAATCCTCTGATAGCATTTTTGGCAAACCCAGCACTAAATTCTGTAGACCCTGTTGCTCGGATGGCAGAAACAACGTATTCGTAAGGGGTCTTAAACTTATTTTGCCGATAACGTTGATCCCAAAATTCTTCACTGTCAAACAGCGTAGCCAATACTTCACGAATGTTGCCATTAGTGCTGAGGTAGCGTTTTGAGAGCTGAGTCACGAGTTTGGACGGTGGGTCATCTGCAACGAAATATTGGGCCAATTTATAGCTCAAATGCTTGGCTGTTGCAGGGTGTTGTGCCAGCAGATCCAGTACCTGTTCGCCTTCGGCCAGCCCACTTCCTTGAATGGTGGTATCGAGAAACTTCTTGTCGCTGAAATCATGGCGATCGCGATCAAAGTAAAACGGGTTGTCGGTAACCGTACGTTGTTTCAGACGGGGCAGTCCCCACCCTGTAAATATCTTCGCAGCAGCAATCACGTCGGCTTGAGTATAGCCACCGTTGACACCTAGGGTATGGAGTTCTAAGAGTTCGCGCGCGTAATTTTCATTCAGTCCTTTGAATGCACCCCTTGCTCCCGGACTTTTTGGAGCAGTGTTGAGGTGATTATCTAAGTAAGTCAGCATGGCGGGATGCTGAGCAGTGGCTAGGAGCAAATCTCGAAATTGACCAAGGGCGTAGGGGCGAATGGCATTTTGCTCGTAGTGACCGACCCACACATGGTTTGAGCCTTTACGGGCAAAAACGTTGAAGTGGTTAAACCAGAATTGGGTCATCACCGCTTCAAGCTGGCGATCGCTATAGGCACTGCGCATTAAATTTGCCGTAACCGCTTCATCCAAAAACTGTAGTTTTCTTTGAAGGTAAGTTTTTTGTTCTGATGCTGTGGGTTTCTTCCCAAGGCGAATACGCGGTGGGAGACTTTCTTCTAACCGTTGGACAGTACTTGCACGAGCTGTGCGAAGCGGAGCCAGTGCCTGTTTAAGAATCTTGGAATCTGGAATATTTTGAGGGCTTAACTGTGCCTGGATATAAGCATTGATGCCCATCGACTGAATTTCCAGCAAATCATCTGGACTTGGGCCAAATGCGAAGCGATTCAGAACGTGAATAGCATCTGCTTGATTTTGGGTTAAATTGGCCGCTAGTTTTGGAGACAAGGGCAACGCCATGCTATTGCTCATCGCAATACCTGTGATTAAAAGGGCTGAAGAGTCTGAGCGATCGCCTGGGATTGAGAAAAGTTGTGCTGCCCCGTGACCCAGGGGGCACAGCTCTAATTTAGCGAACCAGAGTAAGAAGACGTTGCTGCCGCAAATTTGTGTCCCGGGCGCTTTATCGTTAGGCTAAATTAACCGAAGCTAAATTTACCTCAGATTCAGTGACCTCATCCAGTGCGGATTGCAATCGGTGGCGTTGATCAACTAGAGCTATGGTGAACCAATATGGGCGTGTTTGAGGAGATGAGTCGCTTCCTAGAAGAGCGCCTGGAGGAATTTCTGCAAGCCCATCCTACCCTCGAGTTGCAGGTGCTTGAGGATCAAATTCAGGAGCAGCAGGCAGAATTACAGCGAGTATTGCGGCAATTAACCACGGAAGAGAAACAGCTCCAGGAAGCCATCTTGACAACAGCGGCAGAAGTCCAGCGCTGGCATGAGCGGGTTAAAAAGGCAGAGGCTGCCCACCGGGATGATTTGGCGCAGGCCGCCCGAGAGCGGGAAGCGGCGCTGTTACGTCAGGGAAATCAGCAATGGGCCCAGATGGAGTTAGCCAAGCAGCAGATTCAGCAAACCCAGAGCCTTGTGGAACAGCTAATGGTGCGTCGCCAGGATGTCCAGGCGCGCATCCGGCAACAGCGTGCGACCCAGCAGCGTCCGCCCACTCCAGAAGCTTGGCA
Source organism: uncultured bacterium (assembly GCA_964644325.1). GTDB lineage: Bacteria > Cyanobacteriota > Cyanobacteriia > Thermosynechococcales > Thermosynechococcaceae > CAZXWR01. Next base: position 6,738 of record CAZXWR010000123.1, read on the forward strand.
GAGCAGCACAGCGCCCCACTGGCCTCCTCAAACGAAGGCTGAGGTTGACCCGCTCGAAGCAACGTTTCAACGCTGGGAAACAGACGCGGAACTGGAAGCTCTGAAGCGACAGATGGGGCGTTAGCGTTGCATGGCGCAGCTCCACGTTTCAGTCATGATGGTCAATATTCTCTGGTTTATGGGGCGCGGATAAGGTTGTGATGTCGCTCAATGTCCCTGAAACAGCGGGTACCCTCTTCCTGGTGGGAACGCCCATTGGCAATTTAGAGGATATGACCTATCGGGCAGTGCGGATTTTGCAGACGGTAGATGCGATCGCTGCTGAGGATACGCGCCATACAGGCAGACTATTGCAGCATTTTCAGATCCAGACCCCCCAGATTAGCTGTCACCAGCACAATATGCAGATGCGGGTGCCCCAGCTCCTTGAGCGGCTCCAGAAAGGAGAGGCGATCGCCCTGGTCACGGATGCGGGCATGCCCTGTATTTCGGATCCGGGGTATGAGCTGGTTCGCGCTTGTGTTGCTGTCCAAATCCCGGTGGTTCCAGTGCCGGGGCCAACGGCGGCTATAACGGCATTGGCTGCTTCCGGACTGCCCAGCGATCGCTTTTGTTTTGAAGGATTTTTGCCTGGGAAAGGGAAGGCCCGTCGTGAGCGGTTAGCGGTTCTGAAGCCAGAAGAACGCACGTTGATTTTTTATGAATCCCCCCACCGTTTGGCCCAAACCCTGAAGGACTTCGCCGAAACCTGGGGCAGTGAACGTCCCATTGTCCTTGCCCGCGAACTGACGAAGCTCTACGAAACCGTCTGGTCTGGCACGATGGCCCAGGCGATCGCATTTGTGAGCCAGCAGCCCCCGCGCGGCGAATATACGCTGGTGGTTCAGGGGCAGACGCAACGATTGACCTCCCCGACAGAGCAGGAGCTGCGGGAGCTGCTCCTGGAGTTGCTGGCGGAAGGCATGACGAGATCACAGGCCAGCAAGGAAGTGGCCCAGCACTTTCAGATTTCAAAGCGCGCAGTGTATCAACTGGCACTATCGCTTGATCTGACGGGCGATCGGTTAGAGGAATAGTTCAGGGTACCTAGGTTCTGAGGCTTGCCTGATGCTCCAGAAACCACTGGTAGGTGGCGGCTAATCCTGATTCAAGGTCAATGGTCGCTTTCCAGCCCAAAGCATTAATCTTGCTCACATCCATCACCTTGCGGGGTGTGCCATTCGGCTTTTCGGGGTCAAATACCAGGTCACCTTGAAAATTAACGACTTTCGCCATGGTCTCTGCCAGTTCCCGGATCGTGCAGTCAATGCCAGTGCCGACATTTAGATGCGATAAATGGGGATCAATCACAGCCTGAAGCACTTCCGGATCCAGTGCCATCACATGGACACAGGCCGCGGCCATATCGTCCACATGCAAAAATTCCCGCATGGGTGTGCCGTCTCCCCAGATCACGACTTCTGGGGCGTTCGCTACTTGCGCTTCATGAAAACGGCGCATCATAGCAGGGATCACATGGCTATTCTGGGGATGAAAGTTATCGTTCGGGCCATACAAGTTGGTGGGCATAACGCTGCGATAGTCCACGCCGTACTGGCGGTTGTAGGCTTCGCAGAGCTTGATTCCCGTGATCTTAGCAATAGCGTAGGAGTCGTTGGTGGGCTCTAGGGGGCCGGTCAAGAGGGCAGATTCTGGAATGGGCTGGGGGGCAAATTTGGGGTAAATGCAGGAGGACCCTAAAAATAGTAGCTTCTGCACCCCGGCTTGGAATGCAGCATGAATGATGTTGCACTCCATCATTAAGTTCTCGTAGATAAACTCAGCTGGGTAAGTTTTGTTCGCAAAAATACCGCCCACTTTTGCAGCTGCCAGGTACACAGCATCAATTTCCTGAGACTCAAAAAAGGCGAAGACGGCCTGTTGATTGGTTAAGTCCAGCGCTTGGCGATCGCGGGTGAGGATACGACAGTTACCCTGTTGAGTAAGACAGCGCACAATGGCTGAGCCCACCATGCCGTTGTGTCCGGCTACAAATATAGTTTCATGAAGGGGCATGGGCTGTGTCCAGAAATACAAGCATGTTTGTGGGATGCACAAATCGTTGGCAACCACTATAGTCCATCGTATCCAATCTCCAAGTCTGATCGGCGAAATTGCTTAGGGTTCTGAGCACGAATAGTGCGGTAGTTGCTGAACAGCGTCTTTCAGTCGTGGTGCGGCTGCGTCCTTACTGGAGAGGATAGGCGCGTCAATCGGCCAGTTAATGTCAATTTCGGGATCGTTCCAAAGAATACTGTACTCATCACTGGGGGTATAGAAGTCGGTGCACTTGTAAAGAAAATCGGCAGTGGGGCTTAATACACAAAAGCCATGGGCAAAGCCGGGAGGAACGTAGAGTTGATAGTTGTTATCGGCACTCAGAGTGGTGCCGTACCATTGACCAAAACTTGGGGATCCGGTGCGGATATCGACGGCAACGTCAAACACTTCCCCTCTAGTAACGCGAACGAGTTTTCCTTGAGGATGTTTGAGTTGATAGTGCAGTCCACGCAAGGTACCGTACTGGGAGAAAGAATGATTATCCTGGACGAATTTAGCGCGGATGCCAGCTTCCCAATAACGCTTTTCGTGATAGGTCTCAAAAAAAAAGCCACGACCGTCTCGAAAAACGCGGGGCTTGATGTGCAGTACCCCATTAAGGGGGGTTGGACATAGTTCCATTATGTGCTTAAGTCACTTCCAACCAAGCCGAACCGCTATGAAAGCCAGAAGAAGATGAAAAGTGAACAAGAACTTGCTAAACCCAATCTTCAGGTTTTTCGGCTTTCCAGTCTTCTAAGGCTTCTTTCAAGGTGTATTTGTAAGGATAACCAATGGAGCGGAGAAATCCGGGCACGATATTATTAGACTTTCCTAGTTTGCGAATGCGCACGGGATCGATAGATTGTCCTTTGCCAATCCGCTTAGCGACAAATGACAGGGGGTAAGAGAGGGCTAGTAAAAGTAAGAAGGGGATTTTTAATGGTTTCCGCTCCACTCCAGCAACTTCTCGCACGGCATCCACGTATTCTTCAAGAGTCGGAGTAGGATCGGCAGTGAAGTTAAACAGCGTGACATTTTCCTGTTGATTTTTCTGCCACTCTAAGACGTAAAGAATGGCGTTACAAAGTTCTTTGACATAGCCACCAGCCTTAACAGTTTTTTGATTGCCAGCATAAAAAAAATACCCTTTAATCGTCGAACGTACTAAACGACTGACGTTTCCTCCTTCCCCTGGGCCAAAGACAACACCAGGACGGACGATAACCAGTCTGCGATCGCTTCCCCCTCGTTGCCAGGCCAAGTGAATTTTCTCAGCAGCTAGCTTAGAAGCGCCGTAGGCGGTAACGGGTACTGGGGTTGACTGTTCATCCTTTTTATCTTCTGTTGGACCATAGGGAGAAATGCTGCTGGTAAAGACAATTGTCTTACAACCGACTGCTTCAGCCCATTGACAAACATTCTCTGCTCCTCTTAGGTTTGTCTCGAAGTATTCATGAGCTTCATGACCAGGTTCACGATGAATGGCAGCAAAATTTAGCACTACGTCAACTTGGCTTGGTAAATGACTATCTTTAATGGGATGGCAGACATCAAGTGGGATGTAGTTAACCCGAGGGTCACTCAGTTCTGCTCGTGCCATGGCTGACCAAAGCGGTTTATTGGGGGGCTCAATATCAACGAGCGTAATTGTGTCAACAAGGTTATTGGTCAGCAAAAAGCGCGAAAAGTGCGTGCCGATAAATCCGGTTCCGCCAAATAAAACGCAGTTCCCGCAATGGACGGGTATTGTACTACTCATGCTTTTCGTCCACAATATGCTTATCTGTAGAGTAACAATGATGATTGCATACCAGTCAACTGAAAGTATAGCGGCCTAGTCTTGATATGGTAAACGAGTTTCCAAGTAGTGTGAGTCTATTTGAGATTATCTGGTATGAAATGCATAAAATCAAGAGTATTCATTAGAGATTACTAAATACAAAATTTGCAAATCTTAATCCTTGAAATTTATGCGGTTATAAATAAAAGAATGGATTAATTCACTAGGGTATGACATGTAAACAAATAGATAGAGGCACGCAATTTCTCAATTACCGCTGGTAAAAACAGGCCCCAGGGGTTGCGAAAAGA
>CAZXWR010000124.1:0-10835 GCA_964644325.1 uncultured bacterium
TGGTGGAGCTGTTGCGATCGCCTGCCCTATTGCTGGAGCGGTTGCCTCTGTTGAATGTGGTCTGCCTGGTGGGACTGGCGCTGCTGGGGATACGGCTCCCGATGGGGCGATCGCCTGGGGTCAAGCTGCTCTATAGCGGGGCTGAGCTGGGGCTGATTGCGATCGCAGCCCTGTGGGGTGGTGTGACCTTGATTGTGCTGCTGATTGTGGTCTTTATTTTGCGAAACGGGCTGTTGTTTGCTCCACCCCTGCGGTACTGGACTGCGGGGACGGCCTTCCTCCTATGTGTCCTGTTGCAGTTCCAGCGGGTCAAAGTACTGCGCTCTATGGTGCCCCCTGCGATCGCAGGCCGCTTGTCCGGCTTGTTTCTGAGTTTGGCCCTGCTGTTTGGCCTAGTGTTACTGTTTTTACAGCTGTGGATGGATGCTTGGATCGCGGATGTGCAGCTGCGGCAAAAGCTAGAGGTTGCCAACGCCCAGCTCCAGCAGTACGCGCGACAGGTTGAAACGATGGCCACCCTGCAAGAGCGGAATCGCATCGCCCGCGAAATCCATGATTCCCTGGGGCATTCATTGACGGCCCTGAACCTACATCTAGAAGCCACAGCCAAACTCTGGGCTGCGAATCAAACGGAAGCGGTCACCTACCTAGACCAGGCGCGACAGTTGGGCCAGCAGGCCCTCAAAGAAGTGCGCCAGTCGGTTTCAACCTTGCGCGCTACGGATCCAGGGAGCCAAACCTTCGCGGCGGCGATCGCTCCGGTGCTGGATAATTTCCAGTCGGCCACGGGTATTCAGCCCTCCCTAGATCTGGCTGATTTACCCTTGCCCCAATCCGTCGTGCAGGTGCTGTACCGAGTTGTGCAAGAAGCTTTAACCAATATTGCCAAACATGCCCAGGCCACAACGGTTCATATCTCGCTGCAAGCCGATCAAGCGCGTCATCAGCTGCACCTCAAGGTTCAGGACAATGGTCAGGGGTTTGACCCGGCCCAGAACCGCAGCGGCTTTGGGCTCCAGGGGATGCGTGAGCGCACCTTGGCCTTGGGGGGGCAATTAACCGTGACCAGTGTGCCCGCGCAGGGCTGCTCCATTCACATCACGTTACCCATGCCATGACGGTGCGCCTGTTGCTGGTTGATGATGAGCGTCTGATTCGTCAGGGTCTGAAGGCTATTTTGAGTCTTGACCCCGATTTAGACATCATTGGGGAAGCGGACAATGGCCAGACAGCTCTTGCCGCTGTTGCTCAGCTCCACCCTGACCTCGTCTTGATGGATGTGCGGATGCCGATTATGGATGGGGTAGCTGCGACCCAGGCCATTTGCGATCGCTTCCCTGAGACGAAGGTTTTAGTGCTGACGACTTTTGCGGATGATGAATACATCACCCAAGCGCTGCGGTATGGCGCGGTGGGGTATTTGCTCAAGGGCACCCCGTCCGAAGATCTGGTGCAGGCTATTCATGCGGCCCATAAAGGATTTGTCCAAATTGGGCCTGGGGTGGGTCGTCAGGTGTTTAGTCACTTGAGTACGCCGCCAGAAGCAGCCCCTGAATTGGCTGAACTGACCCCCCGGGAAATTGAAATTCTCCAGCTGATTGCGACGGGGGCCAATAACCGCGAGATTGCTCAAGCCTTGTTCATCAGCGAAAAAACCGTCAAAAACCACATCACGAACATTCTGAGTCGTCTGAACCTCCGCGATCGCACTCAGGCCGCTATCTGGTGGAATCGGGTGGGCTCTCCCTAATCTTGGGCACTTTCCTTGGGCATCGCGGATTTACCCCTTGTTTTTTGAATGCGCAAAAGCGGGCGCTGAAGGTAAGGATCCTCCAAGGATCGCCAACATCCCCTCACGAAGGCGATCGCAGCCATTCTTCCAGGGTAATCGCCGCGACACCCGTCGGCTGGAGCTGTCCCCCCTCCGCCATTAAAAGTTGTCGCGATGCGTGACTCAGGGAAAAGGTGTAAACCGCAGCAGTTGATGGGGGGATGACGATGCGTTGTTGGCGATCGCTCAGCAGCAGGAGCTGGACAGTGGGCTGAAGATAGAGACTCAAGGAGATGAGGTTGCCGACATTGGCATTGGAAGAGTCGCTGACCAGTAATGCCCGAGGGTGTTGATTCAGGAAACGAGCATTGGCAAGGGTTTCCGGCCCGCCCCACTTATTCCACCAGGTTGGCGCTGGGGCAATGATCAAGCAAGAAGCAATACCCACGGTCAACAGCGTTGCGAGGAGCCCCTGCCCTAGGGAGCGCCCTAGCCGCCTAGGGTGACTGAGGGCATGACCGATGCTAAAGGCAACGGCCAGCTGTAGCCCCAGCATCACCGGAATAAAGTAGCGACTGGAGGCCGACCGTCGTCCCCCAAACAGTAAATCCGGCAGGATAAAGGCGATCGCCGTGATGCCCACTAAGCACAGCACCAACAGCCAAGTACGAGGTGCGGTATGGCGGCAGAGCTGATACAGCGAAAACCCGAACAGGAGCAGCATTAGCCCAATGCGGAGACCGATCCGTGGATCGGTAATGTCCAGACCCAGGTCCACAAAGGGACTGCTAATGTGCAGGCCCCAAAGGGTCGCAAGCAAGGGGAACGACAGCGCCTCATGAATCCAGTTCGTTTTCGATTGAAACACCTCGACCTGGGTGGCGATCGCCACCATCCAGGGCACAAACGCCAGTAAAGCCCCGCTCCACGACCAGAATGCCGCCTTCAGGGTCGGGGTCCAGCGGCCCCGCTCCTCAATCAGAATGTACAGCCCCTGGGCCACCATGGGCAGGAGGGCAAACAGCGAAGTGTACAGTCCTGCGATGAGTGAAACAGTGTAGAGCCCCCAAGCCCACGGCTTCTGGGTGCGTCGAGCGTGCAGGAGTGCCGCACAGGACAGCACGATCGTCACCGTCCACAGGCTATACTCCCGCGCTTCTTGGGCGTACAGGACGTGGAAAGGCGACACCGCGAATAGGGCGATCGCTACACCACCCACCCGTGCACTAGAAAACAGCTCCAGACAGAGCCAATAGAGCCCTGGGAACACGAGCAGGCCAATGACCGCCGAGAGACTGCGAACTACGGCCACGGAACTCCCGAACCCGGTCATCCACAGCCGCACCAGCAGATAGTACAGCGGTGGATGTTCCGGATGACCGATCAGGGACGTCATCGTATCCCCCCAGGTTTTACGGGGCGTTAAGTTCAAATACTGCTGGAGATCGCTGGGGGCAATGGGCTGTCCGGTAAAGACCTCAGCCACAACTTCTTCGCCACTGTGCCCCGTGGCCCGCACAGCGGTAAAGACCTCGTCATGCCAGAAAATCTTGCGATCCAGGTTGGCAAAGCGCAACCCGACTCCCAGAATGAGGAGCAGAATGACCAGCCATCGCAGCGGTGGGCTGATGATCTTCAGCAGCATCTCTCCAAGTGGGACAAAAGCGAACGGTGAGGAACCCGCGACTCGCGACGGGCGGGCTAGGCAAAGGCAGGGCTGACACTACGCGTCGTCTTGATCCGAATCGGCGTCTGACTTGTCCTGCACCTCTTCTTTGAAGCCACGCAGCGCCCGGCCAATGGCACCCCCCACCTCTGGCAGTCGCTTGGGGCCAAACACTAAAAGCGCCGCCAGAATAATGAGGCTAACTTCTAACCATCCCAGATTAAACATTGGCGGTTCCTTAGGGTAGCGGTGGGGTTACATGAAGATGAATCAATCCCGCTCCTGAAAGTCTTCACCAGGAGCGGGCTGAGCCTGATGTCATCGCTGAGGGTTAAGCCGCTTCCCGCTCGAGGGAAATTTCGACCATCTTAAATTCCTGGTCGAGGCGCTTTTTCAGTTTCTCTGGCACGGGACGATTGGGGTAAGAGCTATAGTGACCCGCCAGCCCATTGAGGGCGGTGGTCATGGTCATAAAGGAGCTCAGACCCGAAACCGACGAGCTACGGCGATAGTTCGAGATAAAGTCGTTGATTTTTAACCGGGCATCGGATTGGGCTGCGGCTTTCTCAGCCGTGCCTTCCGGCAATTCAATGGCTGTTCTAAGGCTATCGATGAGGGCTAAGGTATCCTGGCGATAGTTACCTGATAGACCCGAGGGGCTTGAGCATCCCGTCAGAAACAAGGTCGCCACCAACATCAAACTGAGGCAAAAAGCAAAAAAACGCTTCATAAGCTTTGGGTCTCTTACAAATTCGGCAGGGATCAATTGGGTCAGGCGCGTCACCGCCATGAGCCGATTGACTGTGTTTCTTCAGAATAAACCATTCTCTGTTAATTTCTGGTTCGATGACAGATGCCCGCTGAGGACGTTCCTGCCAATCATGTCTGACTCTAAACCCCTTGCTGGCTATACGCTCCCCGTTTTTGCCTGTGCCGCTGCGATCGCAGCGTTGCGCTGGCTGCAAGACGGTATCGCCCGAGAGCAAGTCACCCTTGATCTGGTTAACCCCGCCGAGCAGGCCACTATCCCCATTGAGTCGGTGGCAGGGTTAAAGCCGGGGGTGGCCCTAGCCATTGCCCGCAGCGATCCAGGCGATAATCTAGACCTGACGCGGCATACTCCCATCTGGGCCGTTGTGGAATGGGCTGCCAGCAGCCAATCTGAGGCGGTGCGGCTAGTTGGCGGTGAGGGCATTGGCATCCAGACCCATGGCGACCAAGCTCCTGCGATCTATGCCTATGCCCAGCACCTGATGCAGACGAACCTCAAGGCTTTACTTGCACCCAGCGATCGCCTGCAGGTGACGATTATTTTGCCCGAGGGTCGCCGTCTGGCCGTCCGCACCTCCAATGCGGCCTTTGGGGTCGTGGACGGACTGTCGCTTTTGGGCACCACTGGCATCGCCCAGCCCCTGAGTGCCCCCCAGCAGCTCGATATTTTTCGGGCTGATCTGCGCGATCGCACCGCCTCCACCGCGAGTCTGGTGTTTTGTATCGGTGAAAATGGTCTGGATTTGGCGCGGCAGCTGGGCATCCCTGAGGCGGCGGTGGTGAAAACGGCCAATTGGATTGGCCCGCTCCTGGTAGAGGCTGGCCTACAAGGGGTGCAGTCGATTCTGCTCTTGGGCTATCATGGCAAGCTGATTAAACTGGCCGGGGGCATTTTTCATACCCATCACCATGTTGCAGACGGTCGCCTGGAAATTCTGACGGCCCACTGTGCCCAGGTGGGTTTGCCAGCCCCTGACCTCCAGCAGATGCTGCACCAGTTGACCACCGAGTCTGGCCTGACCTACCTGCGTACCCTCATGGATGAGACGGGTCAAGCTTGGGCTGCGCGGGTCTATGGGTCAATTGCCGCTGCCATTGACCAGCGATCGCAGCGCTATATCCGCACCCACACGGAACGCACGGTACAGGTGGGCTGTGCCCTGTTTGACCGCGATCGCCATATTTTTGCCCTCAGTCCAACCGGGCGATCGCTCCTGGGCCAATGGGTACCTTAGGATATGGCAATGTGACTATGGTTTTATCTGGCACCCAAATCATTTTGCCCCCGCGTTATGCCCTGGACAACCCTACATGCGACGGTGCATCAAACCCTTCGCCAGCGACAGCTGTTGCCCAAAGGACAGGCCATTCTGCTGGGGTTTTCGGGTGGCCAAGATTCCATGTGTTTGCTGCATTTGCTGCGGGATCTGCAACCCAAATGGCACTGGCGACTGGCGATCGCCCATTGTGATCACCGCTGGCCTCCAGAGTCTGGAGCCAATGCCCAACAGGTTATGGTGTGGGCGCAAGACTGGCAGGTTGAGCATTATCGGCTGACTGCCCCCCGGATTTTGCCGGGAGAAGCTGAAGGCCGGGACTGGCGCTATGAAGTCATGGGGAACCTGGCGTTAGAACAGGGGTTCACGGCTGTCGTGACCGCCCACACCGCCAGCGATCGCGCTGAAACGCTGCTGTACAACTTGATGCGCGGGAGCGGTATGGATGGGCTTCAGGCCCTGACCTGGCAGCGTCCCCTCAACCCCCAGGTGCAGCTTGTGCGTCCGTTGCTGAACCTAACCCGCCAGCAAACGGGGGACTTCTGTCGGCAGTTTGCCCTCCCGGTGTGGGCAGATCCCATGAATCAGGATCGGGCCTACCGTCGCAACCAAATTCGTCTGGACTTGTTGCCCTACCTGCGAAACACCTTCAACCCTCAAGTGGAGCTAACCCTCGCCAAAACCGCTGAAATTCTCCAGGCCGAAACGGCCTATCTGGATGCTGCCGCCCGTCAGGTTTTGGCCCAAGCGACGCAGCTCAATGACCCACAGACCCCGTCCGGACGCCCAGCCTTGAGTCAGACCGTGTTGAGATCAGCGCCCCTGGCCCTACAGCGGCGGGCCATCCGCCACTGGCTCCAGACCTATTTGCCCCATCACCCCACCTTCGAGCAGATCGAAAAAGTCGTCCGCCTGATTCAGGGGCCAAACGGCGATCGCACCGATCCCTTTGCCCAAGGCTGGTTTGCCGAAGTCCAGCGTCCGTGGATTTATCTGCGATCGCCGTCATAGTCCGGGAACCGTTCAAAAACCCAAGGCAAAAGTTCCGTGTTCTTACCGATCGGATTAACCGCACCTGAAGGGCACTCTAGCGGTATAGAAATGCAGTGTTCCGTTAGGTATTCCTATGTTTTCAGCAACCAGCCCACTTCTGTTTTGGCTCATCGTTGCGAGTGAGTTTCTCCTTGCTGCTGGCTTAAGCACCGTTCTCGCTACACTCGACCAAAAAAAGTCGAAAGCTTAACCGCACATTCGCTGTCTTCGGGCAACCGAGTCTCTCCTAGCCTTTGGCGACTTCTCCATTACTGAAGTCGCCATTTTTTTGCCAAGCTGCGATTCAGGCTAGTACAGCGGGGCAGGCTGTTCTTTAATGCGCTGGGCAATCGGGCGCACCTGTTTAACCACCTGAATCAGGTAGGTATAGTCTGGCGGCGGCGCATTCGAGACAAAACCAGCCGCCGAAGCCACCTCCGAGGGAATTTCCTCCAGCACCTGCCGAATTTGAGCCTGAAAATTACGCTCCACGGTTGGCCCGACCAGCAAAGCTCCAGAGGGGACGGGATGCACATCACGATGTAACACGCGGAACGTAGCAGTCCCAAAATCACTTCGGAAGCGCTCCAGCTCTGCCAGGGATAGGGCACCCGCGGTCACCTCACCGGATGCCACCCACTCCAGGGTTTGTTTGGGGGTCGGCGCCAGCCGCACCTGCTTGAGCGTCAGGCCGTACAGGTTATAGATGGGGAAGTAAAAGCCCGTGGCCGACCCTTCCTGGCCGAGGGCAATCACTTGCTGGGCCAAGTCTGAAAGCTGTTGCGGGGCACTGTCTTGCTGCACCACAATCACCGACCGCTGGGCATTCCCTCCTTCACGGGGGAATAAGGGCAAGTAGCGCGCCTGGGAAATGGCGATCGCAGCTAGACCCGGTGGGGCAAACACCAAATCCCAGGACTGACGCTCAACCTGCTGCACGGCCTGCACTTCATTGAGGGCAGGCTCTAGTTCAACAATGCTTTTGAGAGATTGTTCTAAGTACGTCTTGAAGTCAGCGTATTGTTCTAGGGAACGCTGCCCTTCCCCATAGCTGACAATGCCGACAATGAGGCGTTTTTGCTCAACCACAGGGCCAGAGGTACAGCTCAAGCAGGTGACAAGCAGGAACGGAATCCAGAGAAAACGGCCAAGACGCTTCATTATAGACACAAATATCAATATCTAAGGCTGAACAGCTCCATCCACACTGCGAGGTATCTGCCGCTGCCACCTTCATCTTTATGACTGAAATTACAAGTTTGTGAAAATTGTATGAAACATTAATAAACTTCAGCCGTTGTGGGCTGTCTTGCAGTTAATTTGAAAGTGGCTTGAAACAGGTCACGAACCCAAGACTTAGGCATAAACCCACCATGCGTCGTTTTCGATGATGCTGTGCCAACCCCCGCCCCATTGCAATCCATACGCCTGACTTCCATGATCCTGGGGCTGCGGCTCTGCCCCGCACCATAGAAGTTCTCAGGATTGGGAAGCGTTGGCTTAGCCATTGGTAATAGGTTTGACCCTGGGTCAGCATCATATTCTCTACGCATAAGTAGGTATAAAAATGAATAAGATTAAGCAGCTTTTCCAAAAAGGAAAACTGGGACAAAAACTTAACATTATTTTGATTGGTATTTTACTGCTGGTTGTCGGGGTGAACTCGTTAATTCTGTCGCAGGTCTTACAGAAGAATGCGGAGCAAGAAGTGACTTCGCAAGCGCTGCTCTTGATTGAGACCATGGGGTCGGTTCGGGAGTACACCAGTACCCAAGTTAATCCCGAACTAGCCCCCCGCTTAGAAGTAGAAGAGCAGTTTTTACCCCAGACTGTGCCAGGGTATTCCGCTCGAGAAGTATTTGAGAATCTACGCAAGCGGGGAGACTACAGTGAATTTTTCTATAAAGAGGCAACCCTGAACCCGACGAACCTGCGCGATAAAGCCGATCGGTTTGAAACGACCCTAGTCAATCAGTTTCGGGAACAGTCCGGCATGAAGCAACTGTCTGGATTTCGGGAGCTACCGGCTGGCCAAATTTACTATGTGGCACGACCTATCTCGGTCTCGAAGGAAAGCTGTTTGCGGTGCCACAGTACGCCGGAAGCTGCCCCTAAAAGTCAGCTGGTGACCTACGGCCGCGAAAATGGATTTGGCTGGCAGCTGAATGAGATTGTCGGTGCCCAAATTGTGTCCGTGCCAGCGAGCACGGTGCTAGGGAATGCCCATCGGCTTCAGTTTTTGGTGATTGGGATCTTAAGTGTGGGCTTTTTGGCGGCGATCGCCATTCTGAATGTGTTCTTGAAACTATCGATTGTGACCCCCCTCAAACGCATGTCGGCTTGGTCTAAGCAGTTGAGTACGGGTGTACTCAACACTGATTTTGAGTATAAGTCCAACGACGAGATTGGCATCTTAGCCGGGTCTTTGAATCGACTCAAGGTCAGTCTGGAAATGGCGATGAATATGCTCAAGCAGGATCAAGACCCGGAGTAATCGCTCGGGATTGGCTTGACCTGTGGTAGTTGCCTGAGCGACAACAGCCAGACAAAACTTAGGGATTCTCAAACAGTCTCCTGCATTTCAATTGTCCCCATCATTCCCAATTCCTCATGGTCGAGAATATGACAGTGGTACACCGTCTTGCCTGGATAGTCTTTGAATGGAATCCGAATCCTTACCGTTTCTCCTGTTGGGATGAGCACCGTATCTTTCCAGACTTGGTAAGGTTCAGGCTGTCCGTTGCGGGCCACAACTTGAAATGGATTCGTGTGTAGATGAAAGGGGTGATCCATGACCCCAGTATTTGTAATCTCCCAGTCTTCGATGGTGTCCAGCTTCACCTCAGTATCAATGCGCTGCGGATCAAAAGACTTGCCGTTAATTAAAAACACCATGCCCTGCCCTGGCACCATGCCGTGATTAAGCGCAAATTGACGCAGGTTTTGCGGCTCTGGCAATACTTCCACGGCAATCAACTGTTGAGGTAATGGTTGCTGCGGCACCTGTCCAGAATACGTCAGCGTTGCCAGAACTTGAGGTGAGGCTTGATCGCGATCGCCCATCATTCCTCGCCCCATCATTCCTGAACCTCTGCGGCCTCGCCCCATCATGCCGCCCATCATGCCCATTTGTCCCCGACTGTATGGCAAGTTCAGGAGTCGATACTGATCTGGCTCCTGGTTTCCCTGAATCAGTACCTCAGCCCGCTCTCCTGGCGAGAGAAGCAGCTCCGACACCTCAACAGGAGCCGACAACGGATGACCGTCCGTGGCAATCAGATAAAAAGGATGCTTCTCTAGCGCCAAACGATAGAACCGAGCATTAGAGGCATTCACTAACCTCAGTCGTGCCAATCCACCAGCAGGAATTGCAAAAGCAGGGTTCACCTGACCATTCACCGTTATCAGATCACCCTCCCGTCCCGCCATGCGACCCATCATGGACTGACGCGGCTCGACCACAAAGTCCTTCAGGAACAGAAAAATCTCGCCTGCCGCCTGAATTTCAGGGATTTCATCGAGTGGACCCCGAACGACGAAAATACCGCCCAATCCTCCGAGGATTTGATCTGCAACATAACCATGTAGGTGAGGATGATAGTAAGCGAATCCCCCCGAATGGGACGAAGGAATCGAGAACTCATAGGTGACTTGTTCCCCACGACCAACGCTTAGGAAAACGTTGTCGGCTTTGCCTGTCGGTGGAATATGCAGGCCGTGGTAATGCAGGTTTGTCGGGTTCGAGAGATTGTTTCGGAATCGAACTCGTACAGTATCGCCAGGTTTTGCCTCCAGTCGCGGGCCAGGGATCTGGCTGTTGTAGGCAAGTAAGTCAATGGTTTGACCCCCTACTTTCATCTGGCGCAGGCTGGCTTCAAGGTCGAGTTCTAGCAGTCCACCGTTGCTAGCGTGCAGCTTTAATGCGTCAATCAGAGGCTTTGGGGGCGTTTGGGTCTGACCTCGACTGCACTGCGATAGCAGGACAGAACCTGCACCCCCTGCACTTAGAGCTAAGAAATGTCTACGGCTGAGCGGCATCTTTTCCCCCTCTCGACTCGCAATCAAGCTGTCCCACCACAATCACAATCCAGACAGCTCCTACCCTTATTTAGGGCACAGGATTATGAGATCAGCATGAAGTTGCCTGACCCTGGCCAGACCGTTGCTGTTCTGATGCAGAATCGCAAGGTGTGACTTACGATCAAGACAGATGCGTTTGAGAGCAAGGCCCATGCCGGATCAGATCGAAGAGAGAGTTGCCCTCTTAGAGCGTGTTTGAAAAGTTTTAAGCCAGCCTTCTGAGCATGAGATTGACCAT
>CAZXWR010000125.1:0-10789 GCA_964644325.1 uncultured bacterium
AGTGCCAAAATAATAGCGTTTCTTTAATCTATATCGAATCCTGTTATCGTGTTTAGTGGACTGAGCACGTTAAAATTCTCAACATGCCAAGCCCAAGCGCTACACTGCTTTAGCTCCCAACCTGGGCTATTGGCGCCGGTTCTGACTCTGAGTTTGTCCGTTACCCTCACATTCCTATGGACTTTTCTACTCTCGCCAGCCAGCTCAACACTGCCGTGATTTTGCCGGAATGCGTTGTCATTCTGACGCTTCTGGTGGTTTTGATCGGAGATTTGCTCTACAGTCGCGCTTCGGCTAAATGGACGCCCTACGCGGCGATCGCCGGATTATTAGCGGCCTTTGGTCTGCTGTGCCTCCAGTGGGATCAGCCGAACCCGATTTCCTTTCTGGGCAGCTTTAATGGCGACAATCTGAGCATCGTGTTTCGGGGTATTGTTGCGCTGTCTGCTGCCATGACGGTGCTGATGTCGGTGCGCTACGTCGATCAAGCCGGAAGCTCCATTGGCGAGTTCATGAGCATTTTGCTAGCGGCAACGGTGGGGGGGATGTTCCTCTCCGGGGCCGAAGAGCTGGTGATGATTTTTGTCTCGCTAGAGACCCTCAGTATTGCGTCCTACCTGTTGACGGGCTACATGAAGCGCGACCCCCGCTCCAATGAAGCCGCGCTGAAATACTTGCTGATCGGGGCCTCTAGTTCGGCTATTTTTCTGTACGGGTTGTCGTTACTGTATGGCCTATCAGGGGGGCAAACCTATCTGGTGGGGATTGCGAATGCCCTGGGTAACGGCACCACCAATACCCTGGGGCTGATTATTGCCTTGGTGTTTGTGATTGCGGGCATCAGCTTCAAGATTGCGGCAGTTCCCTTTCATCAGTGGACACCAGATGTCTATGAAGGATCGCCAACCCCTGTGGTGGCCTTTTTGTCGGTGGGGTCTAAGGCCGCTGGGTTTGCCTTGGCAATTCGGCTGTTGACCCATGCATTCCCCAGCGTGATTGAGCAGTGGCACTTTATCTTTACTGCCCTGGCTATTCTGAGCATGATTCTCGGGAATGTGGTGGCCCTGGCCCAAACCAGCATGAAGCGGATGTTGGCCTATTCTTCCATTGCTCAGGCTGGATTCATCATGATTGGCATGGTGGTGGGTACAGAGGCGGGCTATGCCAGCATGCTGTTTTACCTGCTGATTTACCTGTTCATGAACTTGGGTGCCTTTGCCTGCATTATTCTGTTTGCCCTGCGAACCGGGAGCGATCAGATTAGCGACTACGCGGGCCTTTACCAGAAAGATCCCCTGCTGACCTTAGCCCTCAGCATTTGTTTGCTCTCCTTGGGGGGCATTCCACCCCTGGCGGGCTTCTTCGGCAAGCTGTATATCTTTTGGGCGGGCTGGCAAGCGGGTGCCTATGGCTTGGTCATTCTGGGACTGGTGACCAGCGTCGTGTCGATTTACTACTACATCCGCGTGGTCAAGATGATGGTGGTGAAGGAGCCCCAGGAAATGTCAGAGGTCATTCGCAATTACCCGAGTATGAGCTGGCAGCCGTTCGGGATGCGTCCGCTTCAGGTTGGGGTGGTGCTGACCTTAGTGCTGACCTCCGTCGCGGGCATCTTATCGAATCCGCTCTTTACCCTGGTTAACCATTCTGTCGGGGATGTGCCCCGGTTTGAAACGGCAGCGCTGCCCGGATCGGCTCAGCCGCTCTCTGCGGTTCCTAGCGCGATCGCCTCAGGATTGCCAGCCCCGGCGATTCTTCCCCCGAGTCGTTAGGGCGGGAGTTTTGCAGTTTCCGTGGGCAGCGGTCTCACCTTGTCTGGCCTGACGTCTCGACAGCTGGCTTTCTTGACTCTGAAAGCGGTGTATCAAGGTGCCTTTGCCGATGTCGCCCTGGATCGTACGCTCTCGCGGCATCGACTGGCTGGGGCCGATCGGCGGCTGGTGACGGAGCTGGTGTATGGCTGCGTGCGCCGGATGCGATCGCTGGATGCTTTGATCGATCAGTTTGCCAGTAAGCCAGCCCAGCAACAGCCGCCCGATTTACGAACTGCGCTGCACCTGGGACTGTACCAGCTCCGCTATCTGGATCAGATTCCAGATTCAGCGGCGGTCAACACCACGGTTGATTTGCTGAAGGGAAACCGGATGGCAGGGCTGTCTGGGTTTGCCAATGGCTTACTGCGTAACTATGTGCGCCGAGCTGCTGTCGCCGATCCCCTGGCTTTGCCTGAAGATCCGGTGGCACGTCTCGGACTGCGCCACAGCTATCCAGATTGGATGGTGAAACAGTGGCTTGAGGTGTTGGGGGAGGCGGAAACTGAGGCGCTTTGCCAAACGCTCAATGCGGTACCCACCCTCGATCTGCGGGTTAATCCATTGAAGATACAGCGCGAGGCCGTCCAAGCTGCGTTTGCGGCTCACCATCTCGAAACCCTGCCCATTCCCGGTTTGCCCCAGGCTCTGCGTCTTGTCGGACAGGCGGGGCCAATCACAGCGCTGCCGGGCTATGCCGAGGGCTGGTGGACGGTACAAGAAGCCAGCGCCCAGCTGGTCGGACATCTGCTCAATCCGCACCCGGATGCGATCGTGATTGACCTCTGCGCGGCCCCAGGGGGGAAAACCACTCACCTGGTTGAACTGATGGCGGGCCAGGGGACAGTTTGGGCCTGCGATCGCACCGCCTCGCGCCTGAAGCGGCTACGGCAAAACCTGAAGCGATCGCACCTTGACCAACAGGTGCACCTGCATCTGGGGGATAGCTGCACCTTGCCGACGGAGATGCCCCTGGCGGACTTTGTCCTTGTGGATGCTCCCTGCTCGGGGCTAGGCACCCTGCATCGTCATGCAGATGCCCGCTGGCGTCAAACGCCAGAAACTATAGAGGGACTGACGGTTTTACAGCAACACCTTTTAGACGCTGCCGCTGCCCAAACCAAGCCCGGTGGGGTCATGGTGTATGCAACCTGTACCTTGAATCCGGCCGAAAACGAAGGCCGCATTGAACAGTTTCTGACGCAGCATGCCGATTGGCACCCAGAGCCGCCCGCACCTGGGGCGATCGCCGCTCCTTTTCTTGCCGATCAGCCCTGGGCGACCCTCTGGCCCCAGCGACAGGCCATGGACGGCTTCTTCATGGCCCGCCTGCGCAAGAACTCACCCAGCCTCCGCTGACCAGGACGGAACGACATTAATCAGCAGGTTCAATGGTGCTGCTTAACCCATGCATCTTTAGCGTCTCGCAGTAAAATTCTGCATGCTCCAGGGCGCAGGTAATGACGAGCGCCTTCCCGTTGGTATGGGCTTCCATCATGATGCTGACAGCTTGGGGCTGGGTCAGATTCGGTATGGTTTTTGTGAGGACTTCAACCACGTACTCCATGGAATTAAAGTCATCATTGTGCAGGAGCACCCGGTAGCGTGGGGCTAGCTTGCGTACGGTTGAACGTTTTTCCAGAGTTTCTACAGACATGACTTTCACCTCTGAGTGAACGTTTTCAGTCGTTCAGGAATGGCATTTTTACAAAAAAAGCTCTGTGCTTGTGTGCTTGCACAGAACAATGGGGAAGATTGGCAGCTCCCCAGGAATTCAAAAGCGTTCCCTTTCCTTAATGTTAAATTTTATTGCAGCTGGAATCAACTGCAAGATCATGTCAGTGCTTTAGGGTGCGATCAGTTTTCTTAGTTTAACAACTTTTAGAGGGGCAGATTTTGGGCGGGTGCCAGGGGGTATTGTGCTGTAGCGCGATCTGGCACTCGGTCTAGGGGTTCAAGGGCGATCGCATCTTGCTGGCAGGCGGCGAGAATGCGTCGTTCATTCTCTCCAACTTGAGGAATGGCGTGGAGGTCAGTTAACGGTACCTGCACCCGCTCTGTCTCGGCTGCACCATTTTCAAAAAAGGAGATCTGCAGCTGGTTTAGGTGACTTTGGCCAATAAAACACTGGTATTCTGACCGGGGATAGTAGACGGCTCCCACGGTTTGGTGTCCAGACTGCTGAAAAACAAGATAGCCCTTGCCGACTTGGTTGGGTTCGCGGACTTCGCCGTAGAACTGGATTTTGGTGGGGCTTTGGCGATCGCCTGCTGAAGGCTGCGTTGCGGCAATGTTGGTGTGGGGCTCGGCCTGTACCTTGAGGGTTCCCCAGAGGTTGCCTGCCATCAGCGTTAGTGCGGTTAGAACGCTCAGCCGAAGCAGGGGCTGGCGCTGTTGGACAAGGCTAGGGTTGCGTTTCATGGGGATGATTATTCTGCGCTGCACCTCATAGACTCCCCCAGGATTGGGTTGGCCTCAGTGACGGGCGTGGCTCTCAACCAGTGAGATGGATCACACAACGCTGGATGGGCCTGAACTGAGCTGGCCCAGGTGCGGTATTCATCCTGGACAGCCGGATCAGTTGGTGGCCTGGTCACTTGAGGCTGAGCCTGCTAAAACTAAGGGAAGCTCGATCGCGCGAAGTCTCAGCTCACTGTGGATCTAAATTTAATCGGTGAGATTGAGCGATCTGCCGTCGGGGTCTTCTACAATCAGTGGCTTACCCTACCTAGGCCGCATCTCTATAAAACTTGAAATTTTTGCAGCTGCACCCTCTAGCCATTTCAATCCACTGTGAAATGTTTGGGGGATGGCGAAGCGCTTTCTAGGGGGCTCACCGCACACACTGGGTCAATCAGGCACTGGGTTGTGCAGTGATGACGGTGGCAAATCTTCACCCTTTTTTATGTTGAAACTGACCTATACATCTTCCGGCCTCCTCTTTGAGCGCTCCAGTGAAGACCTTGAGGCGATCATTCGCAGCCGGGTCAGGCTGGGGTTGGGGGTCAAGCAGCCCCTGGGCCTTGAGCCTCGGGTGATCTCCATCGCTGTAGATAGCGAGCTGCCAACGTTGCCCAGTCTCCTGCTAGCGATCGCGCAGCATCCGACATCCGCACTGCAAGTTATTGGACAGGGCACCTGTCATCTGGAGCTGCAGATTCAGGGATACTGGCTGGCCAGTGCCACTGGCGCTGGAATGTTTCTCATGGCCCTGGATGCGGCCCTAGAGGATCCTCTGGCCGGACTTTGGCAGGTGGAGCAGTCTGATGCATCCTGCATTCTAGAACCCAACTGAATCTAGAGCAGGTGGGTTGGTGCAGCACGGCGTCCTATTGCAGCAGCAGTGGAAACCAGTGGCCCACTGGCCCCTGACCTTGACCAATCGCCAACCCGTGTTTTAGCGCTGTCGTCACGTAGTCTTTCGCAGCGCGTACCGCTGGGAGCGGTGGGTGACCCTGGGCTAAATTTGCGGCGATCGCGGCCGCTAGGGTGCAGCCAGTGCCGTGGGTATGGGGGGTCTCGACTCGTTCCGTCTTCAGCGTGATGCAGCCCTCGGGTGCGCACCAAACATCTACCCCGCGGAGTTCGCCAGTCATGCCGCCACCCTTCAATAAAACATGCCGTGCCCCGAGTTTCGCAATGCGTTGGGCCGCTGCTTGCATATCCGCCAAGGTTTGAATGGGCATATCCGCCAAAATCTCAGCTTCGTAGCGGTTGGGCGTCACAATTATGGCCTGGGGAATTAAGCGCTGCGTGAGCGTGGCGATCGCCATTTCATCGATCAGATGAGCACCTGTGCGGGAAACCATCACGGGGTCAACGACCAACGCCCCTAAGCTAAAGCGCCCGATAGCCGCCGCTACCGCCTCCATGATGTCAACGTTTAATAACATGCCAGTTTTCGTGGCCTGCACGCCGATATCTGTGGTCACGGCTTCAATCTGGGCCAGCACGGCGGCTGGGGGCAGGGCATCCACCCGCGTCACCCCCAGGGTATTTTGGGCCGTCACACAGGTGAGGGCACTGGTGCCGTGCACCTGATGAAAGGCAAAGGTGCGCAAATCGGCCTGGATGCCAGCCCCACCCCCACTGTCAGATCCAGCAATGGTGAGGGCAACGGGAATGACGTTGGGTGCAGAACGGGCGGGCTTGGTCACAGTTGAGTCACAGTTTGGATGCTGGAGGAGTGTAGTCAAGCAAGGGAGGCGATCGCCCACGGCCTCAATTGATTGTCTTTCCGCGGGACGATTGAGCAGGAATACCTACTGCCATACCCTGAAAAACCTTACAGAGAGAGGCTTCGCGGCTGGTGAGCCTGCCCCGATTGCCGCTATAATTAACATAACTTTATCCTCTCACTTAATCACAGGTTAGACACAGTCCTCATGGCAGAATCTTTCTTTTTGGATCCCGACGAAGCAAAGTCTTTGGGCAATACCGAGTACATGCGCACCCCGAAAAAAGTTAAAAAGAGCTTCCCTAGCAGTAAGGCTTGGGGGGCTGGGTTTGAAACCGAGGAAGAGGTTTCAGCCATGACCAAAAAAACGGGTAATGAACGGAAGCCCATGCAGGTTGAAGAAGTTAAAGTGTCTGAACAAGACCAGGAAATTGTGCAGCAGCGGCGGAAGGCCGATTCCAGCATGGATATGTTCCGGAACATGGCGAAGGATCTGCGCAAGTAGCGGTTACAAGTAGGCGTTCCTCCGCCTGCATGGAACTTCGTTTTAGCGAGCCGTCCCTATCTGGGGGCGGCTTTTTTGGGGGGACATCATGGGCTGCTTGTATCTGAGGTCTAGCGGGTTAAAGCCCGCAGTCCAGAGACAAGGCGAGTTAACCCTGTTTTTGCGGTTGCGGCGGGTAGGGCGCCATAGGCCAGCCGGAGGTAGCACCCCTCGTTTAAGCCAAAGGTGTCGCCCGGTAAAACAGCGACGCCGTGCTCTTGGATGAGACGTTCTACCACGGTCATGGCGCTCAGCGTAGTGTTGACGCGCAGCAGTCCATAAAAGGCCCCTGTGGGTATGGGCATGGTACAGCGGTCTCCGAGGCTGGCCATGGTGGTCAGAAACTGTTGCCGCACCGTCGCGATCGCCTTCCTCTGTTCCAGGCAGTAGCCCCGCCCCGCCTGGAGTGCCCCCAGCGCGGCCTGTTGAGAGATGACAGGCGGACAGATCAGAATGGTGTCCTGAATTTTCTGGATGGCGGTTGCCAGATGGCTGGGGATAACCATGTACCCGATGCGCCAGCTGGCAAACCCGTAGGCCTTAGACAGGCTAAATAAGGAAATCGTGTGATGGCTCTCGGGGTCATACCGGGCCGGGGAAGTATGGGGGTGACCGTCGTAGGTGAAATACTCATAGGCTTCATCGCTGATGTGGAAGAGGCCACGGGCGCTACACAGTTCATTCACGGCCCGCAGATCAGTGGCTGGGTAGACTGCACCCGTTGGGTTATTGGGCGAGATGGTGACAATGGCACGGGTGCGCGGTGTAATGGCCGCCGCGATCGCCTCCAGCTGGAGCTGATAATTCGCGTCGGTCGGGACGAGCACCGCGCGACAGCTCGCCATTGCGATCGCCATTTCATGGTTGAAGTAGTAGGGCGTTTGCAGAATAATGTCGTCCCCTGGCTGGGTGATGGCCAGCAGTGCATTCATAAAGCCCATGTTGCTGCCCGCTGTCACCACAATTTGCTGGCTGCCCTGGATCTGCATCTGGTTCTCAGCCGCAACCTTTTGGGCGATCGCCTCGCGCAATGGTGCGATTCCCTGGACTGCCTGGTATTGATGCAGTGTTGGGTCTGCGAAAGCCTGGGTGACTGCTGTGAGGGCAGCGGTAGGCGGGCCATAAAAGACCACCCCCTGACCCAGGGAAATGGTGCCGGGGTGCTGTCGAATCAAATCGGCGACCACCGGAATAATCGGGGTCTGTACCGCCTCCATTCGGGACGCAACGTGGGGGGGCAGGCGGGATGGACTCGGCATCATAGGGCACGCGATGGGGCGGCATGGGACTTTCCCTATCTTAAATTTGATTGTCCATGCTCCTGGTCTAGCCTTGGGCTGGGCGAGTCAGGCCGCATCCGACTTTTTCCGTCTTGGTTCGGGGGCAAACCGCCGACTCAGGCCGACTGACGTTCGGCAAGACATCCTCGTAGTCTAGAGACTGCCATCGCCCCCATGAGGATTGCGCTATGTCTACCCTTGCCTTATCCCGAACTTTGCCCCAGTCCCAGTCTTCTGCGTCCCTTGACTTGGCTGGGCCTTGGGATGCAGACCCCACGCTTGCCCTGCTCCAGACCCGGATCAAAACCCTGGTTGCCCGCTACCTGAACCCCCAGTCCCTGGGCGATCGCCTTGCTGACCTGCCGCAGCAGTGGGCGAATCCACAGCCGCGACCTTGGCAACCCATCGCTTGGCATCAGATATCGGTGCAGCAACTCTGTCGCATCGACCCCCTGGTGTTGCTTGCGATTCTCGGGGGGGCTGCCGATACGGAAGACCCGATTCGGGGCTACACCCAAGCTAGCCGCCAATACCTCGCGCCCCTCTCCCCGGCCATGGCCTGTTTTGTGGGGGGACGTGTGGATGCCCAGGGCAGATTGATTGAACCGGGTCTGTGGGAAAAAGAAGAGCGCCAACATTCCCCGGCGCTGCAACGAATTTACACCCAACTCACAGGCTTGAAGCTGAGGGTTGTGGCTCCAACCCCGAAACCCTATCGGCCACAGGTGGATGCTGCCGCAGATCTGTACCAGCATGGACTGCACCGCATTGCGACTGAATATGGTGCCACCTGCCTCTATCTGTGGTTGATGGTGCACTCCACCGGGCCCCTTCAGGCTGTGTTTCGAGAGCTGCTGCTGGATGAAGTGAACCACCTGACGAAATTCTGGGGTTTTGGCCGCTGGCTGTATCCCCATACCTCTGGCCTGACGGTTGCCCAAGCTCTTTCACGGTCGGCACTTCAGAAGCTGATGCGGCGCAGCTCCAGCAGTTTCTGGCACACCCTCCAGCGCATGACCTTAACGCTGCACTGGGAAGCCTGGTCTTGGCGCAATAAAGTGACCTTCCTGGCAACGGCCCATGCTGTGTTGGGGGCTTTCTGGGCCTGGAATCACCGTCTAACGCCAGCTGCGCTCAACCGCCTATTGGGTGAGCCCCTCACACCCTGAATCATGACAGGGCGATCGCCCTTTATCTATCTCGCTTGTTCCTGTTGTTGCGATTGGTGATGACCATGTCTGCCCGAAATCCACTGCCCCTGCCCCCTGAGCTAAACCCCCATACACTTCCCCAGCACGTTGCCATCATCATGGACGGGAATGGTCGCTGGGCCGAGCGCCAGGGATTGCCCCGCATCGCTGGGCATCGCCAGGGAGCTAAAACCCTGAAGCATTTAGTGCGCTGCTGCAAAGACTGGCAAATTCCCTACTTAACCACCTACGCCTTTTCCACCGAAAACTGGCAGCGACCGCTGCCGGAGGTGTCATTTTTGCTCAAGCTTTTCGATCGCTTACTGCACCGTGAACTTGAATCCATGTGTCAGGAAGGGATCCGCCTCCGGTTTATTGGTGATTTGTCCGCCTTGCCCCAGGCCCTTCAGGATCAAATGATCCAGGCCATGACTGCCACGGCCCAGAACACCGCCGTTCATTTTACGGTCGCTGTCAACTACGGCAGTCGGGCCGAACTGACCCGAGCTTGTCAGGCGATCGCCACTCAAATTCATCAGGGTCGCCTGCATCCCCAGGCCGTCAACGATGCCTTAATTGCCCAGTACCTGTATACCCACGACCTGCCCGACCCCGACTTGCTGATCCGCACCAGCGGTGAATATCGCCTGAGTAACTACCTGCTCTGGCAGCTGGCCTACACGGAGTTTTACTTTACACAAACTCTGTGGCCCGACTTTACCCCGTCTGAATTTCAGCAAGCCCTACGTCACTATCAACAACGCAAGCGGCGGTATGGTGGCTTACCCGTAGCAACCGCTCAGATTGCCTGACCGCAGCGGATCGACCACAAGCTCGTAAAATAGAAACCATTGACGTTTCCCGATTTGATCTCAAACTTCACTGCACCCAGCATGACGCACCCGACTGACACGGCCACCCTTTCGCGTTGGATGGCCGGTGATTTTTGCAATCGTGAGCAGGCCTTCGACAATCCGCCCTTCTTTGCCCATATCCGCGTTTGTATGCGCCCCCTGCCCGCCCGTTTTCTGGAAGGCCCCTGCCTCTTCTTAGAGCAGGCCTACGAAATGGCCCTCGACCAGCCCTACCGCCTGCGAATCTTGGAGCTATTGCCCAGCGACGATCGCATTTTACTGCGGAACTACACCGTTGCGAACGAAGAAAAGTTCCGGGGGGCAGCCCGTAACCTTGACCAGTTGGCCCAACTCGCTCCGGAGGATTTGGTCGCCATGCCGGGCTGTGATATGTGGGTCGATTGGACGGGAAGTAGCTTTAAAGGTCGGATTCAGCCCGGAAAAGGCTGCAAAGTTACCTGGAAAGGTCAGGATACCTACCTTGACAACGAAATTGATGTCAGCAACGGCTCATTTTTAAGCCTGGATCGAGGCCGACATCTCGAAACCGACGAGCGAGTTTGGGGGTCAATTGCAGGTCCATTTCAGTTCATTCAGCGGGTCAGCTTCGCCGATGAAGTCGCGCTGTAGCGGTATTCCAAGGGGCCGCTGATCTCTGTCTGAAGTGGCTGGTGCCGCCGCCGACAGTCCTTTAACCTATCCTTAAAACCCTTACTCATTGAGCATTGCATGGCAAAAAGTTTTTTTGATCGGCCTGCTCAATCGGGACTATTCCTGGTACTTTGATTAGGAGGCTGTTAGGCCTGTAGACCTCTAGCAGAAATGGGCAATATGAAAGTCCTTGTAATTGGCGGTGATGGGTACTGCGGCTGGGCAACAGCGCTGT
Organism: uncultured bacterium; assembly: GCA_964644325.1. Classification (GTDB taxonomy): domain Bacteria; phylum Cyanobacteriota; class Cyanobacteriia; order Thermosynechococcales; family Thermosynechococcaceae; genus CAZXWR01. Next base: position 10,743 of record CAZXWR010000125.1, read on the forward strand.
ACTTGTCGAATAAAGGATATGAGGTTGGTATTTTAGATAGCCTGGTG
>CAZXWR010000126.1:0-10705 GCA_964644325.1 uncultured bacterium
AGATCTATCAAACCCTCAGTCAAAGCCCGGTCAAAATTCAAGAGGTAGACTGGAGCAATGCCAAAAATTTGTCCTTAAAGACAGAACTCGGTCAAGTTCACCTGGGCACGTTGAGTCCGAAGCTGCCCCAGCAGCTGGTGGCCTTGGATGAACTGCGATCGCTGCCCCAGGCTTTAGACCTGCAACGGATCAAATACATCGATATTGAGAATCCTAATGACCCGATTGTGGAATTAAATCCGCCCCCGCCCAGCAAAAAGGAACAAAGTCCTTCTTGAAATGGCAGTTGCGAAAAGCAGCAAAATCACGAAACCGAACACTACTCTGAGGCTACAGTTCAGTTAATTGGTTTTCGAGTGAACTTGCCCTATAGTTGAGTTACCGAACTCCCAGAAACGACCCTCCTAGTACCTCGTCCAATGACGCCTGAAGACCAAAATCAACATAGCCCTTTTGAAGACATCTTTAGTGACTTGGAACCTCGCGGTGCGGCAGAGCATGCTTCAGGCTTCTCTAGTACGCCCAATCCAGGTCGTCGTGAGTCGGATAATTCTAATTTTGAAGCCCGAGTGACCCAAGATCGCTACGGTGTCCCTGCACGTAATCCTCAAGGGGTGGAAGAACTGGTGTTACACGGGTCTGCAAATATCAAAGTTGTCGGCGTTGGTGGTGGCGGTGGCAATGCGGTCAACCGCATGGTTGCCAGCAACCTCTCGGGTGTTGAGTTTTGGGCCATCAACACCGATGCCCAAGCCCTCGAACAGTCCACTGCGCCTAAATTGCTCCAGGTGGGTCAAAAATTGACCCGTGGGCTGGGGGCGGGCGGTAACCCCGCCATTGGACAAAAAGCAGCCGAAGAGTCCCGCGATGAGATTATGGCCGCGCTGGCTGGCGCTGATCTGGTCTTTATCACCTGCGGCATGGGGGGCGGCACGGGCACTGGCGCCGCCCCGATCGTCGCTGAAATTGCCAAAGAGATGGGGGCGCTGACTGTTGGCGTCATTACCCGACCGTTTACCTTTGAAGGACGGCGGCGAATCCATCAAGCTGAGGAAGGGCTCTCATCCCTTCAGGGCCGCGTGGACACCCTGATTACCATTCCGAACGACAAAATTTTGTCGGTTATTTCTGAACAGACCCCGGTTCAAGAGGCTTTTCGGGTCGCCGACGATATTTTGAGACAGGGGGTTCAAGGCATCTCAGATATCATCAACATTCCCGGACTGGTGAATGTTGACTTTGCGGATGTGCGCACGGTGATGGCAGATGCTGGCTCGGCATTGATGGGGGTGGGTGTCGCTTCCGGCAAGGGCAGAGCCCAGGAAGCAGCGATCGCGGCTATTGACTCACCCCTTTTAGAGTCTTCGATTCGGGGTGCAAAAGGCGTTGTCTTTAACATCACGGGGGGCAACGATCTATCACTCCATGAAGTCAGTACAGCAGCTGACACCATTTATGACGTGGTTGATGCCAATGCCAACATTATTTTTGGGGCAGTCATTGATGAACAGCGTCAGGGTGAAGTCCAGATCACGGTAATTGCCACCGGATTTTCTGGGATTGAAGATCTCAATGCTCCCGGCACGACGGCCAAAGCCCGAGGGAATTCGGAGGCTAACAATCCCAAACCACCTGAAAGTAGCACGGTTCGCAATTCTGCCAAGAAAGGCCCGACGCCTCTTGATATTCCTGAATTCTTGCAGCGTAGACGCCCCGGTGGCGGCACCACCAAGTAAAGTCCTGTTTAACCCAGAGCAGAGGAATACCTGGGATTCAGGGGTTTCCGAAAAAGCAAAAAAGTATTAAATAATCACCACACTTGGCGTAAGCATTTATGCTCAATCGAAGGTGACTGTGTGTGCCACACTCGGAAAGGCAGATGAGTCTGTACATTCAGATTATTTCTCCTTTCCGTGATTTTTCGGTGCGCAGTTTTAGAGATGGAATGCTAAGATTGCCATTGAATATGCGTTAGGAATATGCCGTGATTCGTACTGCGACCTTGCCCCAGCAATCGTCCTTGCCTGTTGTTGCAGAGAATAGTCGGCTCAAAGTTTTTTCCGGTTCCTCAAATTGTACCCTTGCCCAGGAAGTAGCCCGGTATCTGGGTGTTGACCTTGGCCCGATGGTGCTGAAGCGGTTTGCCGATGGCGAACTGTACGTTCAAATCCAAGAGTCAATCCGTGGCTGCGATGTTTACCTGGTGCAGCCAACCTGTAATCCGGTCAACGGTAACTTGATGGAGCTGTTGATTATGATCGACGCTTGCCGTCGGGCTTCGGCTCGGCAGGTGACGGCGGTGCTGCCCTATTACGGCTATGCTCGTGCCGATCGAAAAACGGCGGGTCGAGAAGCCATTACGGCTAAGTTAGTGGCTAACTTAATTACCCAGGCAGGGGCCAGTCGGGTTCTGGCAATGGATTTACACTCAGCCCAAATTCAGGGCTATTTTGATATCCCAGTCGATCATGTCTACGGGTCGCCGAGTATTCTGGAGTATCTCAAGCAAAAACAACTTCAGGATCTAGTGGTGGTTTCTCCGGATGTGGGCGGTGTAGCGCGGGCGCGGGCGTTTGCGAAGAAATTAGATGATGCGCCCCTTGCAATCATCGATAAGCGGCGTCAGGCTCACAATGTAGCGGAGGTCATGAATGTCATTGGGGACGTGTCGGGCAAGACAGCGGTTTTGGTGGATGACATGATTGATACGGGCGGCACCATTTCTGAGGCGGCTCGTTTACTGAAGCAGGAAGGGGCTAGAGAGGTGTATGCCTGTGCCACCCATGCGGTATTTTCCCCTCCGGCAACGCAGCGGCTCTCGAGCGGGGTGTTTGAAGAGGTAATTGTCACTAATACGATTCCGATTCCAGAGGACTGTCGCTTTCCACAGTTGCGGGTACTATCGGTCGCGAACATTATTGGCGAAACCATCTGGCGCATCCATGAAGATAGTTCCGTGAGCATCATGTTCCGCTAGCAGCGGCGATGATTGACTTGAACGCGGAATGAATGAGGCATTACTGACCCGATACCGCTTGATGGGCGCGTGCGGCTTCTGGGGTCTAGTCGTCTGCATAGAAGGTTGAGCAGCTCTCACTCCCTTCAACAGTCCAATCTTCATTCTCGCCACCAATAATGAGCGCTTCCAGGGTGATGTAGTCTTGGTTGAGCTGCTGGAGTGACTGAATGAGGATATCCAGGGCGATCGCGTCGCTGGTGCCGAGGTCAAACCAACAGCGTGCCCAGTAGCCTTCGTACTCAAAGTCTCCCATGTTGTGCATGAGGGTCATGAGGCTGCCCTGACCCTCGCTATCATAGTCGAGGTAGCTCAACTCCAGTCCAGCATCCTGTACCTGCAGGTTTTCGGCATTAAAGCCACCCAGTTTACCCAGGCAAAACCAGGATTCAAACACCTGTTCGAGGTACAGCTTTTCTTGTTCCGACGGCACGGTTTCAAATTTGATCCAAATCCACAGGTCAAACGGATTTACTTCGCGAAACTGAACATTCATGGTGACGTAGTTTGGGCCTGTCGTGATTTGAGCGCGGTTGGGCTGTGCTGTCTTGAGCTAGAATAGCCCAGGATTGAACAATACCCAACCTGCCCGTTGAGACGCTGTCCGATCCGGCTCTTTTGGCATCGGCTCCCAATGCTTTATATCAAAAATCTGAGCTACCATCCGCCCGCAACGGCTGAAGCGATTTTGCAGGATGTGCAGCTAGAGCTAGCGCCTCAGGAGTTGGGTCTGATTGTTGGGCCGAGTGGATCTGGGAAAAGTACGCTCTTAGAAATTATTGCAGGTTTGGTCTCGGCTTCGTCGGGGGAGCTGCACTGGCGGCGACAAGCCCTCACCGCGTCCCATTTGCAGCAGCTGGCTGGCCTGGTCTTTCAGTTTCCAGAACGGCATTTTTGTGGTGGCACGATTCTGGAAGAACTCCGGTTAGGCCATCCTGAGCTGTCTTCAGAGCAGGTGCACCAGGCACTCCAGGAGGTGGGTCTGGGCGCGCTCTCGCTGTACACGCCGCCGCAATCTTTGAGCGGCGGGCAGCAACGGCGGCTTTCCCTGGCGGTGCAGCTGATTCGCCAACCCCATCTTTTGTTGCTGGATGAACCCACGGCGGGTCTAGACTGGTCGATGCGTCGTCAGTTGATCCATGTGCTGCGCAAGCTCAAAGAACATTGGAGTTTGCTGGTGGTGACCCATGAGCCGACGGAACTGATGGCGATCGCCGATCGCTGCTGGATTATTGAGCATGGCCGCATCGAGGCGGTTAGTCCCGCTGAACTCCAGGGACGTCTCAAAAGTAATGCCCTCGATCCATTGCAGTCGGTGCCCCCAGCAACCAGTCCTTGACAACCAGCCCTTGACAACCAGTCTTTGAATCGGCGGCTCTCTTTGGTTTTTCCCTATGTCTGTTGATGTATCCTTGTCTGATTTCACGACCCAGTGGTCATCAACCTTAGGCTGGTGCCCGAGTGCAGAGCAAGAGGTGCAGTTTCAGCAGCTGTTTGCCGAACTGGTGCGGCTGAATGCCACGGTCAATCTAACGCGCATCACCAGCCCCGCTGATTTCTGGGAAAAACACCTCTGGGATTCGCTCTGGGGGGTACAGCCTTGGCTGGTGCCGGCTGCTGCACCGGGGGCGATCGCCACAAGGGGGGCGCTGGATGTGATTGATATTGGGACGGGTGGTGGGTTTCCGGGATTTCCGGTGGCGATCGCTCTCCCCGAGTGGCACCTGACCCTGCTGGATGCCACCCACAAAAAAGTAGCCTGTTTACAAACCCTCTCGGATACCCTGAAGCTGCAGCAGGTGACGCCCCACTGTGCCCGTGCCGAAACCATCGGGCAGGATGCTGCCTACCGCGATCGCTTTGATGTAGCCTTGATTCGCGCCGTGGGGCCAGCCGTGTGCTGTGCCGAGTATGCCCTACCCTTGATCAAACAGGGGGGCACCGCCGTGCTCTATCGCGGCCAGTGGGCGGATCCAGAAGCGCAAGCCCTACAGCAGGCTCTGGGCCAGCTCGGAGGAGAACTGATCCAGGTGCAGGCCAGCGAGACCCCCCTCTCCCACAGTCAGCGCCACTGCCTGTACCTCAAGAAAACGCATCCCACGCCCCCCCAGTACCCTAGAGCTGCGGGAATTCCCAGCCGTCGCCCCCTAGGGAAGCAGCCTTTAGGGATCGTGGATTAAAGAGAACTGGGCGGTGCGTCAAACCCTAAAGCAGTCCTTCCGCCTCTAAGTCTTCAATGGCTTGCAGTCCGGTGGGGTCACCCAGCTTCAAAAGCGCGGCTCTCGCATCTTCCTGAACCCCCAAGTCTGGATCGGATAAGGCCGTAATTAAAGCCGCGATCGCCTGACGGTAGTCACCATCCATCGCGACAGTCTGACAAAGCTGCCCCAACGCCCAAGCACAGTTGCTGCGTACGGCTGGCAGCAGATCGTGGTTGAGGGCATGCAGTACGGCGGGGATGGCCTGGGCCGCGACAGCACTATTGACCGTGCTCATCTGCCCCAAGGAACTGGCAGCCCAAAGCCGCACGGCAGAGATATCGGTTTGGAGCGCTTCCAGGAGCGGGGGCAGCGCTCGGGCATCTCGGCAGTTCCCCAAGGCCCACACCACGCCCTTGCGGACATAGCCGTTCCAGTCTTGATGGTATTGCTGAATTAAGGGTTCAACCCCATCCGGACTGGGGTTGCGGCCGATGGCGTAGGCCGCACTCACTCGAATCAGGGGGCAGCTGTCCTGGAGAAAGCGGATCAGGTAAGGAACAGCCCGCGACTCTTGGATTTCGCAAAAGGCACGAACGGCGACGATGCGCTGGGGTACTTCATCCGCACGCAGCAAGGCCAAGAGTTCTTCAACATCAGGGGCTTCGTCGGGTGTCCCGATATCCTCTGGCTGGGGGTGCGGGTCGGGCGATGGGTTCGATGCAGCGTTGGAACTCAGCAAATTGGGGGTGTTGTCATCATCCATATCTGTCACTTTACCGCACTCCGCTAACGCCAGCGGCGCTACGCCAGAAATCTGTGCCGCCAGAGGGCTGTGGCTTTGCCAGTACGGTTTGAAGGGCCTCACGATTCATTGCAGATTCATTGCAGCCATGACAGCACTCCCGGCGGAAATCGAGATTAGATCATGCTAGGAGTGAGAGCGGCAATGATAGGCTAATTTTACGGGCTGCGCTCAGCGCGTTATTCCCTTGCCTGCTTGCCCCATCCTTTTCATCTGTTGCTGTAGAGAACGCAATGCGCCTATCCCAAATCTTGCTGGTAACGCTGCGAGAAGATCCAGCTGAGGCCGAAATTCCCAGTCATAAACTGTTGCTGCGGGCAGGCTATATTCGCCGCATTGGGAGTGGGGTCTATGCCTATTTGCCCTGGATGTGGCGCGTCCTGCAAAAGGTGATGCAGATTGTGCGCGAGGAAATGAATGCTGCTGGGGCGCAAGAATGTTTGCTGCCGCAAATTCAGCCCGCCGAACTCTGGCAGGAGTCGGGTCGCTGGGAGACCTACACCAAGGCTGAGGGCATCATGTTTGCCCTCACCGATCGCCAGGAGCGTCAGTTGGGGCTGGGGCCAACCCATGAAGAGGTGATAACCGCGATCGCCCGCGAGATGATCCGCTCCTATCGGCAGCTTCCCGTGAATCTCTACCAGATCCAAACCAAGTTCCGGGATGAGATTCGACCGCGCTTTGGCCTGATGCGGGGTCGGGAATTCATCATGAAGGATGCCTATTCCTTTGATGCGGATGCTGAAGCCCTGAAGGTGTCCTATGCCAAGATGCACCGGGCCTACTGCCGTATCCTGAGCCGCTGTGGGCTGGTTTACCGGGTGGTGGATGCTGACTCTGGCGCGATTGGGGGCTCTGGTTCTCAGGAGTTTATGGTACTGGCGGAGGCGGGGGAAGATGAAGTGCTCTACACCGCAGATGGTAAGTATGCAGCCAATGTGGAAAAGGCGGCGGCGCTTCCTGTGGATGCGGTGCCTTCGCCCTTTGAAACGCTAGAGAAGCGCGCTACGCCCAATACACCCACGATTGCTGCCCTAGCAGCGTACCTGGACTGCTCTCCCACTCAAATTGTCAAGAATGTTATATACCAAGCGACCTTTGATAGCGGCACAACTGTGCTGGTGCTGGTGAGCATTCGGGGCGACCAGGATATCAATGAGGTGAAGCTGCAAAACGAGCTGGTGAAGGTTGCGGATCGGTATGGCGGGGCTGCGGTCTTGGCCTTGGCGGTACCGGATGCGGATCGGCAGCAGGCATGGGCGGCGCAGCCGCTGCCCCTGGGCTACATTGGCCCCGATTTGTCGGATGACTCTATTAAACCTGCGCCATCTATGGCGCCCCAGTTTTTGCGCCTGGTCGATGGGACGGCGACAACGCTGCAAAATTTTGTAACCGGGGCCAATCAACTGGAGACCCATGTGGTGGGGGCAAACTGGGGGACAGACCTTAAGTTGCCCACCCTCCAGGTGGATGTGCGCAAGGCTCGGGTGGGCGATCGCGCGCTCCATGATGCCAGCCAAACCCTACAGAGTGCACGCGGGATTGAAATTGGCCATATTTTTCAGCTGGGCACCAAATATTCCCAGGCTATGAACGCGACCTATACCAGCGAACAAGGGGAAGATCTGCCGCTCCACATGGGTTGCTATGGTGTCGGGGTATCGCGGTTAGCCCAGGCCGCAGTGGAGCAGTCCCACGATAAAGATGGCATCATCTGGCCGGTGGCGATCGCCCCCTATCAGGCGGTGGTGGTGATTCCCAACCTGAATGCTGCGGATCAGGTGGCTGCTGCCGAACAGCTTTACGCGGAACTGAACACAGCCGGGGTCGAAACGGTTCTCGATGACCGCAACGAGCGGGCTGGGGTGAAGTTCAAAGACGCTGACCTGTTGGGCATTCCCTATCGGATTGTGACCGGGCGATCGCTCAAGGATGGCAAGGTTGAAGTGGTCAAACGCGCCGACCACGCCAGGGTGGAACTCACCTTGGCCGAGGTTGTCCTCACCCTGGTGGGCTGGAAAGAATCGGCCTGTGAGGTGGTGGATTAACCGACCGAGAGCAAATGCAGATTGGAACCCCAGCCTAGTTTAAGCAGTCCGGGGAGAAGGGCGAAACAGTATCCTATAACTAGTGGAGTGGAGGAATTTGGGATTATATGGTCAACTCTCGCGTGCGCATGCTGGGCGTGCTGGCCTGTGTCGCTGTTGCAACAGTGCCCCTTGTCTTGTCGGGCTGTCAACTCAGCGACAGTCCCCCGAGTGTCTCATCACCCTCCCCAGAGCCTTCTCCCACCGAGCCTGTCGTTCCTGACGACTCGCCAACAGAGCCAGTTGAGCCAGCGGAACCCGGTGCCGAAGCCGCTCAGGTGGAGGTGTACTGGCTCAGTGCAGCGGACAGTAAGCTAGAGCTGCGTCCGTCCAAAGTGGCGCTGGATGGGAATCTATCCACACCCGAAGCACAATTGAAGGCCGGGATTGAACGGTTATTGAAGGGGCCTGCTAATGCGGACGTGAGTAGCGCCATTCCTCAGGGTACCGAGTTGAAGTCCTTGGCAGTGAAGCCGGATGGCGTTCATGTTGACTTTAGCGAGTCCTTTAAGGAAGGGGGCGGCAGTGCCTCAATGCAGGGTCGTTTAGGTCAAGCGATTTACACGGCCAGCAGCCTTGATCCGCAACAGTCGGTTTGGATTTCAATTGAGGGCGAGCCTCTGACAGTCTTGGGGGGTGAAGGGCTGGAGGTGTCACAACCCATGACCCGCAGCGAGTTTGACAAAAATTTCTCGCTCTAGGTGGCGAGATCCGCAGGCCAAACATTAACGATCCTGCACGGAAAACTGTGGCTGGAGCAAGCCTGAAATGATTTCACTGAGCCTGACGACCATTGTCATCTATGCCCTTTTGATCGCGGGGGGTGGCATCATGGGCTATGTCAAAAGCAACAGCAAGGTTTCCCTCGGCAGTGGCCTGGGCAGTGCCGCAATGTTACTGGTGGCGCGGGGAATGGCTCAGTATTCCCTAGGCGGGGGATAGCGCTGGCGCTGGCGATCGCCATTGCGCTGTTGATCGTCTTCGGGCAACGATTTCGGAAAACCCAAAAGTGGATGCCTGCCGGACTCATGGGCATTTTGAGTGCGATCGCCGCTGTAATTTTGGGGGCGACGTTAGTCACCCTGTGATCTCGATGCCGGAGCCGCTGGCAGGCTCCACCACTCGGGTGTTTATCAGCATCGAATGTTGTCAGCCACGGATTAACCTGCCGATGGAAGAGAAATTTCAAAACACCACCGCAGTTATTTGTCAAAACTTGACTTGTCGGCGACAGGGGTCTGGTGCCGTCCTCAAAAGGTTTCAAGAGCTCGCCGAACCCGCCCTTCAACTGGAGCCGTCTGGTTGTCTAGGTCACTGCGGGAATGGCCCCATGGTGCTAGTTTTGCCCGATGAAGTCTGGTATCGCAGGGTTACGCCAGAGATTGTCTCAGCCATTGTGGCAGCGCATTTGCATTCCTAAGTGCGATCGCGAATGCTTTGACCCGATTTGATCTGTTCCGGGGGGTGCAGGATGACCTGGTCTCCGGCCCGTAAACCTCGGGCGATCGCGGCCTCTAAATCGCTGCGCTGGCTGACGACCACCTGCCGTTGCTGCGCCTTTCCGTTCTCCGCTACAAACGTACACCAGGCCTGTTCTTGACACCGGAAGAGAGCGCTCAAGGGCACCTTCAAAACATTGTTGCCCTCCCATACCACGATGCGGGCTTCCACCCGATACCCATCCCCCAATGCTTGTGACGGCCCCACAAAATCGGCAATGACATTGACTCGCTGTTCTTCGACCCCCAGCGCCGAAACTTCCGTAAACGCCGCTGGTTCAACGTAGCGCACCTGGGCCTGGAGGGGTTGTTCCCCGCCCCACTGTTCAACTTGAATCAGGTCGCCCGGTTCGACCCGCACTGCATCGGTGGAGAGGATATCCACGACCAGCTCCAGCTGAGCCGCATTTCCCAACTCTAGTAACGGATCGCCCGCTTGCACGACGCGGGCACTTTCTTGCAGAACCCGCAACACTTTCCCGGTCTCAGGGGCGCGCACATTGGTGCGTCGGGCTTCGTCTGCCAGGTTAATCAAGGTCGCCTCCGTGCTGGCAATTTGCGCCCGATACACCTCCTGAAGATAGTCTGGATCCTGCTGCTCAGCCTGTAAGATCGCAAGCGATTTTCGCGCCGCCGCAACCGTGGCGATCGCTGTTTCTACCTGCCGTTGAGCCGCCTTAACTTCCTGCTGACGCTGTGTTGCTGCAAGTTCAGCCTCCTCGCGGGCCTTGCGGGACTGTGCCCCCGCCGCTTCTAATTCCTGGGCTCGCTGGCGATCGCGGTTGGCCTGGGCCAAAGTCGCTTCAGCTTCCTGAAGTCGGGCTTCAGCTTGCCGTTGGCTGGCGATCGCGGCATTGATTTGGGCCTCAGCCTGATCCAGGGCCGCAGGTTTAGGACGTTGCGTTTCAACCCCGGTCAGCTGGGCGCGGAGTTCCCGGAGTCGGGCCTGAGCTGCCTGCACCTGGGTACTCAGGGGCAATGGGTCAATGCGCGCCACCACCGTTCCCTGCTGCACCGCATCCCCTGGATCTAGAGTAATCCGCGCCAGACGACCGGCCACCGGGGCCGCAATGGTAAAGCGATCGCGCACTCGCGTTTTG
>CAZXWR010000127.1:0-9977 GCA_964644325.1 uncultured bacterium
CCGCCGCAGTCACCGGGCAGGTTACGGATGTGCGAGTCCTCATGGGTCAGCTGGCAAACTGAGGGGCGTTCTTAAGCCCCGGCACCAGCAGTCTATGCTAAGGACAGTCACCCTGGGATGTCAGGTGCGATAGGGTGCGATCGCTTTTCCCAGTGCTGGTCAGGAGATCACCATGGATGCCAACGCCTTTCCCCCATCGACCGAGACCTATGCGCCCATTGCCGAGCGTGAATGGTGGTCACAGCGATGGATTGATGTTTTAGAGTCCTTTGGCTGGCGGCGGCGGCTCGAGCGGGCGAGAAACTATGTCCGGGAAGGCCGCGTGTTGCAGCTGGAATTCAACGGGCCACAGGTTAGCGCGCAGGTGCAGGGAACGGCCCCGGAACCGTACCAGGTCTCGCTGGGGCTGGATGCTTTTGACGATGAACAATGGCATTACGTTATCGAGGAGCTGTCGCAACGGGCCATTTTCGCCGCCAAGCTCCTGGCCGGAGAGATGCCCCAAAACATCGAAGAAGCCTTTACGGCGAGCGGCTTAAGTTTATTCCCGCTCAGTAAATTTGACATTCACAGCACCTGCGATTGCCCCGACCCCGTCAATCCCTGCAAGCACATTGGGGCCGTTTATTATCTCCTGGGGCACTACTTCAGTGAAGACCCTTTCATCTTATTTCAGCTGCGCGGGCGCTCTCAAGCCGTCATTCTCGAAACCCTCCGCCAGCTCCGCAGCCAGTCAGAATCTGCTGACACTGAATCCACCCAGCTCGCTGCATCCCCAGCCGTTGATCCAGCGTTGCAGCATTTTCAAGACAGGTTTTGGCGCTATCCTGGACAGCTGGATCCTTCCCTGGTGGTGATTGTGCCGCCCCCCAGTTCAGAGACTGTCCTGGATCGGCTCGGGCCGCTGCCGCTGCCGCCTGCCTCGGGGGGCAAGCCCAAGGCCTCATCTGCCCCTCCTCAAAAAGAACTCGAAGCCCTCCGTCAGCTCTACCAGGTTGTCTGCCAGTCTGCTTTAATGACTGCCATGCAAACTCGGGAGACAGACTAAATGGCAGTAACCCCAGCTCAGCCGCAGTGGTTTGTGCGACGCGATGTGGATGGTTTTTTTGGGTTGGCCCTCGACAATTTAATTCAGCTGTTGCTGATTGTGGGCCTGTGTCAGGGGGTGCTGGGCTTTACCCCAGAGCTGCTCTATGGCCGGGTGCTGCCCGCAGTTGCGCTTAGCCTAATGGTCGGGAATGGCTACTATAGCTGGCAGGCTTTTTGTCAAGGGCAAAAAGAAGGCCGTTCTGACTTAACGGCACTGCCCTACGGCATCAATACCCTGAGCCTCTTTGCCTACATTTTTCTGGTGATGTTACCCGTTAAGTTAACGGCGATCGCCCAGGGGTTAGCCCCGGAGGCAGCGGCAGAGCTAGCCTGGAAAGCGGGCCTCGTAGCCTGTCTGGGATCGGGGCTGGTTGAACTTGGGGGCGCTTGGTTAGGGGAGCGTCTGCGACAGATTGCCCCGCGAGCGGCTATGCTCTCCACCCTGTCGGGCATCGCCCTGACCTTTATTGCCATTGGCTTTGTGTTTCGAACCTACGCCCATCCCCTGGTGGGCATCGTGCCTCTAGGGGTGATCTTACTCACCTACTTCGGCAAAGTGCGATTTGGCATCCCAGGCGGCTTACTGGCGGTCTTGCTGGGAATCGGCCTAGCTTGGGGGACTGGGCTAGTGCAGTGGGATCTTGCCCGCTTGCAAACCGCAGTACAGCCCTTGGGCCTTCATTTACCTCACCTCTGGCTTGGGGCCATTTGGGAGGAACGGGGCGTGTTGCTGAGCTTCTTCAGCATTATTTTGCCGATGGGGCTCTTTAATCTGATTGGCAGCCTCCAAAACCTGGAAAGCGCCGAGGCCAGTGGAGATCGCTATCCTACGGCCCCCTCCCTCGCCGCCAACGGCATTGGCACCTTAGTGGCCGCCGTTTGCGGCTCTTGCTTCCCGACAACCATTTACATTGGTCATCCGGGCTGGAAAGAAATGGGCGCACGCATTGGCTATTCCTGGCTCAACGGTCTGGTGATTGGGCTCCTGTGCTTAAGCGGCACCCTGGGCCTCTTAACCTACCTGGTGCCGGTAGATGCTGGCATGGCCATTGTGCTCTGGATTGGCATTGTGATTGTGGCCCAAAGCTTTACGGCAACCCCGCAAACCCATGCTCCAGCGGTGGTGGTAGGGCTACTGCCTGGGATTGCGGGCTGGGGCGCATTAATCGCGAAGAACAGCTTGCGGGCAGCGGGCTTAGGCACCCCTGAAGCTCCCTTTACGCCTGAGCTGGTGCCCAAATTCTACTTGAGTGACACCTATATTGACGGGGCCTTTGCCCTAGAGCAGGGCTTTGTCTTTTCCGCGATGATTTTGGCTGCGATTACCGTTTACATCATTGAGCAACGCTTCGGCCAAGCTGCCTGCTGGGCAGTGGCCGCCGCCGCCTTGGCCTGGGTGGGGCTGATCCACAGCTATCAGTGGACGGTTGCTGATACGGTCATCCAGCTGGGCTGGGGAAGTGGGGCAACGTGGGCCTTGAGCTATGGTCTACTGGCACTCTTATTGCTGTATGCAGCCTGGCAACACCCCAAAAAATCCTGAGTTTTTATCCTGCTTCACTGGCATCCCGCAGCATCTCGTGGCGTCAGGCTGTCAGAGGCAAAATCAAGCGGCTTAAGGCGCGACCATCCTCGAGCTGGGCCAGCTCAAACCGACCCTTCCAAGATTCCACCAAAGAACGGCAGACCTTGAAGTGCACACCCGGTGAATCTTGCAGCATGGCATTATTGCTGAGGTTCAATCCATCTGAATTGCTGAGGGCCTGAACCAGATAGGGGTTCAACCGACCCTGATCGGTAATGGACAGCTCCACCCAATTCTCCTGGAGGGCACGGCACCATATATCAACGCGATCGCCGACCTTTGAACGATAACAGGCAGCTAGCAAGAGTTCCACCAGCACCAGCTCCAATTTTTGGGCCGGGGCATGCAGCATCACATTGGTGGTCAGGTTATGCACCTGAGTCCAGAGCTGACGATCCTTCACAACGGGTTCGATCCGTTCTAGCGATCGCCGTAACAGCGTTGCGGCTGGTACCGCAGCCGGAGCATCGTCCAATTGCCACGCCTCCGTTTTTAAGACCACATCCAGAGACTGAAATCCTTTACGAAGCTGATCGATCGGATTTTGGGACGTATGTTTCAGGCCCCGCAGTCCTGCTGGACGTCCGGTCGGCACGGTGTCAAATATCGGCAAGTGTGCCGTTTGTTCCGTCCACAGTCGCGAAATTGCTTCTAACTGCCGCTGCTTATACCAGTTCAGCGACTCTAACACCTGCTGTCGTTGCGTGAGCTGCTGGGTGATGATGTGGGTTTGGCAATGGGCCGTAAATTCCCGGACTAAAAACTGGAAACCCGCTAAGGTTTCTTCAGACCAGCGACGAGAGCGCCGATCCAGTGCCAGAACTAAGCCCAAGGGCGCAGCCGCTGCATCTAAAGTTAGGGGAGCCGATACCCCGTGCACTCCACCCGCTGCCGTGAGCCATCCTTGGGTGAGCGCCATCAGCTCTGAGGCAGACTGGTGGCAAAAACCAATGGGTGGCATCTCTGCTAGATGCTCTGGGGATGGGGTGAGTATCGATTGAATGAATCGATCGGTTTTCCAATCAATGGCCAAGTCCGAGCTGAGGGTAAAATCGGCCTGGTTCTCATAGCCCACAACTTCAGCATGGGTATCGTTCTCAGTCCAGTGCAGAATAATGAGACAGGGAACCTCCAAAAACTGGCGGATCGCGGTCGTTGCACTGCTGCATAAATCAGAAAACTGGCGGCTCTGCTGCATCTGGGTAAGCCCCTGCTTGAGGGCAACCAACATGGACTGTTGTTGCGCAGACTGGAGCCAGTTTCGACGACGGTTGAGGCTATGGCCCAGGGTTTCCACGAGGGGTGTGAGGGTATCTAGATCGCGTTGTGTCCAGGTACGGGGCAACTCTGATGCCAGGATAAAGTAGGTTCGCAGACCTCGCTCACCATCGGTCTTTAGGAGCAGACAGGAGCGGATGCCAACATCCGTCAGGGCCGAGCGCCAGTTGAGCAGCCGGAGATCGTCCTCCAGAGACTGAATGACCACGGGTGTATCGCTGCGATTGAGGAGCTTGGTATCTACAGCGCTCAAAGCAGGGAGTCGGGCTGGAAAGTGCTGTTTTTTTTGGGAAACCTGAGCTTGGGTTTCATACAGATCTTCATCCGGGATGTAAGTGATGATGACGCCCCACCGCGCATTCATCTGTCGCACGATCTGTTCTAAACTTCGCTGGAGGGTTTTATCCCAGGTGGCGGGATCCTGTTCAACGGCCTGCCAGAGAGACGCAGTTCCGGCTTGCCCTTGCTCAGATTTACCCTGCTCAGCGGGGCTCACTCTATCCAAACTTTGGCTGAGGAACTGAGCCATAAGCTGCATGTACTGCCGCTCAGTTTCACTCCAGAGCCGAGGCTCTGTGCTCTCTACTGCGAGAAATCCGATAAGATGCTGCCGATCCATGATCGCTGCACTGAGCCAAGAACGAGTCTGGGTGAGGCTCATGAGGCGTGTGGGTGCATTCTGCGGTTGCATCACGCTCTGGGCATCGCCAACGGCCACAATCTGGGTTTGCAGCGAGGCTTGATAAAAGGCAGCAATATCCCGGAGCTGAACGGTTACCTTAACGGGCGATCGCCCCCGTTGGCCTCGGCTGATTTCCCCGGCATAAACTTCGTGCAGCTGGCACAGTTGCTGGTGTGGATCGATCCGGTAAAAACAGACTCTTGTGGGTAGCAGCTTCTGATAGGTTTGCAGCAATACCTGCTTCAAGCAGGCATCAAAAGACTGTGCTTCCACAATGGCTCCCAGACCATCCAGGAGGGCTTCTGTAGCGTCTGGGTTTTGAGCCGCAGCAGATTGAGGAGCGGTAGCCAGTGTGAGCAGCGCTGCACCAAATGCATCGGTGATCAGCTTCAGCTCGATTAGTTCTTCGGGACGGGGATGTCCTCCCCAAAAACTGGTACCCACGACCATCACCCCGAGGGCCTGCTGTCGATAGCGAATGGGCAAGATGAGCGTGCCTTGAATGTTTTGGCGACGGGCAACGGTTTGCCAGGCTGCGGCACGGGACTCCTGCTGGAGATCCGGGATTTCACAGTTCTGGCCCGTCAATAAAACCTGGTCGAATAAATCGCCGGGTAGCACCGATTGTTTCGGCTGTAGAACATTGGTTTTGCCAGCCGTTGTATACCCTTTCAGTTCGGTTAAGGTGCTAGAGGCACCATCGTAGGCAGCCAGCCAAATTAAATCAAATTTGAAGCCTGTTCGCAGATAGTTGAGCACCACCTGCGAGAGGCTCAGAGCATCTTTCTCCCGCTGCAGCTGGTGTAAGCAATCCTGAAGCGTGGCCAAACGCTTCTCATATTCAGTTCTCACGGATGGCTGAGGCATATGCTGCAAGGGAGGAAACGAATGGGCTAGTTTGTGCCGGGGTGTCTCGGATGAGCAATCGGGTGAGCTGTTGCCAGATGACAACAATCAGGTTAGTCATGCAGGTTAGTCATGAAGGAACCATTGACGGCTTCCGGTGGACTGTTGCTCACGCTTCGATGCGAATCTGAACCCCCGTTTGATCAATAGACAAGGACTGAACTTCAGCAGCAATGCCGCTGGTTTTCCAGGCATCTGCCATCTGGTGGACGATCAATTCCGTCCGATCAGCCGGACTCAATGCCAGCACAGTTGGCCCTGCACCGCTAATGACAACCCCCATCGCCCCCGCCGCGATCGCCCCTTGGGATACCGCTGAGAATCCCGGTATCAGATTGATTCGGTAGGGTTGATGCAGACAATCCTGTAGCGCTACCCGTAGCCATTCCCCCTTGCCTGACTCTAGTCCTTTAATTAGTAATCCCAGATGAGCGGCATTAAATATCGCGTCACCATAGGAACAATTTGGGGGTAACACTTGACGCGCGGCTTGAGTGGAGAGTTCAAACTCGGGGATAGCGACAATCGGAACAATGGCTGAATGCCATGCAATCGAGCACAGCAGACATTCTTGGGAGATCTGATCGAAGGTCGCCAATTGGCAGCCGCCGAGGAGTGCTGGAGCAACGTTATCGGGATGCCCCTCAAGGGCGATCGCAAATTTCAGCAGAGCTGGGGTGTCATAGGGCGACCCTGCCAACAGGTTCGCCCCCACCAATCCAGCCACAATCGCCGTGGCTGAACTCCCTAGCCCTCGGGCCAGGGGCACCCCCAAGGTCACCTCTAGATTCAGGGGCGGGGGCTGTTGCCCTAGCTGCTGATAAAGATAGACAAAGGCCCGGTACACCAAATTATCAGCCGCTTGAGAGACACAATCCGCCTCGGCCCCAATCACTTTAATGACAACAGGCGGCGCATCGCCCGCCACGCCACGACCCACTTGAAACCGAAATTGATTATGCAGGGTTAGGGCAGCCCCCAGGCAGTCAAACCCAGGCCCAATATTGGCGGTGGTGGCTGGCACCTGAACATGGACGACGGTAGGCTGCGTCATGGTGGCAAGGTCAGTAGGGTAAATGTTTCAGCATTATCCTGACATAAAGTGTTCGCCAGCAGACCACCGTTGCCTAACTCGACGGTACGGCGACCAATCACGCTAGACTGCAAGACAGAGTCATCGGCCACTTGCCTCTCAAGACCCCGGTCATTGGCTATCGAGGTTTTACCCTTCAGACTCTGAATTTGCATAGCGTCTAGTATTGTGAACGATTCCGCCGCTCCGACCCGTCTTTCGCCGCAGCGTACTGTTTTAGACAATGGCCTCACGGTCATCATCACCGAAAATCCCACGGCCGATATTGTGGCCGCTCAGTTTTTTGTCGCCGCTGGCAGCATTCAAGATCCTTTAGGCCAAGAGGGCTGCTCAAACTTAGTTGCGGCTATGCTCACCAAAGGCACCCAAACCGCAACGGCCCAGCAAATCGCCGCTCAGGTGGAATCAACTGGGGTTAGTTTGGGTGCCGACAGTGCGCCAGACTATTGCTTGCTGAGCTTGAAAACCGTTGGCGCAGATTTTGCCGATATGCTGCCCCTCGTGGCAGAGCTGCTGCGACAGCCTTCATTTCCTGCGGCAGAATTTCTCCTAGAGCAAAAACTCTGCCTGCAGTCGATTCGGGCGCGCCAAGAACAGCCCCTCAGTCTAGCGCTAGAGCAGCTCCGCAAACGTTTATATGGCCAGCATCCCTACCATCAAGTCGGTGCCGGGAATGCCCAGAGCGTGGAAAACCTCACCCGCGATCATCTGCGCGAATTTCACCACCAATATTTCCACCCGACCAGAACCACCATCAGTATTGCCGGCAATATTGCCCCAGCCGCTGCGCTAAAACAGGTCGAAAAAGTATTTGGGGACTGGGACTCGACCCAGCCAGGGATATCAGCGCAGCAGCCGTCCCCCTCAAGCACGCAGCCCGCCCCGCCGCCGCCAACCGTCCAGCACAGCGCATATCCCAAGCCGACCCAGCAGTCTACGGTGATGGTCGGGTTTCTCGCACCTTCTGTGCATGCTGCCGCCTATCCAGTGCTGAAGTTACTCAGTACCTATCTTTGTAGTGGTCTGTCCAGCCGCCTGTTTTGCGAACTGCGGGAAAAGCGGGGGCTGGCCTATGAAGTGTCAGGATTTTACCCGACCCGTCTCGACCCTTCGCACTTTGTGGTGTACCTGGGCACGGCCCCTGCCAATACCGCGATCGCCCGTGACCTTCTTTGTCAAGAAGTGGCGCGGCTGGCTGAGCAGCCTCTGGCGACCCCAGACCTTGCCAATACCAAACGTAAACTGATGGGGCAGTATGCCCTGGGAAAACAAACCAATCAACAAATTGCCCATCAGTTTGGCTGGTACGCGCACCTGGGTCTGGGTATTGAACACGATGTTCTCTTCCTAGATCAAATTCGAACCACCACCGCCACTGCGGTGCAAGCTGCTGCCGACCAATGGTTAACGACTCCCTGCATTTCCCTGGTCGGCCCCCCGGCGTTTTTGCCGGAGGGTTGACGCCAAACTCCAGAGCCGACCCTCTCAGAACCCATTACCCAGCGTTGGCATCCATCAGCTCGAGATAGCGGCCAGCCAGTAAATAAGCGCCCTTCTCAAACCGGACACTCCAAACCTCCCCCGGCTCGCGACTTAACACCACCCCACTTTCGCCCACCGCCACCAAATCCGGCGGTCGTAACATGGGCATCGGTTCCGCTGTTTTCAGGTAGGGCGGCCGCTCCACTAACCGCACGCGATCGCCAGACTTAAAATTAACCGGATTGTCTATCACAGGCTCTCCTTCGCGACATGATGCCACCCTTCCACCTCAACCCTAAACCGAAATAACCGCGATTTTCACTTGATATCCTGCCTACCCCTAGCCTAACCCTCGCGGCTCGTTCGCCAGTCATCCGCTCAGGACTCGAGACCGATAGAATCGAGGGTAGCTTACCCACCGTTCCCACAGGATACCCTTCATGACTGGCTCGTTCACTTTACTTGACGGCAAACTACTGTCCCAGTCCCTTCAGGCGGACTTAAAGCGTCAAATCCAGCAGCTCACGCCTCAAATGGGCCGCCCACCTGGACTTGCCGTATTGATGGTGGGCGATAATCCAGCTAGTGCTGCCTATGTCAGAAATAAAGAGCGCGCCTGTGAGCGAGTTGGCATGGCCTCCTTTGGCCATCATTTCCCGACGGATGTTTCCCAAGCCCACCTGACCCAGGTAATCCATGAACTCAACGCCGATGACCGCGTTGACGGTATTTTGGTGCAGCTGCCGCTGCCCCCTCACCTCAATGCCGAAGCACTGCTTTACGAAATCCAGCCGCACAAAGATGCGGATGGTCTCCATCCCGTCAATCTGGGGCACCTGGTTCGCAAAGAAGCTGGCCTCAGAAGCTGCACACCCGCCGGGGTGATGAAAATTCTCGAGCACTACAACATCGGAATTGCAGGCAAATCAGCCGTCGTCATCGGCCGCAGTATCTTAGTGGGGAAACCCATTGCCCTCATGTTGCTGGATGCCAATGCAACAGTCACCATCGCCCATTCCCGAACGCCAAATCTGGCAGACTTAACCCGTCGGGCAGACATTCTAGTGGCCGCAGTGGGCCAGCCCCATTTGATTCAAGCTGACATGGTTAAACCGGGAGCCGTTGTCATTGATGTGGGCATTAACCGCCAAGAAGATGCAGCTGGGAAAGCGCAGCTGGTGGGGGATGTTGCCTTTACTGAAGTCAGTGCCGTGGCCGGATATCTGACCCCTGTTCCAGGTGGGGTTGGCCCGCTCACCGTCACCATGCTGCTCTACAACACCCTACAGAGCTACTGTCAGAGGTGCAAAGGATCATACAATGATTAAGGCTTGGGCCTAGACTCGATATAGCCCACACCAACACTGGCCCGGAGCAGCGGTGCTTAGCCTGTCGGCTCCAAGAGATAACGCCATCAACTGCTAAAGACGCAGCGACAGCCCGCGTTTTTATCCCACGCCCAATCTCCCTCAAGTAAGACTGTAATCGGGACAGATCAAGATCATGATTTCTGCTGACAAAGGTTCTGCATCCGTATCGCCAACTGCCAATACGGCATCTGTAAATTCAGCACAGTTTGACCTCGTGGGGTATCTGCATCAGCGTCGCGAGCAGGTCGAAGCCGCGCTAGATAGCGCTATCCCGGTTGTCTATCCTGAGAAAATCTACGAAGCCATGCGCTACTCGCTCTTGGCCGGCGGGAAGCGGCTCCGACCGATTTTGTGCTTGGCGGCTTGTGAGCTGGTGGGAGGCACCGTCGATATGGCCATGCCGACAGCCTGCGCGCTTGAGATGATCCACACCATGTCCCTGATCCATGACGACTTACCGGCCATGGATAATGACGACTATCGGCGGGGCAA
>CAZXWR010000127.1:9987-10612 GCA_964644325.1 uncultured bacterium
ATTTATGGCGAAGATATTGCCATTTTGGCCGGGGATGGGCTGTTGGCCTATGCCTTTGAATTTTTAGCGGTGCATACGGTCAATGTGCCAGCAGAGCGTCTCCTCAAAGTGGTAGCCCGCTTAGGCAATGCAGTGGCAGCAACCGGACTGGTCGGGGGGCAGGTGGTTGACCTTGAATCCGAGGGCAACCCCGAGGTAACGGTGAATACCCTGAACTTTATCCACACCCACAAAACAGGGGCACTGTTGGAGGCATCCGTGGTTTCAGGTGCAGAAATTGCAGGTGCAACTGCTCCACAGCTGGCAGCCCTGAGTCAGTATGCGCGCAACCTAGGTCTTGCCTTTCAAATTATTGATGATGTTTTGGATATCACTGCAACGCGAGAGGAGCTAGGCAAAACAGCCGGGAAAGACTTAGAAGCTAAAAAAGCAACCTATCCGAGCCTCTGGGGGCTTGAGGAGTCCAAGCGACAGGCGCAGCAACTCATTACTGAGGCCAAAACAGCACTTTTACCATTTGCAGACCAAGCCCTGCCCCTCGTTGCGATCGCAGACTATATTACAGAGCGGAAGCACTAGACTTTATGTTCATGCAAAACCCTGACCACTGTGCGCTCTCTGGCAT
>CAZXWR010000128.1:0-10604 GCA_964644325.1 uncultured bacterium
TCAATTTCTGCCACTGGCGACAGCTTCCTAGCCCAGACCTTATAGCCGCTAACAGTCTCGATGACCTAGCATCATCACGCCACAGGGGTAGCGTTTAGCTATTTTGCTAATTCCGTACCCTTCTGGCGAAATCAAGATCTTTTCGACCAGAGCAAATTCGATTGAGTCGGCATTATGCCCAAAGCCATAGAGCAAGTGCAGCAACCTGCTGTACAGTTCTTGGGCACTGACCATCTCATTCAACGGCAGCAAGATACCTAATTCGATGTGCAGCTCGGTCTTGGCTGAGAGATCAATATGCTCCCTTACAACTTGACCGACCATGCCTAACACTTTGGCGATCGCATGGCGGGATTTTGGCATTCTCAGATTTACATTCGTGACAGCTTCCCGTGCATTCTCACCAACGCCCCAATATTCGTCCTCAAAATTTACGAGAGAAGTGCTGTTGTCAGCATAGGTTCGCAATTCGTAGCGAGTTCGGGTGATACGCTGGGCTGCACTACAGAAGGTTCGATAGCCATCCGTCGCTATTTCGCCATCGACGACCCAGCGAAAGAAACACTTGGTCAGGCTGGCACCTAGGTCGATTGCGATTATTAATTTTGTCGCCATTGATTCAGCTCTCCTGTTGGTTGATATCGTTCTCTTGTTTCCGCCCCTCAAAGGCATTGAAGAGAACTCTTGACGAATTGGTCATTCCATAAACACCTCCGCAAATGGCTTCAAATCAATATCGTTAGGTCAGTCCGATTACCGAACAAATCTCCAAAATCTTTTTCGCAATCCGCAATGGCGATCGCTCTACACACACTTACAACCCGATTAGCCGGATCTGAGTTCAAGCCTTCAGAACCTCCCTAAATGGCTTCAAATCAATATCGGAGTCTCATCCAAACAGCGAACAGATTTCTAAAATCTTTTTTCAAGACGCCCGACCCTATAGCCCTACTTGGACACGCAACCGTTTATCCAGACTCGATTTCATTCTTCCGGCCCCTCCACACACGACTTCAAATCAATATCGCTAGGGCAGCCCAATCACCGAACAAATTTCCAAAGTCTTCTTTGCGGCCCTCAATGGCGATCGCCCAACAGACCTAATGCGATCGCATAGCCCAGCCTTCCTCACCAACTGGTGCTCAGTCTTATTGCAGCAATCCGAACCTAAGCACAAGTTTTCAAGAGCAAAGCATCCACACTCTGTCCCATGCTGAAGCGATCGCCACGGGTGAGTCGCACTTAGGCGATCGCTAACCGAAGCCAACCCCCCAAAATTCTGACAACCGCTCAAAAAAATCTCGGCAATGAAAAAAGTTCATTCGAGGAGGGTTTTAGACCCCTCTCAAAACGTCATATAAACGTCATGCGAACGTGGTTTAACGTCAATCCAAAGTTGCATAAACGTCTTCCAAACGCAGATAAATGTCGATAAAACGACTATTAGCTAGACAATCCTGCAAATATCTCTTTCATGTCAACCATTTCAAGGTTTTTTGGGGTAAAAATAGGGGAGGAGAAAAAGTACACACAACCTGCCATTGCTTGGCCGCACGCGGAAAAACCAAAATCCACTCATTTTCAGAACATTCGGTAACTGAATGTAAAGTTGCAACTTCACACTTAGTTACAGCAAAAGCGCGACAGAATTTTCTCTTGGTCAGTGAACTTTGCGATGCCAATGAAGCGCGATCGCCATTCTTTGAATAGGGACTCGATGGCAGTGGTCATTGGGTGCGGAGGTGGTGCATGAGATCGATTCACACCATCAAGTCGGGTGACCAAGGCAAAAAGGACTACTACACCAAGGACGAAAGCCTGAAGCGGGGTAAGGGCAGGGGTAAAGACCAGGGCAACAGTAATGACCCAAAGGCTTATTACAGTCAGGGTGAGGGTGAATCCGAGTCTGAGGAGATGACCCAGGCGGTTTGGTTTGGCAAGGACGCTGAACGGCTCAATCTCCGGGGGCATGGCTACCAAGCTGACTTTGAGCAAATCTTTGATGGGTATATCCCTGGTACAAATCAGCGCATCCGGTTCGATAAACCCAGGGAAGACCACCAGGAAAACTGCATCTATGACGTGGTGTTGACCTGCAAGAAATCGGTGTCAATGCAAATCCACCTGGGCCAAGATGAACGGCTCTACAAGGCTTATCAGAAGACGGTTAAAGAGATTGCTGAGCTAATCGAGCGTGACTATGCCCAGGCCCGCATTCAGGTCAATGGCGATCGCCGGATTGTGCAGACCGGGGGCATTATCGCCATGATGATTCCCCATCACACCAGCCGCGACGGGGATATGAATGTCCACACCCATCTAGCGATCGCCAACGGTACCTATTGTGAGGACGGGAAATGGCGATCGCTTTTGGATAGGGGATTCAGCCATGCCTACTACATGGGAGATTATTTTTCGGCACGGCTGGCGGCTCGGGTGCAGGAGCTAGGCTACGAAATCCGGGAAACCGTGACCCAGGAAGGTCATCCATCCTGGGAGCTAGCCGGATACAGCGATGAACAAATCAAGGTCTTCAGCAAGCGCTCTGAGAATGCCAAGGTCAAAGCCCTCGTTGAAGCTGGCATGAGCCGGGATGAAGCCCTCTTGCGAACGCGGAAGGCCAAAGATACCGAGGAAAGTCTAGAACAGGCCCAGGCCCGGTGGAGCAAGGAGGCTGAAGACCATGAAATTGAAGCCATTATTCCGTTTACTCAACCAGTAGAACCGCTGCGCCGAGTGAGCGCCCAGCAGGTATTAGAGAGTGCTATCCGGCACTATAGCCACCGCTCCAACCATTTCACCCGTGACCAGATTCGCGAATACGCCTTTAAGCTCAACCACACATTCACAGTCGCTGACCTTGACCAGGCGATCGCCGCTCACCCCTCACTGATTGACTACGGCAAGCTCAGGACTGTGGACGAGCTGCGGGGGCACTTCACGACTGTCGAAGCAGTGGAGCGCGAAATCAGGACAATCCAGGCGTGGATGATGGGCCAGGGCCAAGCAACCCCTATCCTCAACCCTGATGCTGCGGCTCAACTCTTAGATAAGGTGCCACTCAAGACGGGCCAGCGTTCCGCCATCCTGGGGGTCGTGACCTCCGAAAACCAGCATCAGATTATTCATGGACTCTCAGGGGTGGGCAAGACCACGGCCCTGAGACAGCTCAAAACCCTGAGCGATCGCCAGATGGTTGAGGTCATTGGCCTAGCGCCCAGCATTGGGGCTGCGAAAAGGCTATCCGACGAATTGGGCATTGAAACCTATACGGTGCAAAAGCTGGTTAAAAGTAAACGGTTTGAACTGAAGCCAAACCAGCTGGTCATCATTGATGAGGCCGGGATGGTCAGCGCTCAGATGCTGGATGTCATCCTGCAAAAGGCCAACGCAGCCAGAGCGCGGGTATTGCTCGTTGGAGATACCGGACAGAACCAGGCCATTGAAGCCGGATCCCCCATGCGCTCACTGATGAAGCATGGGGCTGAAGTTCACCATATCTCTGAAATCATCCGGCAGCAGAACACCATCCAGAAACAAGCCGTCAGTCTCATTGCTCAAGGTGATGGCCTGGATGCCCTGAGTCTGCTCAATGAACATGGCTACATTCATCCCATCACAGAACGAGAGTCTCGGGTCAGGGCGATCGCCACTGAGTTCTTGAGTCTGAGTCCCGAGGAGCAGAACAATACGCTGATTGTGGCTGGGACCAATGCGGAAAAGGACGCGATCGCCTCTGTCATCCGTGCCGGATTAAAGGAGGAGGGGCGCTTAGGTGAATCCCGCACGGTCATTCAGCTCAGGGATCGCTCACTGACCCCAGAAGAAGCCAAGGAGGTTGCCTTTTACCGGGTGGGGGATTATGTCAGCCTCACTCGGGATTATAAGAGCAGCAACCTGCACAAAGACACCCCCTATCAAGTAATGGGCAAGGTTGAGGGTGAACTTGTCGTGGCTTCCCCCGGTGGGCGACTCTACCGATTGGATCCCAAACAGTTCAAAGACAAGCAGGTTTTTTCAAGTCGTGAATTTGATGTTGCCGTGGGGGATTCCCTGCGGTGGACATCCAGCAATCGCAACAGAGGACAAATCAATGGCAAAACCTTCAAGATCACCGCCCTGGATGGCCAACTCGCCACCATTCTCACCGATGACGGATTAACTCAGGTTGACCTGAGCCAGCCGCTGCCCCTGGACTACACCTTGACCAGTACCAGCTATCGAGTTCAAGGAAGCGATCGCCCTAGAGTGTTCGTTTCGGCCACCAATGACCCGACTTCTAATCGAGAGCCGTTTTATGTCAGCATCTCGCGCCAAATCAAAGACCTCAAAATCTGGACAGAGGACTACGACGCTTTAGCACTGCGGGTAGCCGAGTCCAGCGTACAGCGAAACCCATTGGAGCTTTTGGATTATGCCAGACACAACACCACTCGAAACCCAGTTCACTCAGATGACCGAAATGCAGCAGATTCTGGAGCTGTTGACCGCACAGCAATCAATGTCGGAGACGCTGCTAGACGAAATCCTGCAAATCCCAGACCAGACGCTGGAGCAAATCAAGGAACTCCTCAAGCCCAGCGAGGTCAAGAGCCAGACCTTGCAGGTCGTAGAACGCCTGGAGGAAATGCTGACCGAACAGGCCGCAGCCCACAATCGCACGCTAGCAAAGCTCGACCATCAGACCGAACTCCTCAACTACCAGACCTCTATGCTCGAAGAACTGCTGAACTCCAAGAAATCGCAGATGCCCTCTACCGCATCCGAATCCAGCGAGAGCTAGCCGCACCCCTAGCCCGGTTACAGTCTGCCCTAGCTGACCTGCAAGACCAAAAGCAGCGCATCCAAGAAAAAGAAGCGCAGCTAGCCCAGCAGCAAGCCGCCTTCACTGAGAAACTTCAGGAATACCTCCTCACCCAGACCCAGACTGAAGTTGTCGATACCACCCTCAAGGAATGGCGATCGCTCAGGGAAGATGCAGACCTGGTAGCCGTTTCTGAGGAGAGCGTCGCGATTGCAGAGTGGAATACCCTCAGTGACCTGATTGAGAATTTCCCGGCACAGAAGGCAATGGCGATCGCCGCCACGGAGTATCACCAGGCCAGCGCCCCAATTATTGATGCAATCAATGGTGAAATTATGGCAACCCCAAAAACAACGGAACCCCCCACCCAAAGAGCAACTTCGCCACCTGGGAAACCTCAAAAGCGTCCAAGCAGGAATGCTTCAGGAAATCCGAAGAAACGGGCCAGCACCGTTTTCTGGCAACCGCTCTACCGGGCCAAAGCACCCAGTCATATTGAGCCTAATCATTGGGCTGAGTTCAAGCGCAGTGCCATTCATCCTGAACTCATTGCACTCAATGCTGAAAGTGTCTCGGGTCAGGAGGTTTATGAACGGCTCTTATCCGAGCGACTGGCCCAACTCGGATCCGGTCAATATGTGACGCAGCCGATGGCGCGGCTGATGGCACAGTACGAGCAGGTCGCAGACGGCGGCTGGTGGGGTAAAGCTGGCATCGAGGCTCAGTCACTCCTGAACCTCAAACCTGGGGATCAGCCACAGCTCAGCACTTGGGGCTGTTTCAAAGCCGATCACCCACGCATCGACTCAACTAAAAGCGATCGCTCTGGTGAGACTCAATTCATCAAGTATGAAAACCCGCTCGGAGTTAGCCGCAGTCTGTATCTGCCTATCGTCCCTGACAAGCTCGCAGAGCGCATCTATGAAAAGCACGGCATCTCGCCTACTGAGGCTGAGAAACAAAGTGGCTTCTGGTTTGTGGTGCATCGCCATAACGTTCCAATCACCATTACGGAAGGGGCGAAAAAGACTTGGGCCAGCCTCTCTCAGGGTGAGGTGACGATCGGGGTATCTGGGGTGAATGGCCTCTACCGCGCTAATGACCCAGACGGTAACCCGTTGCCTACCCGTCAGCTCAATGAGGATATTGCGGTCTTTGCCACTCCCGGTCGAGAATTCCGCTTTGCCTATGACCAGGACAAGAAAGCATCCACTATCCGCAATGTCCGCCGTGACCTGGTGCGCGGCATTGAGCTACTTGAAGCAAATGGCTGCACCTGCAAAGTAGCGAAATGGAATCCTGATGATGGCAAGGGGCTCGATGACCTGATCAGCAACCGGGGTCCACTGACCTATACCAAGGCGATCGCCCTGGCTGAATCCAGCGCTAGAGCTAAACGCACCCACTACCGCACCCAGTACAACGCGATCGCCCGTCAGGTTCGCGTCAATTACCCAGACCCTTCCCCCGAACTGCTCGATGCTGAAGTCTACCTGCGTACCATTGCCAAAGCTGAACTGGCCGATGGCGATCGCTTTATCAGTCAGTCGGATCAGGTCAGAGCCATTAAAGACCCTGGCCAGGTACAAAACTACATCGACTTCATCAAAACTAACGCTCTGAAAATACGGCAACAGCAGCAACAACGAGAAGCAAACCGAGGACAATACCAGGCGATCGCCCAACAGGTGACCGATGAGCTAGGCCAGCTCCCCTCCCACCGTCTCGACATGGAGGTGTGCTTGAGGGTGCAGGCCAAGGGCGCTGAGCCAGACACCATCCTGGCCCAAAGTGATACCGCTCTCACACTTGATGACCCCAGCCAAGTGCAGGACTACATTGATCAAATCAAGAGCGATGCTCCCCAATACCACCAGTTAGCCCGTGACCGAGCCGAGTATCTATCCATCGCTAAGTTTGCTCGTCGCACGATGGGCGATTTCCCGGATGACCAAATTGACCTCTACGTTTGTGTCAGTGTTGGCATCGACGGAGCCGAGGCTGACCGGGTGCTGGCCCAAAGTGATACTGCTCTCGCGCTTAATGACCCCAATCAAGTCAATGCCTATATCGAGCACGTCAAGGCCCAAATCCCCATATACCACCAAGAACAAAAAGCCCAGCAAGCCCAGACCGCTAGAGCACAATATGAGGCGATCGCCCAGGAGTTACGGCCCACTTTAGGGGATATCCATGAACTACGCCTAGATGCCCATGTCTACCGCACAGCCGTCGCCAGCGGCAACTACACCCCAGACCAAATCGATGCCATCCTCAGCCAAAGCAATCTAGCCCGTGCCCTCAAATCTCCAGATGAGGTGCGCGACCACATCCAAGAAGTAAAACGCATCGAAAGCCGTCCCAAGTTCGGCAGACATCGCACCTCAGAACGAGCGATCGCCATGTCTCAGCAAAATGACCGCAATAAACAGGCGATCGCCCCTTGCAAGTGGTTGGCGAAATATCAGGGTGAATTCAATGTCAAGGATGGTTCTTACTCATTACAGCTTCAGGGGTACTCCTTCACCCTTAAAGGCGATCACCTCACCGTCACCCGCAAAGAAGAGGTCATCCTTGACAGCAATGATGCTGTTCTAAATGGCTCTGTGAGTACCAAAGAGATAGAGACCTTCCAGAAGATCGCCAATATCCAGAAAGAGCACCTCGCCAAGCAGCGTGAGCAGCAATTACAGCAATCCAGAAAGCGATCGCAGTATCGAAAACATCACAGAAGATAAACCATAGGAAAACCCCGCGATCGCTCTTGAGTGCATCTGCGAGGTGTAAAGCAAATTTATGTGGTGGATACATTATCTGCGTTTATTTTTCAGTGCGGCTTTCTACCATTTCAAGGTATACCTCATAGTCCTCAGGTGAATTTTTGTATATTGCACCAAATTCATGAAGTCTCTTCATCGCAGCAGGTCCAGTAAAACAAGAACCTTCTAGGCAATGAATTAATTCTCCTGCATAGTAACCTGTACTAAAAGGGGTAGCAAAGTAAGAAAAGATTCCCAGGCCACTCATTAAGAGAAAATACTGCAAACGAAAGCGCCACAATAACCTCAAACTCCAATATGCAAAAATCCCAAATGGAACTGCAAGAGCAAGGCTCATAATGGTGTTCGCCACCACGAAAGTTTGGGTTTCTCGACTATTAGGATCCATCACTCTTTCCTCACTGTCCTAAAAGGTGTCTAAATGCCTCAACAGGCTCCACCTTAAACTCGGAGTTATCGTCTGATGCTGAACGCATCGCATATCTCGAATTCAGGCGAATCGACTCTATCTGTTCTGGATTGGCGAGATTGGCTGGAGTAAACCGCGCTCGCTGCTCAAATAAATCCTCAACCGTGATATTCCCTGGCTCCCCTCGCTCAAAGGCTGATATCGCCGCTTTATGGACTGCTTTACCAATTTCATCCGGTGTTGACTCATTATAAGCAGAGATCAACTTCTTCCATTCATACACGTCCCATTCTGGTACCTGTCCACAAAACCTGGCTAAATGCACCCGAAAGATTTCATATCTGCTTCCCTCATGCGGTAAATCAACATTGATCTGCCAGTCAAACCGTCGCTTTAACTCTGGTGGCAATTGGGTAATCCGGTTACAGGTCACAATACAAAACACTTTGGCCGTTCGCTCCTGGAGCCAAGTCAGCAGATACCCAGCAATCCGTTTCTCTGCCCCATTCTCAGAACTTAGATCAGCACTGGCGAACGCTTTATCAAAATCATCAAAGAACAGGATGCAAGGGGCCATTGCTTCTGCGGTTTGAATCAGCGTTCGCACGTTCTCCTCAGACTGTCCCGGCTCTGGGCTAATCAACCCGCCCCAGTCTGCACAGATAAGCGGCACACCCAACCGCTTTGCCGCTGTCTTTGCAGCCAAGCTTTTACCTGAGCCAGGGATGCCCAGCAGGATCATTCCCTTGGGAAACGGCAAACCAGCCGCTTCTGCTTCAGGGGTCAGTAGCCGACCCACCTGGTCAATCAGACCCAGGATATTGTCACAACCCACTGCATCACAGTCTGGCTGTGGAATGTGCAGGATACCCCGCGACTGAAGCTTACGTTTTTTGTAGTTCGAGATTTCATTCACCGCATCTTCGCCAGATAACAGCATCTCTAGTTCCTGTTCATAGAGGCCCATCGCTGAGCGCAACAAAAGTTCGCTGTAGATGCCTTTAGCTCGTAATAGAGTGGCCACCTTCGTTGCATTAGGCAGCGGCCAGGTTTTGATCTGCACAAAAGGGGCCAAGTCAGGCGGTATATCGCCACGGGGAAAGACGATAATCCAGTGCTGCTCAACATTCTGGAAATGGGCATCAATAATCTGATGGGCAACCTTGGCAGATATTCCACTATCTAACATCCCATTGATTAATACCGTGCCTGTAATCGGTAAGTGGGGTAGTTCAGACAGGGGATCATCACCTGCGTCATACTCCGTCTGCTGCCATTGTCCATCCCAGTACAGCAGTCCACCCGAGGACGGTCGCCAGTAGTGGGATGGCCCCAATTCTTTAAGTAGCGCTGGTATCTCGGAGGACGGAATTTTATAGAGGGTCGTTCTCATCGCGCAAACTCCCGCTTCGGTGTGTTTGCTTGGACGGCTTGATACTTTTGAGTAGCTTCTAAGCGGCTAGGCAGCTTGGCAAGGTGGGCGATCGTTTTCGCGTCAGCGGTCTTACTGACCACTCCATTTTGGAAGACAGGTTTTCCATCCTTGGTATGGATGCTGATCTCTCCTTGCTCTGAACGGCGAAAATCAAAGGTATTGCCCTCAAATCTGCCATCTTTGCCCCAGCCATCAATGACTTTATGGGCCGTCGCTGTCAGAGCGGCTGTGTTGACGGGTGACAGTGCATCATTGAGACGATGACGCACAGATTCCCGGACAGCGATCGCCTTTAGCTCAGCAGAGGAAGCAAATTGAGTAGCTTTCGCCTGGGCGACCGCCTTGGCTTGAGTGACCGTTTGCTGAGCAGCAGACTGAACCTGAGTGCCCTTTTCTTGCAGTACCGCCCTAACCCGAGTAACGCTGGTTTGAACCCACTCGACCACTTTGGTCTTGGCCTGCACCACAATGGCCTGTGTGGTCATCCCAACTTTTTGGGCAGTATTCTTCGCCCAGGTTTTGAGGTTGGAATCATTTACATGCTGCTTGAGATCCTGAAGGGATCCTTTTGTCGCATCTAATTGAGTTTCCAGTGCATCTATGCGGGCATTCGCAGCCGCTAGTGCCTTTTCAAGCGAAGCTTGAGCTACGGGTTGCTCTGCAACCATCGGTTCTTTGAGCGATTCCCTAACGGGTTCCTTGAGAACGATGTTGTTCGCTTTGCCCTGGACACATAGAACTGCGGGCATTCGCTGGTCAAGCTGCTGGGGTGTGGGTTCAACGGGGATAATCGCTGTGCTTTGATTGGCTAGGACAATTGCACCCCCACGCTCTAGGTTGATTCCAGTTGGGGAAGTTATGTCGATGCTTGAAGCTGCTGGCACATTCACCGCCAGAGGGGTATTCAACTGCTCAGCTAGTTTGGGTTCAATAGCCTGCCTGACCGCCGCTTCTGTAGTTTGAGGTTTATCATTCAGACCTTGAGAAGTCGTTAAGTTAACCTCCTGCTTTGGCCCATATACTTCCTCTATTCGCCGTTCTAAAGCTTTTTGGTATCCACTAATCTCCTTTGGAGTTGGCTGGAGTTTCAAAAATTCATTCAAGCCGGGACTCTGACTCAGAATCGTTACCGTCTCATTTCTAGTTAGCCCCCGGTCGGCAGCAACACCTATAACC
>CAZXWR010000129.1:0-10538 GCA_964644325.1 uncultured bacterium
CTGAGACTACCCTTTCCATAGCTCCAATTCTCGGACTTTTCGATCTACTGAGTCTACAGAGTTACCCCAGGTTCAGACGATCGCCCGTCACACTTTCTAGAATAGGATTGGCTCTTTGCTGCCATCACCGACAGTTGAAGGGTTGCGTTGTAGCGGGCGACTAGACATGGCAAAGCGTGAGACAGCCTATTTACTCTGGGTGCTAGGCTTTTTCTCATTTGGGGGCTTTCATCGATTTTATTTGGGTAAACCCGTCAGCGGCCTGATTTATCTCTGCACCTTCGGCCTATTTGGGGTTGGCCACATCGTAGATGCTTTTTTGATCCCGCGCATGGTGGACGAAAAGAACCTGCGCGATCGCCTGTTGACTGGCACCCATAGCACCCCCTTCCCCAGCGAAAAACCGTTAGAAGTGCGCTTGTTACAGGTTTGTCGCGATCGCAATGGGGCCACCCTCAGCGACTGCATCATTGAGACCCAGGCCACCACCACAGAAGTCAAAACCACCGTTCATCGTCTCTGTGTCGAAGGTTGTCTCGTGGTAGACAATCGCCCCGCAGACGGTGCCGTCATCTACCGCGCCGTTTAAGCCCTTAACCGAGCCCGCCCTGCATCAGCCAGTAGCTCACCGCCGCACTGCCCAAGGGAACCGTTAAGTTATCGACGCCAAACTTAGAGAACGCTTCTAACGTCGTCGCCACCAGGGCGATCGCCAGGGCGCAGAGCCAGACCCTGCCATCTAGACCATAGGCCAGACTCAACACCGTGCCACTGACCAAAGCCGTGGCGATCGCCATTGTCAGAGAGCCTTCCCAGCTCTTGGTCATCCCCCACACTTGATAGGGATGACGGCCATAGCGCTGACCCACCAAAGCAGCCAGACCATCGCCCCAGGTCATCACCAGCACCCCCAGCACCGCAAAGGCCGGATGGCCTAGGGGCCAGAACCAGGCGATCAATACCCCAATGCTCACGGCGTAAAAAAACGTGCCCCAGCTTTTGCGACCCACACTGCTAATGCTGCTCAAAAGCGGATAGCGATAAGACAACAGCGTCGCGCCACTCGCCGCGATCGCCGCTGCAACCCCTAACCAGGCCGGGATCTGGAGCCACCAGGCCAGGAGCAGCACATTGCCCACCCCAATGTGAACCACCTTGCGGGACAGCTCCTTGCCCCAGCGTTCCGAACGGGCTGTCCATTCCGCTAGCACCAGCACCAGCGCTAGCCAACTCGCAACGATCGCGCTGGACAGACTAAATGAAAACGGTAAATTCGTTGTCGTGAATTCCGATAGCACTACTTTTTCGCTGGAGAAATAGGGCTCAAGTCTGACCCTACCTGAGCGGCGGGCAACAGGTTTATTCTATGCTGCTGTACCGAACCTCTCCACTTAAAATTCAAAACTCAAAACTTAAAACTCAAAACTCTGCTCTTAGCTGGGGGCGGTGACGTTTTGGTGTCGCTCAATTGCGAACTGCACCAGCCGATCCACCAATTCTGGGAAGGCGACGCCCGAGTGCGCCCAGAGCTGTGGGTACATACTGGTAGCGGTAAACCCCGGCAGCGTATTAATTTCGTTGATGAGCACCTCGCCCGTGGCTGCCACGTAAAAGAAATCCACGCGCGCTAACCCAGCCGCATCCAAAGACTGGAACGCCTGCACCGCGCGTTCCTGCACCAGTCGCGTCACGTCCTCCGGAAGATCGGCCGGAATCGATAAATCTGCCCGACCCGCGGTGTACTTGGTTTCATAGTCATAAAAGTCGCTGTCGAAGGAAATTTCGCCCACCACCGAAGCCTTTGGCTGGTCATTGCCTAGGACGGCACATTCCACTTCACGGGCGGTCACGCCTGCTTCGACAATAATGCGACGGTCATAGCTCGCGGCATTGTCGAGAGCCACCTCCAGCTCGGCCCGCGATCGCACCTTAGAAATCCCCACTGAAGAACCCAGGTTGGCGGGCTTCACAAAACAGGGGTAGCCCAAGTCTGCTTCCAGGCGATCGCACAGTTTCGTGTAAACACAGGGGTCTGACCACACCTGAGCGCGGGTCACCGCCGCATACTTCACCTGGGGCAGCCCCGCTGCGGCAAACAGGGTTTTCATGGCAATTTTATCCATGCCTGCCGCTGAAGCTAGGACATTGGAGCCGACATAGGGGCGTTGGGTGAGCGTTAGCAATCCCTGCACCGTCCCATCCTCCCCGTTGGGGCCATGGAGGATGGGAAACCACACCTCCACCTGTGCCGCACCGTCGGGGAATGTCCAGGGGCCATCAGGCTGTCCGTCCGTGGGCACTGTCCCCTGAGTCAGTACCGCCTGCGCTGGAGCGCCTGTCTGCCAAAGGCCGTTTTTCTGGATATAAAACGGGACGACTTCATATTTATCCTGGTTCGCAGGAGCCGACAGTGCCTGGGCGATCGCCCCTGCGGACACAATCGACACATCATGCTCACCCGAACACCCGCCAAACAGTAAGCCCACCTTCAGCTTTGCCACAAGTCCTTCTCCGGCCACGCATTGTTCGCGCGTGCACTGTTCTCGCACGCATTGTTCTCGATAGACTATCACACCCCCTAGGGTTCAGGGAGAACTTGACGGGTCACCTCCTCAAACAGCCAGGGGAGTTAGGCGTACAGCAGCTAGGTCAACTGGGGCTTCAGGGCACAGACCAAATCATGGCGCGTTAAAATCCCCACCAGCTGACGCTGGGCATCGACCACAGGCAGTCGGTTGACGCGCTTTTCCAACATGGTGTTGGCAGCCTCAGACAAACTGGCGTCCGGCGCAATGGTAATGGGCTTCTCGGTCATGATATCTTGCACCAACATCCCCAGCGCCTTTTTGAAATGCTGATGGAACTGGGTCGGTGATTCAAAATAGATGATGCTACCCAAGAACGTGACGTAGAGCGGGGGCTTCAGGGGAGACTCCCGAATGAGCAGATCCCCTTCGGAAACAATGCCCACCAGGTTACCCTGCGCATCCACCACGGGCAGCCCCTTCACCTGATTTTCTTCCATCACCTTAACGGCCATTTCAACAGACTGGGTCGGCGCAATCGTCACCGGGTTGGCCGTCATAAAATCTTGAACCAGTGGGGCGGTAGACATGGCGGTTTTCCTTGAGGATCTGAAGCGAAGGGTAAATTTAGCGAACCTGTAGAGCAGCGCCAAGGGACAGGGAGTCCAGCGTCAGGGCGCCCGAAATGCCGGAACCTTAACTCAATTCCGGGCTAGCTCTAAATCGGGTCGCAGGTGGCTAGCCTGACGGAGATACACATGCTGAAACTGGATATCTGGGCTAGGCGTATTGACATGGATCAGGCAGCGAATGCAGAAGGGCAGGTCGGTTGTGACGTACATCTGCTGTACATCCAGGAGCGGCACTGAGGCCCAATCGGGCCGCTGGCGGGCGATCGCAGCGGGGAAAATCCGATCCAGATCCCGCGTAACTGAGAACGTGACGCTGACCACCTGGGTCAGGTCGAGGGGATTGTGGGCTTCAATGGCATCCAACAGCTCATCAACGGCCTCTCGAATTGCAGAGACTGAGTTTTCCGTTGCTGTTGTTGCCCCTCTAATTGCCTGCACTCGCCAATTCACCGCATTGTCCTCCTTAGTTCCATGATGCCCCAAAGGAAATTGAAAACCTGAGCCATGTTAGCAAAGTTGACATCCGGCAATGGCTCTGTTGTCACAGTTCGTCAGGTTTGGACAGCACCAAGCCGGGAACCCTGACGCGACAGTCACTCAGCTCAAGGCATCGATGCCCCTTGGGGAACCTGCATCGTCCTGCAGATAGCGTTCGCTCCCACAAATCTGCTCCAGTCTATAAGGGCGATCGCCTAAGGACGATACATCCAGAGGGGCAGACCGTTGGCCTCCAGCTCAAAGGCAGCCCAGTTCTGGAGCGTAGGCGGCAAGGAAAGGAGGGTAGACCCTGGAGCGTTCGCCTGATTGTTCCCTGGCACAAAGCGTGTCCAGAAGGGCTTGGGTTCCTCAATGGTGATGCACTTAGCTTTGTCTGGATCCAGTCCTGCCAGTTCAGCGGCCCAGCAGCGGGCGTCCTCTTCGGTACCCAAGCGATCGACCAAGCCAAGCTCTAGAGCCTGTTGCCCAGTGAACACCCGCCCGTCGGCAAAACTTTTGACCGTCTCAACGGACAAATCACGGGACTCTGCGACCGTTTGGACAAACTGCGAGTAGCTGGTATCGATCAGGTCTTGCAGAATGGCTTCTTCGGGTGCAGTCAGTTCGCGATCGAAGGCCAGAATATCTTTGTAGGGGCCAGACTTAACCACCTTAAAAGAGACCCCAACCTTATCCAGGAGTCGCTCCAAGTTATTGCCCCGCAGAATAACCCCGATACTGCCCGTGATAGTACCGGGGTTCGCCATGATGTGGTCAGCACCCATGCCAATGTAGACGCCGCCAGAGGCCGAAATATTGCCGAAGCTGGCGACAATTTTGGTTTTTTTCTGCAGGCGTTTGAGGGCGCTATAGATTTCTTGGGAATCGCCGACGGTACCGCCCGGGCTATCAACCCGCAGCAGCAAGACCGGATAGCCCTTGTCCTCAATGGTTTTAATTGCCTCTAAAACTTGCTTGCGGGTACCCCCTGCGATCGCCCCTTTGACTTCGATCTTGGCAATTTGCTTGCGCGCGGAAGATTTAAACGGCCATATCATGAGCAGCTAGTGGTAAGCGCTTGTTGTCAGCGCAAAATAATGGGATGAAACAGACTCGATTGTAGCGCGGTCACGGACTGAAGGGATTTCGGCCCCGAGGAACCGAGTGGCGCACAACCCCCAACGCCCCAAAACGCATCGCTGGGCCGAATCCGTCAGAAAACCTATAATGAGGACTAATGTTACAAAATGTACAGGTTCATTGGCGCCTGTGCCCGAACCTGTTTTGTCGCTGCATCTTCAGCTCAGTTTAGATAGATCGACTTTCGTCGATTGATGCCAATTCGCCTTCAGCCTGCTGGTTATGTTCCTCAAGCCTCCCACTCCGACCGTGCCCTTTCAACGCCTGCTGGTGATTGCGCCATTTTTTTTGTGGGGAACGGCCATGGTGGCCATGAAAGGGACGATTTCCCACACCACTCCTTTGTTTTTAGGGGCATTGCGAATTCTGCCAGCGGGGCTGCTGGTCATCGGTGTCGCGATGCTGCTGGGCAGACCTCAGCCGAAAGGGTTCAAGGCATGGCTCTGGATTGGCCTGTTTGCGCTGATTGACGGCACGTTGTTTCAAGGTTTTTTGGTGGAAGGGCTAGTGCGGACTGGTGCAGGGCTGGGGTCGGTGATGATTGATTCCCAACCGCTGGCGGTGGCACTGCTGGCTTGGTGGCTGTATGGCGAACAGGTTCGAGTTTGGGGCTGGCTGGGTCTATTGATTGGCATCGGCGGCATTAGCTGCATTGGCATTCCTGATGAACTTTTAATGGCCGGGTGGCAGGGCAACTTAGACTGGTCTGCAGATTTACCCCCGTTCGCCTCGGGGCTATCGGCCTGGTTTACAGGTGGCGAAAGCTGGATGCTCTTGGCGGCGCTGTCGATGGCGGTGGGTACTGTCATGATTCAACGCGTGAGCCAGTATGCCGATCCGGTAATGGCGACGGGCTGGCATATGGTGATTGGGGGACTACCGCTAGCGGTGGCATCCCTGACCCTAGAGACCAATCAGTGGGTTTATCTGAACTGGTATGACTGGCTGTCGATGGGCTATGCGGCCGTGTTTGGCAGTGCGATCGCCTATGGGTTGTTCTTCTACTATGCCTCCCAGGGAAATTTGACGAGTTTGAGTGCCCTAACTTTTTTGACCCCGGTATTTGCGCTAATCTTTGGCAATTGGTTTTTGGCGGAGGTGCTCAGCCCAATTCAATTTTTAGGGGTGTGCCTCACCCTGGTCAGTATTTACCTGGTCAATCAGCGCGATCGCCTACCGGCGTTGGGGAAGCGAACCGCAGTAGAAACGGTAGGTGCATCAACCCCACCCCTCCTAGACAACCGCAAACTGCCCTCAAAGTAGCCCGTCTTCAGCCACAGCCTTGAACTGAGATTTGCGAAAAGTTGGCCAAGTATCGTTGGCTGCGTGGCCAAAACTGAGGTAGGATCTGAAATATTAGCGGGATGTGGCGCAGCTTGGTAGCGCACTTCGTTCGGGACGAAGGGGCCGGAGGTTCAAATCCTCTCATCCCGATTGGCTGGGGAGTCGTTAACTAGTAAGGCTTTTGGGAGTTCCAAACAACTTCAGACAGATGTTCAGATAACACCCCTAATTCGTAGGCAATTACGACAAATTGTCGCATAACTGCCCAATACAGTGGGGTTTTGCGACAATCCTGTTTATTATTCTTTGCAATGAATATTATTACTCCCCATCACTCCCCACGGCTGATGGATCAAGTGCGTCAAACTGCTCGCTTAAAGCACTTCAGCCCCAAAACCATTAAGTCTTACCTCTATTACATCCACGACTTCATTCTTTTCCACAATAATCAACGTCCTAATAAGTTAGGCACGGCTGAAATTCGGGCGAACCTTTCTCAACTTACAATCCGTCAAATTCCTGGCATACTTGAGGGCAATAGGCATTTAGGCTCTGAAGGCAGGGCAGGGCCAGTGCTAACATATCTATCTGTCACTGCATCGCGTTATGACTAAATCGGGATCCATCGAATCACCGACCCCGTCGGGTTTACGGCAAGTCAAAATCCAGTCTAGACAGCAGAACTCACCCCTGTGGTTGCCCATCCGTCTTTTGTGGCAACTTGGGGTCAATCCCTTTAAGCGCTTGGGCTGGCGTAATCAAGCCCTGTTAGCAGGTGTCGTCTTAACCCTGTTCCTGTTGAAGCCACCGATTATTCCCAATTGGTTTGAACCGATACCCAATCAAACTGTGCCCAACCCACCCCTGGCCATGTCGGGAGGTGACCCCTATCTCCGGGCGCTGATGCGGACGATCTCGGTGAGTGAGTCCAACCAGGCACAGCCCTACCAGCTTCTGTACGGGGGTACCTATTTTGAGGGGTGGGAGCGTCATCCAGACCGCTGCCTTCCTATCGTAGCTGGGCCGAATGTCGGGCAATGTACTACGGCGGCGGGTCGCTACCAGTTCATCACTACGACCTGGCAGGAAAAAGCGCATCTGTATCATCCTGACCCCAGAGGCTGGATGTTTTGGCAAAGCTATCCCTTTGACCCCGTGAGTCAAGATCGGGTGGTTTATAACTGGCTGGCGGATGCGGGCGCTTGGGGCACTGATTTGTCCGAGCTGCTGCGGGCAGACCAGCTCGATGAGGTGCTGTACCGCTTGTCGGGAACCTGGACAAGCCTGGGCTATGGCATTGAGGACAATGCAATGACCCCTTATCTCCAGTCTAGGTACGATCAGTTTTTACAGGAAGAACTGGCGCGCGTTGACCCCTCTTAGCCCGTTCCAGCGTTGCCAATGCAGTCGGCTAAACCCCAACAGCAACTTCAATCCTCTGGCGCTATCCAGAAGCTGCGAAAGTCTTCATCGCGATCGCTGAGCTGTACCCAGTCCACCCCCTGCTCCTGAAATAGCGTGACTAGGCGGGCGCAGGCGGGTCGCTCGGTGGCGTAGTGCCCTGCATCAACAAGAATTAACTGGCGATCGCGGCTTTCTTGAAACTGATGAAATTTACAGTCTGCCGTCAGATAAACCTGGGCACCTGTTTGGTGGACGGCCCCAATATAGCTGGCCCCGGAGCCGCCGAGCACAGCAACTCGCTCAATCTTTTCAGCACAGTCATGGGGAGAAACCAGCAGTTGGGGGGGCTGCAACAGATTCTCGATGCGGCAGAGGAGCGTTGAGAGCAGCAGCGGCTGAGGCAAAGTGCCGACTCGTCCGTAGCCCAAATCATTCTGGGTGGGGGCAACGGGGCGGGAATCCTGCAGCTGCAGGAGCTGGGCCAGCACATCGGCCGTGCCATTTTGAACCTGGTCAAAGTTGGTATGGGCGCTGTAGACCCCAATTTGATGCGTGAACGCCAGCTGAACCATGTCGCCAATCGGGTCATTGACCTGGACCGTTTTGAGAGGGGTAAATATGAGGGGGTGATGGGCAAAAATCAGGTTAATCTCAATGCCGTTTTGCCGCAGGGCGATCGCCTCTTCCATTACAGCTAGCGTGGGCGTCAGGCAAACCAAAATGCGCGGTGGCTGGTTTAAAATTCCTGGCTGAATCTGCCAGCCACAGTTATCCCAAGGCTCCTGCCAGGCAGGGTTTGCCCAGGCTTCAAACCAGAAAATCAAGTCAGCAATAGTCATGGGCAAAGGGTGCGATCAATGAGAGTGGGACAGATATGCAGCCGCATTGCTGCTTGATCTCCCCAACAACCTGGCCAAAAATTTGAGGAACGGGAGAGGCAAGCTCAGCCGAGAGCAGCGAGTATGCAAAAAACCGACATACACTAAACATATCTGCTATCTGCTTCCGAGGTGCGACTCATGGCCATTGAACGGCGCTTGTCCCGCGCGATGTTTGACTCAACTGAAATCGTAGAGTTGCGGCAGCTGTGCTTTACACCGGGCCGCGTTTTTCAGCCGGGACATTACATTTCTGGAGAACTGCCCGATATTGCTTTTGACATGGGGCTGGTCGAAAAGCTACCGCCTGTACGCGGCAAGAGTGCTGAGCTGGGACACCCCCACAACCCCTGAAAGATGTCTTGGTTAAGGCGGTGCCTACTGTGGCGGTTCACCCCACTGACGCAGCAAATTGGTATAGGTTTTGGTGACTAAGTCAAACTCCACCGTTTTACCCTGCTGCTTAAAGAGCGATCGCCGCACGGCATCCAGGTCAAACAGCATTTCACGTTGACTGGCACTACGCACCACACTTTGTACCCAGCCCACCGCAGCCAAACGCACGCCAGCCGTCACCGGGGCCACTTGGTGCAGAAAAGACGAAGGGTAGAGCAGCACAGACCCCGCCGACAGCTTAAAGGACTGAGATCCCTCACTCCCTTCAATGATCAGCTCCCCCCCGTCATAGGCTTCCGGATCGCTGAGGAACAAGGTCCAGGACACATCCGAACGATAGCGGCGATCGCCCTGGCCCATAAACGCGTTGTCCACATGCTGACCATAGGCCATGCCGACTGCATACTGACTGAACCGCACATTATGGATGACGGCAGGAAAAACAGCCGTCTGAAACAGCGTCTGCTTATTGAGAGCTTCTTTCACTAAATGGCATAGGGAAGCATAGACCGGATCCTGAGTATCCAGCTGGGTATTTTGCTTGACTTGCTGGGCATGCCAGCCCGCTGTCCGGGCTCCGGCAATGAACTGGGCACCGGACAGCTTGTCCCGGACCTGCTGTTGTTGATCGTCCGTTAAAACCTGGTCAAGGGCTAGCAACATCTGACTGAAGGGCGATCGCCAGCGCCTAGAAACTGGGGCTGGCTGGACAGGAGCTTCGGGATTTCTCCCCTAGCCTTCGCCGCCTTCGCCACCTTCACCACCTTCACCGCCTTCACCGCCTTCACCGCCTTCACCGCCTTCACCACCTTCGCCACCTTCCTCGGCTGGGGCTGGTGATTCAACAGCAGGCGCTGTGTCTTCAGCTTCCCCACCTTCAGGCGCACTATTACAAGCTCCCAAGGGCACTAGCAAGCTGAGCATCAATGCAACACCCACAGACTGTCTAGGTTTCATAAAAACGCTCCTCAACTTGTTCACAAAGCACAAAGAATGGCACTGAAAAATTATTATTGCAAATAAATGTCAGTTTGTGACGGCTAGAGTGCAAATTTTCCCTGTCATGGCAAGCAGGGCATGGCCCACAAATCTATCCCAAGCGCGAACTGCACTTGTGCCTTCACGCGCGATATACCAGGAACTGCCAGTAAAAAAGCTCGGCGTTGGGCTAGCGCGCCGTTTCAAGGGGTGGAGAATACCGCCTTATCAGGACTCCACGGCACTGGGGTTGGGGACGGCATCGCCAGTTTGGATCAGGTCAGCGGGGTTGAGGGTTTCATAGCGCTCGAAGGGTTGATGAATCCAAGGATTATCGGCGAGATAAGTGACGTAGTAGTCTGGGACAAACGTCGAGCCCGCCTTGTACCACAAGACACCCGTGCGGATTTCGTCAATATAAAACCCGTATTTACGGTCAAGCCATACCAGGGATTTTTGTAGGGTAATGCCAGAATCTACCAGGTCATCCACCACAAGCACCCGGTTGCCCAGGTTGGCGGTGGTCATGGTTAAGTCTGAGGCGAAGGTGATGGAGCCGCGTACCTGGCCCTTCGGCCCACCGTAGGAGGATGTTGCCAAGATAGCCAGGGGCACCTCAAAGATGCGGGCCATGAGATCGCCGACGCGCAGCCCGCCTCGAGAGAGGCAAACCAGCTGGTTAAAGGGCCATTCAGACTGATAAAGTTTGACCGCTAATTGTTCAATGGTTCGGTGATAGTCGTCCCAAGAGACCCAAAGATCGCCCATGCGAGTTGTCAGCACAATTGGAAGATGAGTACCCTATAGGGTATCAGGGTTAAGGA
>CAZXWR010000130.1:0-10521 GCA_964644325.1 uncultured bacterium
GCACCAAAACAATATTGTGCTGTTCGCAGAAGGCAACCGCTTCTTGAAAAAAGGCGAAGGGGGCGATCGCCGTG
Organism: uncultured bacterium; assembly: GCA_964644325.1. GTDB lineage: Bacteria > Cyanobacteriota > Cyanobacteriia > Thermosynechococcales > Thermosynechococcaceae > CAZXWR01. The sequence goes on from CAZXWR010000130.1 coordinate 75, forward strand.
GTCGGGTTGTGGGGGTAGCTGAGCACCATCATGCGGGCTTGCTCGAGAACCACAGACGGCACCTCAGCAAAAACGGGCAGAAACTGGTTTTCAGCCCGCAGGGGCATCGGGTAAACCTGCCCCCCCGCTAGATAAACCCCCCCCGCATGGGACGGGTAGCCCGGATCCAGCAGCAGGGCGTAATCCCCTGGATTCAGCAGAGCTAAAGGCAGATGCCCTGTCCCCTCTTGAGAGCCAATGAGGGTGAGCACCTCGGTCTCAGGGTTGACCTTTAGACCAAACCGCTGCTGGTACCACTGGGCCGCCGCTTCTCGGAAGGGACGCGTCTCATGGAAAAGCAAATAGCCGTGGGTTGCGGGATCCTGGAGAGAACGTTCAATCTCAGCCAAAATAGCTGGAGACACCGCTAAGTCTGAGGAACCCAGGGATAGGTCAATCAGGTCTTGGCCTTCAGCCTTTGCCCGCTGCTTCGCATGATCCATGTCCGCAAACACATTGGACTGAAAATGCTGAAGGCGTTTTGCCAGTTCCATCACAATACCCAACTGAAACAAAGCCAGCCTGCAAAAACTGCACCGCTGTCATCTACATCAATGCCCACGGCATCAATTCAAGCGCATCAATGTCAAGCGCAACAGAGGCCTTCAATATCAGTCCATTATCTGAGACCGAGCGCTAGGCCAGTCTAGTAACCCCACTCAGTAAAAACAGACATGACATGGCCATGCCCCTGGCAAAGAGCGCCTTGAGTTGACAGACCTAAAGCTGATCAATCTCTGAGCGCAAGGCCTCTAATTCGGCATCAACTTCCGGGGCGGCCTTCGGGTTGGCGGCTGCATCAGTCCCACCTGCTGGGAGAGCGCCTTGGGCGCTGGGCGAACCTTCTAGTCGTTGGGGATCAAGCTGAGCTTTCAGCAATTCCAGTTCAGAATCCACGTCACTGCCGGATTCAAGGGCAGCAAACTGATCGAGCAACGAGTCTCCCGCCAGTTCCCCCACAGCAGCGGACTGGGCTTCCATCTCCATAACTTTTTCTTCCATGCGATCAAAGGCACCTATCGCACTGGAGGTATCCACTTTGCCCATCGCCTGGTTGATTTGCTCGGTCGCCTTAGCGGCGCGGGCGCGGGCCTTCAGCATATCTTTTTTGGTTTTAGCCTCGGCGATCTTGCTCTCAAGCGCGGTGAGATTTCGCTTCAGCGTTGTGACCTGGTTAGCCGACAGGTCAAGCTGCTGTTTCAGGCTCGTAGCAGTATCGGAAAAGGTTTTCTTCCGAGATAATGCTTCCCGAGCTAGGTCTTCATTGTCCTTTTGCAGGGCTAGCTGGGCACGTCGATACCATTCAGCAGATTGAGTTTGAGCCTGGTTATACTGCTGCTCAAGGCGTTTTTGAGAGGCGATCGCCTGGGCCACAGCTTGCCGGAGCTGCACCAGGTCTTCCTGCATATCTGAAACAGTTTGCTCCAAGATCTTTTCAGGATCTTCCGCAGAACTGACCACTGCATTGATATTGGAGCGAATAACGCGGCTAACGCGATCAAATAAGCCCATGATTTTGGTTTCCCTTGCCTCAACAATTCTGAAAACCGGCACCTTCAACGATAGTTGCACATAACGACCGCAGGGATATGATTTTCAGGTTCATATCGCTCATAGGGTCTAGGGTGCGCCGGAGCAGCCTCAGCTATATTATTGCGTTGTTGGGTCAGAACGACCACTGCCCCTGGGTAATCGAGTAAACCCTAAGGGGGCGGTTGGGTTAAGTCCTGAGTCGGTGACGGCGAGGGTTGGGGATCTGGTTTTTGAGGTTTGAACCCCTGGGGAAGCAGCGAACCCAGCAGCCACAAGACTATCCCCAACACAATGCAGGCGAGCACAATCCTCAACCCAATCACCCAGGCCCGCTGCGTTAGCTGTTCAACACTATCTTCAGTTTCACCTGATGATGTGGAAGACTCTAGGTGTTTAAGCAGGGTCTCTGACGACTCCAGATAGTCATCAATGGAAGGATCAAGATAATCATCAAAGGACTGAGGAATTTCTGAGAGCTTGGTGCCAAAGGGAACGGGCAAAACTTCCTCTGATGGGTCTGATGGGTCTGATGGGTCTGATGGGTCTGACTCAGGATCTCCAAGTTCAAGCTCAGCCTCGTCTCGGTTCCCGACTCGGAGATCTGGCCCACTCCCCGCCGTCTCAACTTCCGGAACCTGAGGTGGGGCTGTCGGTGTGGCGTCGGCGGACAATTCCGGTTCACGTTGCGGGGACTCATCGACTGGCGGTTCTGCCAGGGAAATTACCTCAACCTCAGCCGTTTCAAGCGCTGTCCCAGCTTCAGCTTCAACTGTGGGCTCAGGTGCAGGAGGAAGATCACCATCCCCATCCTCGACTGGAGTTGGTGCCACGGGTTCGGTGCCAGGATGCCTGTCAATCGGAGCACTTGACGGTGAAATGGACACTGTTTCATCCCCTTCAGGGGGAGGCTTGACCTGATGCTCAGGTGCACTGGCGATCGCCAGTAGCTCAGTTTGCAGTTGAGAGCGCTGACGGCGATACAGGGCTAATTCAGACTCCAACTCCACATCCAAACAAGCCAGAGCCTCCTTCAGCCGGGAAAGGCTAACATCTTGGGGATCTGTATCTGTCATGTCAATCACCCGTCACTCGATAAAACCGAAGTCAAAAAAACTGCAAGCGTTGAGGGCCGAGGCAGTCATCAATGCCATATCTTCTCATCAAATCCCTCTGTCATAATGGTTTAGCATGGCCTACCGCCCCATCGCATCCCAAGCTGAGCCATCCAAAAACTGCTCCACCCCGAAATTTAGATATCCACTTGCCTTTCTAAAGATTGCCTTTCTAAAGACTTGGGCCACTACCCGTTCGTCATCCCATCAGAACAGACGTCCATTGATACCTTTCACCTTCTAAGCAATGACCTCTTCATCCTCAACTGCTGAACGCTTCGCGAACCCCCGCCCCAAGATTCCAGTGATCACCATGCTGCGCTTAGGCCTATTTCAGATGGGTCTAGCCATGATGTCTGTCCTCACCCTAGGCGTGCTCAATCGCATCTTAATTGATCAGTCATTCCTCGCAATCCCAGCGACCTTAGCGGGGGGGACATTAGCGATGTATCAGTTTGTCTCGCCCGTTCGGGTATGGTTTGGCCAACTTTCTGACAAAAAGCCGCTATTCGGTCTGCACCGAACCGGGTACGTTTGGACTGGAACAGTCCTATTTACGATCTGCGTTTTTCTAGCCGTCCAAGTGATCTGGCGACTGTCAGAGAGCATTGCCTTAGTGGGCTGGACATTGCCGACCTATGGCTGGCTGGCGTTACTGGCCTTAATGTTTGCCCTCTACGGCATTTGCCTGAGTGCCAGCTCAACGCCTTTTGCGGCTCTGCTGGTGGATGTTTCGGATGAAGACAATCGCTCTCAGGTCGTAGGCATTGTGTGGGCCATGCTGATGGTCGGGATTGTTATAGGGGCCGTCAGCAGCAGTATTTTGCTCAAGGGCCTAACCATGGCCAACCTACAGCCCATCATTAATCGGCTGTTTTTAGTCTTGCCCACCTGCGTGCTGGGCTTAGCTGTATTGGCGACAGTTGGGGTTGAACATCGCTACTCACGCTATCGCTCTCGATCGACCGTGGTGGGGCGCGAAGACCAGGTCACCTTGGTCGCTGCCCTCAAAATCTTAACCGCGAGCCGCCAAACCGGACTTTTTTTTGGTTTTCTGGTGGTGATGACCGTGGGCCTCTTCTTGCAACAACCCATCCTAGAACCCTATGCCGGTGAAGTATTTGGGATGACAGTGGCCGAAAGTACCCAGCTCAATGCCTTTTGGGGGATGGGAACCTTACTGGGCATTGTCATTACCGGATTTTGGATTGTGCCGCGCTGGGGCAAGCAGGCAACCGCCCGCGCTGGCTGTGTGATGGTTGCTGGCTGTCTAATCCTCGTGATTTTGACTGGTTTCACCCAGTCTCCGGTGGCCTTGCAGGGTGCCATGGTTATTTTAGGGCTGGCCTTTGGCCTCACGACTAATAGTGCCGTCAGTCTCATGCTGGACTTAACGGCGGCGGAGACAGCTGGCACCTTTATCGGGGCCTGGGGGCTGGCCCAGGCCATGTCCCAAGCCAGTGCCACAGTGATTGGCGGAGCGCTTCTGGATTTGGGGCGATCGCTGTTTGCATCCCTCCTGCTTGCCTACGGCTTTGTGTTTATCCTTGAAGCAGGCTGCATGCTGCTAGCGGTGCTGATCCTCAACCGGGTGAATGTCGATGAATTCCGCGATCGCACCCAAACGGCGATCGCCTCCGTCCTCGCCCAGGAGCTATCCCCCTGACTCGCCTTGACCCGCCCAATCCACCCGATCCTCCTCTCCCCCATAATTCACCTAGAACATCTCGCAGAGATGAGAATCCTTAAGTTTTGTAACAAAAAAACCGAGTATCGTGATTACCCAATCTATTCAGTGGCGATTAGTTAAACCTTTTCCCGGCCTACATTTGAGTCATAGATCCCATCCTCTCAGGAAGTCCTACACATTTGTTAAAGAACAACAGGGATAGACCCAAATCGTTCTAAGGTAATGATTGAACTCAATACCCTGGCAGTCCCGTCCTACGAGTCTTTGTGGAGCCATTTCCCATGGGCCTCCGTTACAAAGTCAAGGCAGTTCTATCGTCAGGTTTAGCGCAGTAATCTGAAGGGAGCCTTCGAAAGCAAATGATTGTAAAGGCAAGTGGAGGAAGCTCTGTCGCACGTCCACAGTTGTACCAAACTGTCCCCGCAGCGACGATTATTCAGGCAGAGCAGCAAGATCGCTTTCTACAGAAGGGTGAACTGAACGAACTTTCTGTTTACCTGAATTCTGGTCTTAAGCGGCTAGAAATAGCCGCCACCTTGGCACAGAATTCAGAGGTCATCGTCTCACGTGCGGCAAATCGAATTTTTGTGGGTGGGTCGCCAATGGCCTACCTAGAACGTCCCAGCGTGCTGTCACCGCAAGAAGCAATGGCGGTTGGGGCAACGGATGCCAGGCAGGCCAGGAAGCTCGGAACCGCCACCTATATCGAATCGCGGGGGGGATCTCTGTCATTGGGGAGCACCTTGCGCTCGGTACTGCGCTCCTCTTCTTCTGCGATCGCGGGTTCAACGCCGCCCGGATTCCGGCAGATTAATATTTCGCGCTACGGCCCGGCCCGGATGCAGAAATCCCTCCGCGACTTAGACTGGTTCTTGCGCTATACAACCTATGCCATTGTGGCTGGCGATCCCAACCTTCTAGCGGTTAACATTCGGGGTCTCCGAGAAATCATCGAAAATGCCTGCTCCACGGATGCCACCTTGGTCGCCCTGCGGGAAATGGGCGGCGCGGCCCTCAGCTACTTTCGAGAAGATCCGGACGCCCAGGCAATCATCCTGCAATACTTTGAGGTCGTCATTGGCGAATTCAAGGCAGCGACGCCATCCAACAAACTGCGTCAGCGGGCTTCTAACGATCAGCAAGGTCTGAGTCTGCCCCAAATTTATTTCAATGCCTCAGAGCGTCGGCCCAAGTTTGTGATGAAGCCAGGGCTGTCTACCTCTGAGAAAAACGAGGTCATTCGAGCCGCCTATCGGCAGGTTTTTGAACGGGACATCACCAAAGCCTACGGTCTATCTGTTTCAGACTTAGAATCTAAAGTTCGGAACGGCGAGATCTCCATGAAAGAGTTTATGCGCCGCTTAGGTAAGTCTGATCTGTACCGCAAGAACTTTTATGAGCCCTTCATCAACAGTCGGGCCTTAGAACTAGCCTTTCGGCATTTTCTGGGTCGGGGTCCCAGCAGCAGAACAGAAGTGCAGCGCTACTTTTCCATCGTGTCTAGTGGCGGATTGCCCGCGCTAATTGATGCCCTGATTGATTCTCCAGAATATGCCGATTATTTTGGCGAAGAAACCGTTCCTTACCTGAGGGGGCTCGGCCAAGAAGCACAAGAATGCCGGAACTGGGGTGCCCAGCAAAACTTATTGCGTTATAGTGCGCCCTTCCGGAAATCACCAGAGTTTCTAACGGTTTTTGCATCCCAAGACCAGCCACTCCCCGACCAGCATCCCTATGGTTCTGGGAATGATCCCCTGGAAATTCAATTTGGCGCGATTTTCCCGAAAGAAACGCGTAATCCTAGTGCCCAACCAGCGCCCTTTGGGAAAGATACTCGCCGCATCTTAATTAACCGTGGTCCCGGCATTAACAATCAGCTCAGCAACCCAGCTGCACGGGGTTCGGCTCCTGGCAGTCTCGGGCCAAAGGTCTTCAAGCTAGACCAGCTCCCGAGTTTTGACACCCAACTTGGTAAACGCCAGGCCACCAATCGCGGTCAAAGCATCAAGTTCAGTGAATGTTCTACCCAGGCAATACTGCGGGCCACATACCTACAGGTGTTTGGGCGAGAGCTCTATGAGGGCCAGCGCCCTAAAGTGGCTGAAATCAAGCTTGAAAATGGCGAAATTTCTCTGCGGGAATTTGTCCGGATGCTGGCAAAATCCAACGTATTCCGCAGCATGTACTGGACTTCGCTCTATGTTTGTAAGGCGATTGAATATATCCATCGTCGCTTACTCGGCCGACCCACCTATGGGCGTCAGGAAATGAACCAGTACTTTGACTTATGTTCAAAGAAAGGATTCTATGCCCTGATTGACGCGATTGTGGATAGCGAAGAATACATGCAGGTTTTCGGGGAAGATACAGTTCCCTACGAACGCTATCTTACTCCGGCTGGCCTGTCGCAGAGAATGGTGCGGGGGGGCACCATGGTCGAGTCTGCTTTGGCGGCCAAGGCAGAACCCACACCTCGATTTGTTGAACTGGGTGCTGTGCAAGATAACCCCTCGGCCCCAGCGATCAAGAGCCGGTCGGTACAAGGTGTTAGCAAACAGCGGGTTCAAACCAAGGTCTTTAAGATTACCGGCACGCAAGACAAGCAAGCCCTTAAAACCTCTATTCAGGCAGCCTATCGGCAAATTTTCGAGCGTGATCTAGATCCGTTCACCATCCAAAATGACTTCACGGTACTAGAAACTCAGCTGAGCAACCGAGATATTAATGTCAAGGAGTTCATTGAAGCTCTGGGAATTTCACCTCTGTACGTGAAGCAGTTCTACACGCCCTTCCCAAATACCAAAGTGATTGAATTGGGTACCAAGCATTTCTTAGGAAGAGCCCCGCTCGATCAAGCTGAAATTCGTCGCTACAATAAAATCCTGGCGACGGAAGGGATTAAGGCGTTTATTCGTGCGATGGTCAACAGCGTAGAGTACGCAGAAGCCTTTGGTGAAGATACAGTTCCTTACCGCAGGTTCCCAACGCTACCCGCAGCAAATTTCCCCAACACGGAAAAGCTGTACAACCAGTTGACCCGACAAAGCGACGCTATCGTTGTGCCTAGCTTTTCAACAGGCTCATAGTCTGACGTAGCTTTATCCCGGGACATTTTTAGTCAGCCACAGAGCAGGAGCCGTAATGGGTCTTCTGCTCTGTGGCTTGCTTTAGTTTGACAATTGGAAATAGGGATGTCCAGCTACTGGCCTACTGATGTCCCTGCTAATGTCTCCGTGATGGGATAGGAAATACTGCTGCCTTTTTTTGGGCAAATACCGTTAGTTTATTATTGCGATTTTGTCAATAACTCAAGCGGTTTTTGGACAATATGAGAAAAGAGTTTTAAAAACTGTTACGACCTTGCATGCAGAGGGCTCTCAATGCCTGAGAATGATGACGATAGGGAGCTAAATCTGAGCTGCGTTGTGCTGGCCTCGATTAGCAATTTTTTAAAATCTTAGGTGGATACGAGGCCTCGGTTTGTTAAAGCTCAAATATTTCGTTGGCTTATCGGTTGGCGGTCTTTTGAGGTTTTAAACATTTGGGGGCTCTTAAAATCCCTTGAGATGGTTTCGTTTACCTTTCTTACTGGAGGAATCCATCAATGAGTGTTGTCACGAAATCAATCGTGAATGCGGATGCTGAAGCCCGCTACTTAAGCCCTGGCGAACTCGATCGGATCAAGGGTTTTGTTGGCAGCGGTGAGCGTCGTTTGAGAATTGCCCAAACGCTGACGGAAAATCGTGAGCGGATTGTGAAGCAAGCTGGCGATCAGCTTTTCCAGAAGCGTCCTGATGTTGTTTCCCCCGGCGGAAATGCCTATGGCGAAGAAATGACGGCCACCTGCTTGCGCGATATGGATTACTATCTGCGTCTAGTGACCTATGGCGTTGTTTCTGGCGACGTGACTCCAATTGAGGAAATTGGTATCGTGGGCGTCAAAGAGATGTATAACTCCTTGGGTACGCCTATTCCTGCTGTGGCAGAAGGTATTCGCGCAATGAAGAGCATTGCTTCTTCCCTGCTGTCTGGCGAGGACTCTGATGAAGCAGGTGCTTACTTTGACTTCGTCATCGGTGCGATGCAGTAGGTACTGCTCGTACACATAGTTGAAAACGAAAACTTAAAGGTTGCGATTACATTAGGAAACGAGATTATGCAAGACGCAATTACCTCAGTTATCAATACTTCTGACGTACAGGGTCAGTATTTAGACTCTGCTGCGATGGACAAGCTGAAGAGATACTTTCAGACCGGTGAGCTCAGAGTTCGTGCTGCTTCAGTTATTAGCGCTAATGCGGCAACGATTGTCAAAGAAGCCGTTGCTAAGTCGTTGCTTTACTCGGACATCACGCGTCCCGGCGGTAACATGTACACGACTCGTCGCTATGCGGCTTGCATTCGTGACTTGGACTACTATCTGCGCTATTCAACCTATGCAATGCTGGCTGGCGACCCATCGATTCTAGATGAGCGCGTGCTCAATGGACTTAAAGAGACCTACAACTCTTTGGGTGTCCCTGTCACCGCTACCGTGCAAGCCATCCAGGCTATGAAAGAAGTGACCTCTGGTCTCGTCGGCCCTGATGCTGGCAAGGAAATGGGCACCTACTTCGATTACATCTGCTCTGGCTTGAGCTAGGGATTGGGCGTGGGTCAGCTTTTGTTTCCCACGTCAGGTTGAGTCAGTGTTGATCGGCCTGGAAAGTTAGGGGTGTGAGCTAGGTTGCTATAGGCTGTCCTTGATTATCATTGGGGCTGGTTTAAGTCATCTAGTTTTGACTCTAAACTTTCCAGGCTTCTGATTTTTCTGGTGATGCTCTGCTGATGAAGTGGTCATCTGAACGGCGATGAGCTGACTATTTTGAGGCAGGAGTCTGCTCGTTGATTTTGTGATAAATAGGAGGGAGCTAAGGGATGAGAATGTTTAAGGTAACGGCTTGCGTGCCCAGCCAAACTCGAATTCGGACGCAGCGTGAGCTTCAAAATACATTTTTTACAAAGATGGTTGCTTACGATAACTGGTTTACGGAGCAACAGCGCATTATGAAAATGGGTGGCAAAATTCTGAAGGTGGAATTGGCGACTGGCAAGCCGGGCGCCAATACAGGTCTCCAGTAGGAAGACTGCTCGATTAATTATCCGTAAGGAAGAGGCTGATCAAGCCTCTTTTTTTGTGCGGTCAGCTATACTAGCAACGACTTTGCATGGATTGCGATCGCAGTGAATATTAGCCACGTCCTTCCCTTTTTTGATCCGGCCGTTAAAAACTGGGCAACTGAAGCTCGCTTTTTGAACTGGCTGACGTTTATGTGGTTGTTTATTGGCCTGAGCGTTTTATTCTCAGTGTCTTACCACAGTGGCCTTGTCGAATCAGGGGACGGGCTATTTTATTTCAAACGCCAGTTAATTGGAGTGTTTATTGGTCTCATTGGCTTTACACTCGCGGTCAGACTCCCGTTGCGTCGCACTCTGGCGATCGCCCCCTTTCTCTTCTTGGGAGTTTTGGTTCTTATTTTTCTCACCCGTCTCCCTGGCATTGGCTCTACCGCCAATGGTGCGACCCGCTGGATTCAGATCGGCCCTTTTCCGCTCCAGCCCTCTGAAATTATGAAGCCTATTTTAATTTTGCAGAGTGCGCAAATCTTTGCCCGTTGGCCTCGATTGTCGTTGAAGAACCAAGGAATATGGCTGGGGCTCTTTGCATTGACACTGGTGGGTATCTTAATTCAGCCCAATTTGAGTACGACCGCTCTCTTTGGGACAGCACTTTGGCTACTGGCACTGGCCGCTGGATTTCCCTACTATCAGCTCGGAATGACCGCTTTCGGGGGAGTATTACTCGCTGGATTAAGTATTAGCTTTGCAGATTATCAGCGCCGTCGGATCATGTCTTTTTTGAACCCTTGGTCTGATCCCATGGGGGATGGCTACCAGCTGATTCAGAGTCTGCTGGCGATTGGTTCCGGTGGCCCGTGGGGGACAGGTCTCGGCTTATCACAGCAAAAACTTTCTTTTCTCCCTTTTCAACATACCGATTTTATTTTTTCAATCTTTAGTGAAGAGTTTGGCT
>CAZXWR010000131.1:0-10487 GCA_964644325.1 uncultured bacterium
TCCGTCAGGTGGCGCGGCAACTCACCCGAGACACCAATGGCGATGGTCACATCAATCAACATGGCATCCAGCTGGCTCTAGGGAAGGGCGACTTCACCGTTTTTACCTGGCTGCCCTTTCTCTGGAGCGGTGGCGCAGAAATTGAAGCACAGGTGACCGATGGGGGTACCCGCAGGGTGCTGATTAATCAGCCAGGTGCGGTGGCGGCCCTCAATCTCTGGCAGAAGATGGTGGCTGACGGTTCTGCACGGCTTTCGTTGCCGGAACGGGGCTATGAACTGGAGGCATTTATCGCGGGCAAGGTGGCGATGCAAATTTCAGGGCCGTGGACAATTCGCCAATTACAGCAGGCCCAGGTCGATTTTGATGTGTTCCCCATGCCAACCGCGGTAACAGCAGCAACGGGGTTGGGCGGCGAAAATCTGTTCGTTTTTAAGACCCGTGCAGATCGGGAAGCCGCTGCCCTCGAATTTGCCGCCTATGTGGCTAGTGAATCATTTCAAACCCGCTGGGCTTTGGGCACCGGGTACTTGCCCACCAGCATGACCGCCCGCACTAGCCCCGCCTATCGGGCTTTTGTGCAGGACTACCCCGCCCTCCAAGTCTTCCTTGACCAAATGGCGATCGCGCGATCGCGTCCCTTGTTTCCGGGCTATGCTCGCGTCACAGAAAATTTGGGGAGAGCCCTAGAAGCCACATTGCTCGAAAAACAAACGCCAGAAATGGCCCTAAAAGCAGCGCAGCAACGCCTGGATCTCATCTTCAAAGCGTTATCGTAAGGTGAACATTGAATGTGCTCTGATCGGGCTCCTGACTGACCATCATTGTTTTCGCCAAGCCTGCCAGCCATGATATCTATCCCCAGCCAAAAGCATCTGACCGCAGCCGCCCAATGGCGCCCAGCATTCAGGTTGCCACCTAAACCTCCAGAGACAGCGCTGATCACCGAGATGCTGGCGGTTGAGCGCCAGGTTAGAACTCGGAAAAATTTATGGCAATTCCAGCAGCTTCTGGGGCAATGGCAGCTCACTTTTGTCACGCGCGGTGCGCCCGCACGTTATGCCCAGCAAAGTCCGAAGGGGCAGTGGCTGCCTGAGTGGGTTCAGATCTACCTGAGTTTTTCTGCAAGCTGCGACGATTGGCCCGAATCCAAGGCCAACTCATCTAAATTCAAAGGCCGCGTCCAGAACATTGTTAAACTGGGGCCATTACAGCTCCGCCTCAGCGGGCCTACACTGTTCTATCAACCCCGAAACATTCTGGCCTTTGATTTTATAGACTTAGAAATCTGGCTCTTTAAAAACCGCATCTTCAACCTGCCGATACGGGGTGGAGATGCTCAAACCAAGGTGTTTTACAGCCAATCCCTAAAAGAGCAGGCGTTTTTTCGTTTTTTTTGGGTGACTTCTGAGGGAATTGCCGCACGGGGCAAAGGCGGTGGCCTGGCACTCTGGTCTCAAACCGCTAACCGCGTGCAGCCATCGCCCTAGTCCCTGTGCAAAGTTACAGGTATTTTTCGAGCGTGTTCGCCAGCGTCGTCTTGGGTACAGCCCCAACAACCATATCAACCCGCTGACCGCCCTTAAAGATCATGAGTGTGGGAATACTGCGAATGCCATACTGACTCGCAACGTTAGGATTCTCATCCGTATTGACCTTCACAACCTTAATCTGGCCCTGGTACTGCTCCGATATTTCTTCAACAACCGGCGCTACCATCCGACAAGGGCCACACCAAGGTGCCCAAAAATCAACTAAGACAGGAACGCTACTGTCAATCACCTCGTCTTTAAACGTTGCGTCTGTGACTGCATCTGCTGCCATTCGCGCTCAACCTTTCCATCATTATTCTACGATTCCTACCATACCAGGATCTTCGGCACTTAGGCGTTAAGTTTCAGCAAGAATTACCTAAAAGGAAGCCGCCCGAACAATCGTCCAGGCGGAGTGTGGTGTGAGGAGTGAACGGAAACTTGCGTCTCCGCTATTTCCATTGTATTCAAGCAGCAACAGTTTGCCATAGGGTTGTCTAAGAATTCACCCAGACGCAGTGTGAAGATTCACGAAGTCTCTTGCTGCCTTTGGACAAAGCTTTTACTTGCCCATGCCAAGCTTCTGAGCCTTTTGATAGACCTTGCCTTCTGTCAAGAGAGCGGGGGCAATAATCACCTCCACCTGCTGCATCTCCCGGAGGTCTTTCGCCCCCAAGGTACCCATGCTGGTTTTGAGGGCTCCCAAAAAGTTATGGGTGCCGTCATCGAGCTGAGCCGGGCCGCGCAGGATTTGTTCTAGGGTACCCGTGGTACCCACGTTAATCCTTGTACCCCGAGGCAGAACTGGGCTAGGGGTTGCCATTCCCCAGTGATAGCCCCGGCCAGGAGCCTCCGCTGCACGGGCAAAGGGAGACCCAATCATCACCGCATCTGCACCGCAGGCAACACATTTACAGATATCGCCCCCCGTCACCAAGCCCCCATCGGCGATCACAGGGACGTAGCGACCGGACGTTTTAAAGTAGTCATCACGAGCAGCCGCACAATCGGCAACAGCGGTCGCTTGGGGAACTCCAACCCCCAACACCCCTCGGGAGGTGCAGGCTGCCCCAGGCCCAATGCCAACCAGAACCCCAGCTGCCCCCGACTGCATCAGTTCGAGGGTGACGTCATAGGTCACGCAGTTCCCTAGGATGACGGGCATAGGCATTTCCTGACAAAATTTTGCCAAGTCTAGGGGGGTAACGGACTCAGCAGATAGATGTGCCGTTGAGACAACCGTGGCCTGCACAAATACCAGATCAGCCCCGGCCTCGGCTACCACAGAACCATACTGACTCGCGCCAGCGGGTGTGAGACTGACAGCTGCGATACCCCCTTGTTGTTTGATTTCTTGGATGCGCTGACGGATTAAATCTGGCTTGATAGGTTCTGCATAGAGCTGCTGCATCAGGGTTACAAAGCCGTCCACATCCACCTGGGCAATTTGATCCAGGATGGGGCTGGGGTCAGCATACCGGGTTTGAATGCCTTCTAGGTTTAAGACTCCAATGGCACCCAGCTGAGACAGCCGAACGGCCATGCCAACGTCAATCACCCCATCCATTGCACTGGCAAGGATGGGGATTTCTCTTTGAATTCCACCAATTTCCCAGGATGTGTCTGCCAGCAGCGGATCTAAGGTCCGACGGCCTGGAACCAGGGCAATTTCATCAATTCCGTACGCTCGACGCGCACGTTTTCCACGGCCAATTACAATATCCACGCTGTCACCCATTCCAGAACCATTTAGCTAGACTAACAAAGGTGGAATGGCGCTGTCAAAATCATCCTTGAGCCTTGCTCAGCCTAGCTTAGAGGTGTTTTTTGGGCCATGAATTGCAGCAGATCGAGGATGCGATTGGAATAGCCCCACTCATTGTCATACCAGGCAACAACTTTGAAAAAGTTGCTGTTTAGCTCCATGCCGGCACCCGCATCAAAAATACAGGAGTGGGCGTCTCCTTGAAAATCGGTCGATACCACTGAATCTTCAGTGTAGGCTAAGATACCGGACAATGAACCAGCGGCTGCTTCCTGCATAGCCGCACAGATTTCGGCATAGCTAGTTGAACGCTCAGTTTTGAAGGTCAAGTCCACAACCGAGACATCGGGTGTAGGCACCCGCAGAGCCATGCCCGTTAGTTTTCCTTTGAGGGCGGGCAGGACTAACGCCACTGCCTTTGCCGCACCTGTGGAGGCTGGAATAATGTTTTGAGCGGCCCCGCGTCCGCCGCGCCAGTCTTTTTTGCTGGGGCCATCGACGGTGGGCTGGGTGGCGGTCATGGCATGCACGGTGGTCATGAGCCCTTCGCTGAGGCCAAAGGTTTCATGGATGATCTTGGCCACTGGCGCGAGACAGTTTGTAGTGCAGCTGGCATTGGAGACGATAAAGTCTTGCTGTGGGTCAAACTGTTCGTGGTTCACGCCCACAACAAAGGTGTTGACCCGGTCTGGATCTTTCGTGGGCGCTGAAATAATGACCCGCTTAGCACCCGCAGCTAAATGCTTGCTGGCTCCATCATGGGTGGTAAACAGCCCCGTGGACTCGATGACGTAGTCGGCCCCCATTTTATCCCAGGGCAATGATTCTGGCTCCCGAATGGCGGTACAGGGGATAAAGTTGCCATTGATCGTCATCCCTTCTGCATTCGCAGAGATTTCGCCAGCCAGCTTGCCGTGGGTTGAATCATATTTCAACAGATAGGCCAGGTTCTCGGGGGGCACTAAATCATTGATGCCGACAAATTCAATCTCTGGATGGGCTAGTCCAGCCCGTACGACTAAACGCCCTATCCGGCCAAATCCGTTAATTCCAACGCGTATGGTCGCCATTGTTCCTCTCTGCCAACTGGTTTAACGGGGCGATCGCTTTAGGGGAGCGCCCTCTGACATGGTTGACGATCTAGCAGGGTGTGTTTGTAGGGGACGATACAGACCCGACTGGCTGAGGTCATTCGCAGCTCACAGATCGCAGCTTGACGATGAGCCGCATTAGGCCGCTCGTCGGTAGGTTTCCTCAACATCGTGGAGGTGGGGCAAAAGACCGCCAATGGAAGTCACAGCGCGGAGTCGGGGGATGGCAGCGCTGTCATAAACCCGAAATTCATGTTCCACGGTTGCGTTCGCGGCACGTACGGCTTGGTTCAGCACCAGGGAACCGTCAGGGTCAGAGACGGAGCGGTGAAAGGTGCCCGGGGGAATGCGGAGAATGTCGCCACCCGCTTCGAGGCGGACGATGTGGTAAGGGTGCTCCCATTGAAAATTGACCAGGTAGAAGGTGCGCCCTCCCGAAACAGCCATCAGGTTATCTTCTTGGTGTGGGTGAAGATAAAACTGCCAGGCGCCGCTGGCTGAATTATTGGGGCTAACCGCTGGGCCGTCATGGTAAACCAAGTCTCGGGCATTGGACGCGGAAATGGTGATGTCAAAAAACTGCACCTGAGGCGTATCGCGGAACTTATGAAACGGAATTTTCTGAAACATGATGGTTGCTTACGGAGGTCAACAAAAGCGCGGCGAACGGGCCTAATGCGGCATATTCTAAATGGCACTTCCGGGGTAATTTCAGCTGGTTATCTGTAATATGCCCCAAGATTGAACTAACCTAGCTTGAAGTCTTGCCAGAGTACAAAAGCGAACTCGCGTCACATCTATGCACAATGCGGATGGATGTTCTCCATGAACACTACCCACCTCAAGATTTTGATCGCGGTTGTGGAACATCAAAGTTTTTCGATGGCCGCAACACAGCTCAATCTTTCCCAGTCCAGCGTGAGTCGTGCGATCGCTGCTCTGGAGGAAGAACTGGGGGTTTCGCTGTTGGCGCGGGGACGGTTTGGAGCATACCCGACTGATGTGGGGCAGCGGATCCTGCAGCATGCACAGGTCATTTTGGCCGCCCGCGACCAGATTGAAGCGGAAGCCAATCGCGAAAAGAACCTATACGGGGGCCGCGTGCGCATCGCCTCGTTTCGGAGTGTATCCACCCATGTTTTGCCGCCTCTGATTGCCAAGTTTTGCCAGCGATTTCCGGATGTTGAAGTCTCTTTGACTGAAGCCGATCCCAATAGCATCGAGGAGGCTTTGCGCAGTGGTCGCGTGGATATTGGTTTGATGCCGCTGCCCCGGGCCACCGATGATTTTGAAACCTGGCACATTATGCGGGATGAGTTTGTGGTGCTGCTGCCGCCCGCATCCAAGCATGCCCCAGCAGAGGTAACCTGGCAGGATCTGAGCCGATATGCGTTTATCCTGTACAACTATGCTGAATGTACGTCAGCAGTGCGTCAGCACTGGCAGGCCTGGGGACAGTCCCTGAAGGTGGCCTATGAAATCAAAGAAGACTCGACGATCGTCAGTATGGTTTCCCAGGGATTGGGGGCAGCGGTATTGCCCAGACTGGCGGCGCTCCCGATTCCAGACGGCATTCAAGTGCGATCGCTGCCCGCGCCCTTGGAGCGACAAATCGGCGCAGCGGTGCTGGCTAATGTTTGGCATTCGCCAGCCGTATTTACCTTTCTCGACCTGCTGAAAGGCACCGGGATGTTTGCGATGGGATAGTTCACCACGATCAGCCCTGGTGATATGGCTCTGGCAGATTATTTCGTGCAGATCTGGCCCAACAGGCATGACCTCACTCACGACTCCGCCGACCGTTGTTTTCGCTTGATGGGCTTGGGGACAGGTCGGGCCTCTCTTGACCCCTGTGCTGACCCCTGGCTCCGGCTGGGGCGCAGGGGCGGCTTGGGGCGACCATCACTCCGCTGCCCCGGACGACCGGAGGATCGCTTTCGTTTTTGAATCGGCATAGCCCCAATCAGATTGGCGGACTGCAAGATGAGTTCACCGGCCTGTCGTTGCACGTGCAAGTCCCAAAAAAAGCCCACCGCTCGCTGGGGTAAGGTGCCTTCAATTCTGAGCTTGAAAGATTTAGCCTCTGGCTGCGACTTCTTAGGAGCCTGCTGAATCTTGACAAACAGAACCTTTTTCTCATCTGACTGATAGACAATCTGCCCACGGACAGAAAAATAGCCGTCACCCAGGGGCGCGAGTAACCCCTGATTGGGCTCAGCCTCTGAGTTATCCAGGTTGTCGGGCTGGGCTTCGCTCACTGGGCTAAAGCCATCGGCGGCCCATACCCCAACGATTTGCAAATGCAGCAGCCGCTCTTTTTCGCGGGTGCGAGGGTAAACCACCCATAGGTAAGGCCGATCTAGATCCACGTACTTCTTGACTAGGCTCATGACCTGCCCCAGTAGAACCGCATCTAGCTCAACGCCAGCATTATCGATCAGGGTGCCCCGATTAAATCGGTCTTCGGACGGTCTGTAGTGACCCTCAACCAGACCAATCGCCCGAAACTGCATCGGTTCGCTGGGGGGCGGAATAGGCTGTAATCGATTGGAGGCTACGGATGCACTTTCCGCTGTAGCCTGAAGTGGGGCTGCATCTTCAGGGGAGGGATTGGGTGCTCTAGATGCAGTGGCAAACTCTGGCTCAGAGTGCCCAGGAGCTTGAAACGGAGAAGCAGGACGCTGGGGTGGACTAATCAGCATCGGGTCTTCCGCCGCCTCAGACTGTGGCGCAGGAGAACTCACCTGATTGGCAGCTGCATCAGCGGGAGAAAGATCTTCGGGCTTGTGTTTTTTGGCGGCACTCATGGTTGTTAAGAAAAGCTATTAATACCCTGATCTGTTTTACCTGTGAATCAATATTTTTTTGAATAAAGAATTGTGGGCGGCAGTATAACTTAGCAGCTTTTTAGGGCATTTTCAACGATTTCAGATTGTTTAAGCGCTAATTAAACCACAAACTTATGCGGATTCTGTGAATTTTACCCACCACTATTTTTCCCCTCAGTGTAGTGAAAAAATGGGGGCTGTTCGTCCAGGGCAGTCATCTTGATCAGGATCATCTGTTTTTGGTGCCAAAGCATGGGGCTGCACCTAGCTTGACAACAGCAGTAAACATCTGGTGGATTTTGACCCCAGCGTTTGTCATTACCTAGAGTCTAAACACAGAATCTGTTAGATCGGCCCTGAGATTAACTTCTGTTAAGTTGCGTCTGGAACTACCCGGTGTGGCAGGTTAAGCTGCCTGCCTTCTGGCTAAACAGGAGATTCTCGCGATAGTCGATGGGGCAGTCAATGACCGTGGGAACCGACTGCTCTAGGGCAAGTTTGAGGGTGGGCAGCAAGTCCTCGCTCGCATTCACACGATAGCCTTTGAGGCCCATGCTTTCTGCGAGACGCACGAAGTCGGGGTTGCCGAACTTAATGAAGGCGGATTCGCCGAAATGCTGCTGCTGTTTCCATTCGATCAGGCCATAGCCCCCGTCATTAAAGATCAGGGTTACAAAGGGGGTGTTGAGGCGGAGGGCCGTTTCGAGTTCCTGCATGTTCATCATGAAGCCTCCGTCACCCGTGGCGGCGATGACGTGACGGTCGGGGTGGATGAGCTTGGCGGCGATCGCCCCTGGGATAGCGATACCCATGGCGGCAAAGCCGTTGGAAATCAGGCAAGTGTTGGGGCGGATGCAGTGGAAGTGGCGGGCAATCCACATTTTGTGCGCGCCGACATCAGAAATCAAAATATCTTCCGCATCTAAGACCTGACGCAGATCGTAAATCAGCCGCTGGGGCCGGATGGGGAAGCCCGCATCGGTGGCGTATTGTTCATAGTCGGCTTGGATGGCGGCCCGCAGGGAAAGGGCATAGGGGTCGGGCTTATGGTGGCGATCGCAGCGACGCAGAATCTCCTTGAGGGAGTCGGCGATGTCACCCACCACTTCCACCTCGGGGATATAGCTACTGTCAATTTCAGCGGCGGTTTGGCCGATATGGACGATGGGGATGCTGCCCTCAGGGTTCCATTTTTTGGGCGAGTATTCAATCAAGTCGTAGCCAATGGCAATCACCAGATCGGTGCGGTCAAACCCACAGCTAATGAAATCGCGCTGCTGGAGACCCACAGTCCAAATGGACAGAGGGTGGGTATAGCGAATGACCCCTTTGCCCATGAAGGTATTGGCCACCGGGAGATTTAACTGGGTGGCAAACTCCGTGAGGGCGTCACTGGCCTGGGCGCGCAGAGCCCCGTTGCCCACCAGAATGATCGGATTTTCGGCCTGGGCGATAATTTCCGCTGCTTTTTCAATACTCTGATACGCAGCATAAACCCTGGTTTTATCGTCGATGCGCAGCACCCGTTCGGATTCAGCGGGCATCGCAGCAATATTTTCGGGGACGTCGATGTGCACCGCTCCGGGCTTTTCGCTCTGGGCAACCTTAAAGGCTTTACGCACAATCTCGGCGGTATTGCTAGGCCGCACAATCTGTTTGCTCCATTTGGTAACCGGGGAAAACATGGCCACCAAGTCCAGGTACTGGTGCGACTCGATGTGCATCCGATCGGTACCCACCTGCCCGGTAATTGCAATCAGGGGTGCCCCATCCAAGTTGGCATCCGCTACCCCGGTCATTAAGTTGGTAGCCCCTGGCCCCAGGGTGGAGAGACACACCCCCGCCTGCCCCGTCAGTCGCCCGTAGACATCGGCCATAAACGCAGCACCCTGCTCGTGACGGGTGGTCACAAACTGGATAGAAGAATGCCGCAGGGCTTCGAGAATATGTAGATTTTCCTCACCGGGCAGGCCAAAAATGTAGCGCACCCCTTCGTTTTCCAAACAGCGAACCAGTAGCTCTGCGGTGTTCATAGTCCCCTCACTTCTCACTTCACCCAAATGGTTTTGACGTTGACAAATTCTCGGATGCCCGGTAGTCCCAGTTCCCGACCATAGCCTGAATGTTTGATGCCCCCGAAGGGCAGGCGCGGGTCAGACTTTACCATGCCATTGATAAACACAGACCCCGCTTCAAGTTCCTGAATCAAGCGATCGCGCTCTTCTAGATCCTGGGTCCAGGCACTGGCGCCTAGACCGAAGGGGGTATCGTTGGCGAGGGCGATCGCCCGCTCTAGATCGGGTACCCGAAACAAGAGCGCCACAGGGCCAAAAAACTCTTCGCGGTAGGTGGGGCAGCTTTCTGGAATCCCTGAGAGGAGGGTGGGTTCGTAAAAATACCCCGGTAGCCCCGTCCAAGGTTTCCCCCCCATTAAACAGGTGGCTCCCGCCGCGATGGAAGTCTTGACCTGCTGGTGCAGCTGATCCCGAATGTCAGGGGTGGCCAGGGGGCCAAGGGTGGTGGATTCCGCCCTGGGGTCACCAATCTGGATCGCAGCCAAGGCTTCCAGGAAGGCTTGCGTAAAGCGGTCGGCGATCGCCTCATGGACAATAAATCGCTTGGCGGCAATGCAGGACTGACCGTTATTCAGCATGCGGGCCTTGACCCCCACCGCCACCGCTTCAGCCACATCAGCACTGGGCAAGACAATAAACGGATCGCTGCCGCCCAGTTCCAGCACCATCTTTTTCAGCACAGTGCCAGCGGTCGCGGCCAAACTGGCCCCGGCGGGTTCACTGCCCGTCAGGGCCGCTGCTTTAACGACCGGGGAGGCCATCACATCCGCGACGGTTGCCGCTGGTATGAGCAAGGTCTGAAACACAGACTCCGGAAAGCCAGCCGCAGTAAACAGCGCCTCAATGGCGAGGGCGCACTGGGGCACATTCGAGGCATGCTTGAGGAGGGCAACATTCCCCGCCATCAGGGCCGGGGCAGCAAAGCGAAACACCTGCCAGAAGGGAAAGTTCCAGGGCATGACCGCCAAAATTACCCCCAGGGGCTGATAGGTCACCCAAGAGGAACTGGCATCGGTTTCGACCCTTTCATTGGCCAAGAAGGCTTCGCCCTGTTCCGCATAGTAGTCACAGACCCAAGCACATTTCTGCACCTCGGCGATCGCCTGGGTAATGGGCTTACCCATCTCCAGGGTCATGAGCTGGGCCAGGGTTTGGGTTTGGGCATCGTCGCGGAGCAGGGTGGCGAGCCGATGCAG
>CAZXWR010000132.1:0-10462 GCA_964644325.1 uncultured bacterium
GTGCAGACAGTATTCAGGTTTTTAGCGATATTTCAAGCCTCATGACCGTCAGTGCGGCTTGGGAGCCTTCTCAGCGCATTCGCATTGGAGAACGGGGCGGCAAAACGGTAGAAGGGTGCGACTACGGCAATTCGCCCCTAGATTGTCAGCCCGAACGGGTGAAGGGTGCCCGAATTTTTATGAGCACCACTAACGGCACCCGTGCTTTGGCCTGTATTCAAGCGGCTCCCGTTGTTTTGACGGGAGCTTTTGTCAATCGTCAGGCAGTTGTTGAGTATCTGCTAAACGAACAGCCAAACTCAGTGTGGATTGTAGGTTCTGGTTGGCAGGGCAGCTACTCCCTGGAAGATACGGCCTGTGCCGGGGCAATTCTAGATGGGTTGATTCAAGACAGTCGCAGCACCGTTTCGCTGGCAGATTTGGCAGGCAACGATGAGGCGATCGCTGCGGTTGCGCTCTATCGTCAGTTTCAGGCGGATCTGGTTGGCTTACTCAAGTTGGCCAGTCATGGACAAAGGCTGTTGCGACTGGGCCTGATTGCTGACCTAGAATACTGTGCCAAGACAGACTTACTGCCTACTTTACCCATACAGGTTGAACCCGGCATTTTAGGCAGTGCCCCGGCACTGGCCCGATCCTCTGTTTAGGGTATTTTAGCGTGACCGTTCTATTGATGCGGTCAAGTGATGCGGTCAAGATGAACCAGAGGCAGGAAGACACAGTGCAACTCCAGCCTCTGAGCTATGACGTCTGAGCTATGTACGCTCCTACTGTTGAGGTAGAGTCAGTGCGATGCTTGGCTGAACTCTTGTGCTGGCTAGCTGGACATCGTTCTGTAACGTGAGGTTCAGCTGACTAGGATCCACAACAAGAATTGCATTGGACTGCTGGGTTGGCAACGGACTGGCAGTGCCACCGCTCGTTAAAAGACCACCCAAAAGATTGCCAATGTTAGTGCCGCCGCCCAAGAGTTGACCCAGTAAAATACGAGCCCCGGCTGTTGCCAAGGATCCTCTGAGATCCTGGGGTGCCACTGATTGTTGGGCGGTGGGTACGATGAGGTCAGAGGTTGCATTGATGGGGTATACCTTATCGCCCACAATCATTTTGGTGGCGTAGTATTGGGTGCCCTTAGCTGCTGAACCGCTAATATTCACGGGCTGAAAACGGCCCTGGATTTTAGCCCCTTTCGGTACAATGACGTTCCCCTTGGCATTGAGGATAGGTTCGGCGAGCTGTAAATCAGTTTGCACCGTTTCCCCAGGTGCAATGATGAGCTTCACGTTGTTGCCACCGGGCATTGAAACAGGAAACGAGGTGCCCCGGGCAAGTAAGCGGTTGGCGTTGGCGGCTGGTTTGGTAGGGGGAGTATTGGGGCTAGGCTGAGCTGATGTGGGTGCATAGGCCACAATGTAAGACGTGGCCTGGGCTTTGCTGCCTAGGGACTCTATTTCTCCTTCATTGACTAGGGCCTGGTAAACAAAGGCCGCAATGTCAGCGCGGGTAGCCGTGCTGTTTGGATTTAAAAACTTGACGTTGGGGTAGTTCACGACCATTTGCTTTTGGGTGGCGGCGGCAATGCCTTTCCGAGCATAGTCAGGGATGGCGTCAGCATCGCGGTAAATCGAGAGGGTTTCGGCAAGGTCCCCTTTGGGGTCAACCTGGAGACCGCTGGCGAGGGCAATGATGGCCTGAACTTTGGGGATTTTATCCTCAGGGCGAAAGGTATTGTCTGGGTACCCACTCACAAACCCGGTAGTGTAGGCTTTTTCGATGGCGGGAGCAGCCCAGTAGTTGGTGGCGACATCTCGGAAGGATTGGTTATTCCGAATGATCTTTTTATCAAAGGCTTTCCGCACAATGGCCGCAAACTGCGCCCGAGTCACGGGTTGATCTGGCTTGAAGGTGCCGTCTGGGAACCCTGTAATGACATCTTCCCTGGCAAGACGCTGAATAAAGGGCCGTGCCCAGTAGTTGGCAGATACATCGGAGAAGGTTTGCGCGGCGACTGGAGCAAGGGATACGAGCGGAGAAAGAATTGCGGCACCTGTCCCGAGTGCGATCGCGGAGAGTGGGAGGTGGGGTGTAAAACGAAGCATATGTTGAGACAATCCTTTAGCTATCACAGGTCAAACAAAAATATTTAGGGGACACATCTGCATCCGATAATCTTGCCAACGTGACTCGTTGGGCACTAACGGAAAACTGTTTAAAAATCTTAAAAACCTGGCACGTCTGCATTGATAGACTATCAACTGGGCGAATGTATTCCTTGCAGTGTAAGCAATGATTTAAGAATCTTGTTGCGTCAAATGGCAGATTTTAGTGGATTCTTCGCCCTATTTCGCCTCTGCACTCCGGTAGATGTTGGGTTTGAGCGCAGTAACTGGAACGTCCGAAAATCAACAGACCTAGGGTTGCTCCCGTGAAGCAGGAAATCTTACGGCTTTTGACAAACTTGGGCTAGGTGCTGGGCAATGCGGCGAGAGGCTCCTGGTGGCCCCATGCGTTGTAAGCCGTTCTGTGTATAGAGATCTGAGTCGGGCGCATCGAGTAAGTCTAGAGCGACAGTCCAGGCTGCCTGGGGCTGATGTACCCGGTGAACTGACGGGCCTAGCAGCCTGGACTGGGCTTCAGCGAAGGCGTCAGTGAACTGAGGGCCATGGCCCGGAAAGGTAATAACGGGCTTACCCCGCCCGACACATTGTTCGGTTGCAGTGCCAGCCATGCCAATGGCCAGATCTGCCATGTGCAGGCTGTCGCTGAAAGCTTTTTGCACCAGCAGGAGGTGGGCAGATCCGCGCTGTAGCCAATGATGCGGCACGGATAGGGGGGTGTGGACGGTAGTGGTGGCCCAGCCTGTATCTTGGGCAGCATCCTGCATATCCTGTAGGGAAATTTGACTGGCGATCGCCGCGATAAACAGGAGGTGGGGGCGTTGCTCAATCAGAGGCAGTAGGCTCTGCAAAATCAGCTGCCAGTTTGCCTGTGCTTCCGGGGCGCGAGATCCGGGCAGCAGCAGGATCACTGCTGTTGTTTGGGCGGGCAGCATCGTGCGAGTTAGAACCCCCACAGGCTCCAGTCCGTCTGACATAGGATTTCCTAGGTCGGCCACGGGGATGGGCCACTGTTGCAAGACCGTTGCCGTCAGGCGATCGCGGGGAAAAACTCCCTGACAATGGGAATGCGCCATGAGCCAGCGTTCCCAGGGCAGATAGACACAGTCGAACCATTGTCGCCACCCCAAACCCATTTGGGCAGGCGGTGGCGCTGTTATTCGCAGATAATATTCTGATTTTGCGGTACCCACAAACGCAAAGGGAGCACCGCTCCACCAGGCCATCGCCAGGGGCACAATATCCCCCACTGCGAGGACAAAACCGCCCGATCTAGCCCAGGTCCGAATGGCTTTGAGCTGCTGCCAGGTTTGGGCCAAGAGGCCAGACTGAATATCCCGCCATAGCTGCCGCTGATCCATATAGATGAATCCGCCGGAGGGCAATGACCGGACTGGGGTGAGTAGCTGAATATCAGCCTGACGATAAACGGATCCTTCGCCAACGATAGGCAGTGCCTGAAGACAAAGCTCCGGCTCCAGCTGTTGCAGCTCTCGCAGGATACGCACGGCCACTTCATCTTCACCATGACCATTGCTAAGGGTAAGGAGCTTTTGGCTCATTGTTGCCAGTATCCCGCGCCTGAATCTACAGTGATGTCGAGTCCGTTCTTCCGGCAGTTGGCTGTGCCAAATCAATGAGGGCTTGATCCATCACCCGGCAAATGCGCCAGTCCGGCAGAACCGTTGCCCCCATCTTTTCATAGAAGCGAATGGCTGGGTCATTCCAGTCCAAGACCGTCCATTCCAAGCGGCCACACCCCCGCGCTTGGGCGATCGCCGCAATTGTCTGTAGTAAAGCCGTTCCTATCCCTTGTCCCCGCAACGGTTCCTGAACATACAAGTCTTCGAGATACAGTCCAGGCTGGGTCAAGAAGGTGGAGTAGGTCTGAAAAAACAGGGCAAAGCCAATGATTGTCTGCGATTGAACAGCCACTAGCGCTTCTGCACAGGTCGGGCTACCAAATAAATGCTGTTTCAGCAGCTGTGAACTGCCCGTGACCTGGTGGGTAAGCTGCTCGTAGGCGGCCAGCTCCAGTATCAAGGCAAAAATAGGGTCTACATCCCCCGGTGTTGCCGCTCGTATTTGCCAGGGTGCCGTGGATGGGTTGTGCACCTAGGACTCCGGTGACAGAACATCGGGTGTTTCCGGGGCAGCTTTGTCAGACTTCGCTGTCCAGCGTTCGGCGATCGCCGCTGTTAGGATGTGGGACAGTAGCCCCAAAGGGCCTGCAAAAAAGCAGAGTGCTAGGGAATGCCGTGTCCAGCAGCCTGTGCGCTGTCCTTCCCAGTAAATCCAGCGGCCTACAAATAAATCCATAACTAGGTAATGAACCCACCCCGTGGCTGCGGCCCGCTCGTCTGAGAAAAATCGGGCGATATCGGCCAATTGTGGATTTGACAGTGCCGCTGCCGATTCTGGGGTAATAGCTGAGATAAATAGTCCACCGTACAGCACAGCTAGCACCGCAAAGGGCAAAAAGGAACTCATCAAGCGGCGCGATCCATCCCAGTTGGGGGCCAGGATCATCAGCGTCCAAAACGGCAGCACAAACAAGTTTGCCCCCGTAAACCATTGGGAAAGCGTCAACATAAACAGCATCCTGGAACTTTGCCTCCTTACCATAGCGTCACCTGAGGGACGATAGCGACTGCCGCCGATCTGTCCCCAATCCTCTCTGCACCTGCCGTCAATGTCAGGGCGGCGGGACGAGAATTGAGACAGTATGATGAGAAAGAGCAGTCTTGCCACAAGCGTAAATTTAGCGACCCAAGGAAAAATGTCTCGTCGTCGTTCAACTCCCTGGCTGCACCGCTGGTCCCGTGTCCTGATTGGGGCGATCGCCATTGTCGGTGCAGTGGTCACTGGATACCTCACCGTCAGTCACTTTCAAGGGCAATCCGTTGCCTGTCCAACCACGGGCTGTGAGTCCGTGTTAAGCAGTCAGTATGCCAATATTGGTGGCTTGCCCCTCTCTCTGTTTGGGACATTGGCCTATGCGGGGATGGCTTTTTTAGCCTTGTCGCCCTTGCCCTTTAGCCAGCCGAATCAGCGGGATCTGCGCAAAAAGCTAGAAGATTGGACTTGGCTGCTGTTGCTGGTTGGCTCCATTTCGATGGTGACCTTCAGCGGCTACTTAATGTATTTGCTGCTGTTCAAGATTTCAGCAATCTGCATTTACTGCGTGGCCTCAGCCGTTCTGACGTTACTGATGTTTCTCCTGACTCTATTCGGACGGGAATGGCCGGATATGGGGCAGGTCTTTTTCACGGGCTTTATCGTTGCAGTACTTGCCGTCGTGGGGTCGCTGGTGCTGTATGCCAGCACAACCACCACCACTGCTGGCCCGACAACTGACTCTGTGATTACAAATACCTCCGGCCCGGCAGAGGTTGCCCTCGCCGATCATTTAGCAACGGCCGATGCCAAAATGTACGGTGCCTACTGGTGCCCTCACTGTCACGATCAAAAAGAGCTGTTTGGCAAAGAAGCCTTTGCCAAGGTGAACTACATTGAGTGCGACCCCAACGGAGAAAATCCGCAGCCAGAGGTGTGCCAAGCTGCTAATATCACGGGCTACCCAACCTGGGAAGTCAAGGACCAAAGGTTGGAGGGTGCGCAACCCCTGCTTAATTTAGCTAAAGCTTCTGGCTATAGTGGGCCGCAAAACTTTCAGAATGTTGTCCCCCAAGGCTAGGAACCGTATGACTTCTAGGAGCAGTGACTGGGTCGCCACCTAGCCATTTGGCAGCCACTGTGTTGCCTATTCTGGAGTCAAAGTGGTTGAAGTGGTTGCTCTAATGACAGCCTCAACTACAGTATGATTTTGTTGCCGTCCTAGCCGTCTAACTTGTTATGCAGACCCTGACCCATCCTGTTTCAACTCAAAATCCCTGGTCATTTACCGACACAACCCTGCCTCGGCGTAAGACTCGGCCAGTGCCTGTGGGTGGGATTACCATCGGCGGGGGTCATCCCGTCGTGGTGCAGTCGATGATCAATGAGGATACTCTGGATATTCCTGGGTCAGTGGCCGGAATTCGGCGGCTGCACGAAATTGGCTGCGAAATTGTGCGAGTCACGGTGCCGAGTATGGCCCATGCCAAAGCTCTGGCAGAAATTAAACAGCAACTGGCCGCAACCTATCAGCCTGTACCGCTGGTTGCAGATGTGCATCACAACGGCATGAAAATCGCTTTAGAAGTTGCTAAGCATGTCGATAAGGTACGCATTAATCCGGGGCTGTATGTGTTTGAGAAGCCCAGCAGCGATCGCACTGAGTACAGTGCCAGCGAATTTGCCGAAATTGGCGACAAAATCCGCGAAACCCTGGAGCCCCTGGTGGTTTCATTGCGGGATCAAAATAAATCCATGCGGATTGGCGTTAACCATGGCTCTTTAGCTGAGCGGATGCTGTTTACCTACGGCGACACCCCAGAGGGCATGGTGGCATCAGCCCTGGAATTCATTCAAATTTGTCAGTCCTTAGAGTTTCACAACCTCGTCATTTCCATGAAAGCCTCGCGGGTGCCTGTGATGTTGGCGGCCTATCGCCTCATGGCACAGCGCATGGATGAGCTGGGGATGGACTACCCGCTGCATTTAGGGGTCACGGAAGCTGGGGATGGTGAATATGGTCGGATCAAGTCCACCGCTGGCATTGCCACCCTGCTGGCGGAAGGGATTGGCGACACCATTCGGGTCTCCCTCACCGAAGCCCCTGAAAAAGAAATTCCGGTTTGCTACAGCATTTTGCAGGCTTTAGGGCTGCGCAAAACAATGGTGGAGTATGTCGCCTGCCCTTCCTGTGGGCGTACCCTCTTCAATCTGGAGGATGTGCTCCATCAGGTGCGGGCAGCCACCCAGCATCTCACGGGGCTGGACATTGCTGTGATGGGCTGTATTGTGAATGGCCCGGGGGAAATGGCGGATGCGGACTACGGCTATGTCGGGAAACAACCGGGCTATATCTCCCTGTATCGGGGCCGTGAAGAAGTGACCAAGGTGCCCGAGCATCAAGGCGTTGCTGAACTCATTAACCTGATCAAAGCAGATGGACGCTGGGTGGAGCCCCCTGCTGATTAGTTTTGCCGCCGTTGTTTGCTGCTGAGCACTGCCCCCATCGTCCTATGATGCTGCCGCTTCCCGTCGAGACTGTTTTACAAGGTCGCTACTGTCTGAAGCAGCTTTTAGCGGAGGGCGGCTTTGCCCGTACCTATCTGGCGGAGGATCTGGGACGATTTCAGGAGCGATGCGCGGTCAAGGAGTTTTGCCCGACCCAGAATAGCCCCACGGTGCTGGCCAAGGCCCAGGAACTATTTCAGCGGGAAGCCCAGACGCTTTACCAGATTAAGCATCCCCAGGTACCTCAATTTCGGGGCCTCTTTACCGAGTCGATTGCCGCTGCAGAACGCTTATTTTTGGTGCAAGACTATGTCGAAGGCCCCACCTATCGCCAGCTCCTAGAAAAACGACGGCAGCAGCAGTCCCAGTTCTCGGAACCAGAGGTGAGGCAAATTCTGACCCAAGTGTTAGAAGTGCTGGCCTATATTCACGGTCAGGGGCTGATTCATCGCGATATCTCCCTAGAGAATTTAATCCGCCGCCAGTCTGACCAGAAGCCCGTTTTGATTGACTTTGGGGTGGTTAAAACTGTGGTCACCCAGCTGCAACAGACCCAGGTGATGCCCACTGGGACGGTAGTCGGGAAGTTTGGCTATGCCCCCATTGAGCAGCTGCAGTCTGGGCGCGCCTACCCGAGCAGTGATCTCTATTCCTTGGCGGTTTGCTGTGTGGTGTTGTTGACGGGGCGTGACCCAGCTCAGCTCTTTGATGACACCCTGGCCGTTTGGCAGTGGCAAAGTCACGCGACCGTTAGCCCTGGGCTGGCAACGATTCTGGAGCGCATGCTGGCCTACAAACCCAGCGATCGCTACGATTCTGCGGCGGCAGTCCTGGCCGACTTACAGCCTGTGCCAAAAACCACCCTCCCCCCTGAACAAGCTGCGGCACAAGGGACAGAGCTAGATACACCACCGCCCCCCCCTGCCTCCGAGCTATCACAGATGCGAACGTTTGCGGTCGGTCAACCAGCGGCGGTGCAAAGTCATCGGCCTCGACCACGGCCCCCGGTTATTCCAGGTGGGCGATCGCCCCAGTCATCGCCCCATCGTCCACCTGTCAGTCAACCAGCCCGAACCAAACCCCGTGCTCAACCTCGAGCAATCCCCACGGTCGGCAATACAACAGCGGCGCGACGCTCCAAACCTGGGTTGTTCTTAACTCTGATTGTTTTGAGCGCCATTTTTTCAGCGGGGGCAGGGTGGCTCATTATGCAGTGGGTGCTTCAAATGCAGCAGCTCAATCTGCCGAATCCTTCCCGTTCCGTTTTAACAACGCCAAACTCCACCCCAGAGCCAACCCCCGAAAATCCTGCGAGTATTTCCTACAGTCAACTGCTTCAGGTAGAACCGGGACGCGCTGTTGATGTACAGGACAGCGTGCCACCCGGCGGACAGAAGACCTATCGTTTTGAGGGCGTTACGGGGGATAGGCTAGCCGTTAACCTCAGCGGCGATGGTGCGATATTGAGCCTGCTCCAGAGCGATTTTACCCCTGTAGTACGTGGAGTGACGGCTTGGCAAGGCTCCCTGGATCAAACCGGCACCTATTACGTACGCCTTGATAACCCCACAAGCACCCCCCAATCCTTTCAGCTGACCCTAGCCCTGGAGAGTTCTCTAGCCGCCGAGCCCGTTCCCGCCCCGGAATTCCCAGCGGCAGCATCTCCAGACCCTCTGCCCGCGATACAGCCGACCATTACCGAACAGTTTTTAGCGCTGACCCCAGAGACTCCCGTGCAGCAGGTTTCAGGGCAGCTATCCCCCGGTCAGGTACAGCGGATCGCGATTCCTGTCGCGGCTGGCCAAGCTGTCACAGCGAACGTTATCGGCTCTTCGCCTGTGACGCTAACGGTTCGAGATGGTGCCACACAGCCCCTGGGAAGTGCGCAGAAAGTTCTGAACTGGGATGCCCTCATCGAAACCGATCAGACGCTGTACGTTGATATCACCCCGATTAATCCCGGTGCTCCCACTGACTTTACGGTGCGTATTGGCGTCCGTCAGCCCTAGCTGGGGATGTAAGGGTGATGAGGCGCGAAGTATTTCAATGATGGGTGAGGGTCTAGAGGCCGCTGGCCCACCTAGATTGGATCACTCGTTCATATTTTTGTAGGTGGCCACAGCTGAAGGGGAGATTTGATTTAAGTATCGGAAAATCCAGTACTTAAAGACGGTATCGAGCATGACCGGGAAGGTGGCAATAAACATATTCACAAAGCTTTGGTTGAGGGGCAACCCAAAGTGATCTAGGGTGCTTTCAATGATCACTTCCCACCCGTGGGGTGAATGAAACCCGACAAATACATCGGTAAATAAAATAATGATGAAGGCCTTAGCACTATCGCTGAGGCCATAGATCAATTCATCTAGAAATGTTTTGAGGACGGCAATCTCTTTACGCCCCGTGACGATCATGACTGCAAATATGATCAAGGAGAGCGCATCTGCAAAGATGTTTTTAATCGGCTCTTTCAGAGATTCTTGAAACTCAAACTTGAGCTTCAGCGCTTCAGTTTTAAGCGTTGTCTCCATTTCCTCGGAGGATAGCGGGGCAGCTGCTACTAAATTCTGAAACTTTAGTTTTTCTTCAAAGGACACTAACTCAGTCAGATATTTTTCTTCCAGCCGAGGGTTAACCCATTCTTCAAGGTTCTCGGCACCCCGCAGCTGTTCAACAAGGGGGCCAATCACCACTGCTTTGGAAATTTGCTGAGTCAGTAGGGGGATAATTATCAAGAGCAGTAAAAAACGTGTGGCGGAACGGGTGCGGGCTCGCGAAGAGCGAAAGTTACGCACCACTTCTTCTTCTGAGTCAGGGTTGGGATCGAGTTCCCGGCGAAAGCGATCGGCTGTTTTCAGAATGGAACGAGGAATGAAGCTGCTGCTATCCGATTTTGTTTCGGGTGGCGGATTGCGATCGCCACCCGAAGTAGCGTTAGCCGCCCCCAGGAATGAGTCTTGCACCGACTGCAAGGTGGCTGGCTGTGAAGAGCCTGTGCCCGACTGTTTCACTTCGCTAGGGGATGGAGGGCTGCTCGGCAGTCGCCAGGGTTCGTAGCGAATGAGGACGGAATCGATCAAAAGCAGCTTGTCTAGAATAGCTTGGGTGGCCTGAGCATCAGGAACTACTGCGTCTTGGGTGGTGGAATACTCATCGCGGGAGAGGGTGTATTCCGCTGCAAAAGGCTGGGTTGATTCGGGCGAGATGGGCTGACGCTGTGC
>CAZXWR010000133.1:0-10448 GCA_964644325.1 uncultured bacterium
GGGCTAGAGGGATCCTTTTCTATCTTACATTTAATTGCGCCTACCTACTTAGCTGGACACAGGCAGATAAATTCTGGCGTTCTTCGTCTGACTCTATCTTACTGAGCTGGGCTGCAACGCGGTTCAAGAGTTGTTCAGGAGCCTCAGCAGAAGCCAGGGTGGCGAGAGGTAGGAGGGCAGGGTCATTCAGGAATAGTTCTGGGTCTTGTTCCCACAGCTTCACGACTTGATATTCATGGTGGGTGGTACCCAGACTAAAGGCGGTTTCAATTTTGGTGCCTGCTGAGGGCTGACATAGCAATATCAGAATTTGGCTGATCGGTAGGCGGTATTGCCGATGCAGCCTCACCCAGTAATCGAGCATCCTTAGGGGTAAGGGTGGGTCTGAGGCGAGGGTGGTCTGGAATTCTAGGTGCAGAATGCGGCCCTGGGTTTGCAGGAAGGTGATGGCATCGGCACGGATGGGTTCAAGGCTGAGTTCGGTTTTCAAGACCTGCACGGAGGAGGTTGATTCACCCAATAGCCAGGTTGCAAAACGGTCTGGATGTTGTTCGGCAAGATATTTACAGAGGTTGTCAAAGGCCATGGAGCTGCAAAGGGTTTGGCTCCACTATTTTAGACAGTGAGGGTTCCTTCAGCCTGGAATGGTTAGGGGGCATCGCCTTTTGTCGGTGGTCTATTGCTTTGAGTGGATTTAGGACTGTTGCAGCCAATGCTGTAGGTCGGCTGGGGTTTTGAAGTCGAGGAGTGCTTCGCTTAGGCTCTCTAGCTGTTCTAATGAGAGCGCATTAATTTGGGTGAGAGTCGCTGTTTCGAGTGGCCCTATTTGGCGTTTGAGCAGGCGCAACACAATGAGACGTTCCCCTTCTTGGCGGCCTTCTTGTCTCCCTTCTTGACGACCTTCTTGGCGACCCTCTTGGCGGCCTTCTTGACGACCTTTTAGCTCTCCTTCTCGGAGTATTTCTTGGTAGATGACGGATTCTCTCATGATGCCTTCCCGAAAGATGTGCTGGATCAGATCCTTTTTGAACCGCAGCCCTGCCAGTAGCTGAGTGCAGGCTGATACGCTCTGGCGCTGTTCATCTGATTCTATTTTACTGACTTGAATGGCTACCTGGTTCAACAGTTGCTCGGGGGCATCGGTGGCGGCCAAGGTGGCGAGAGGTAAGAGCGCTTGATCGGCCAGGA
Source organism: uncultured bacterium (assembly GCA_964644325.1). GTDB lineage: Bacteria > Cyanobacteriota > Cyanobacteriia > Thermosynechococcales > Thermosynechococcaceae > CAZXWR01. Next base: position 1,189 of record CAZXWR010000133.1, read on the forward strand.
AAATCTCTGGGTCTTGTTCCCACAGCTTCACGACTTGATATTCATGGTGGGTGGTACCCAGACTAAAGGCGGTTTCAATTTTGGTGCCTGCTGAGGGCTGACATAGCAATATCAGAATTTGGCTGATCGGTAGGCGGTATTGCCGATGCAGCCTCACCCAGTAATCGAGCATCCTTAGGGGTAAGGGTGGGTCTGAGGCGAGGGTGGTCTGGAATTCTAGGTGCAGAATGCGGCCCTGGGTTTGCAGGAAGGTGATGGCATCGGCACGGATGGGTTCAAGGCTGAGTTCGGTTTTCAAGACCTGCACGGAGGAGGTTGATTCACCCAATAGCCAGGTTGCAAAACGGTCTGGATGTTGTTCGGCAAGATATTTACAGAGGTTGTCAAAGGCCATGGAGCTGCAAAGGGTTTGGCTCCACTATTTTAGACAGTGAGGGTTCCTTCAGCCTGTAATGCTTGGGGGGCGATCGCCCTACAAGCTACGGTCACTGACTTGTCAAGGGGGTAGATTCCAAAATTTATATGAGCTGCTGCAACCCTAATTCAGCCCACTGTTCTTCGTCCGACAGATCAGGCTGAGAAGCATTCTGGTAAAACTGACGCAGTTGTTCCTCAATTTTGTGCGATCGCCATAGGCGCAGCGCTTCTTCAATAACGGCGGAGCGATTCTCAGAGAGCTGATCAATTGCGTCCATGAGTGCAGCGTCAATCGTGACAGACACCCGGCGCTTAAGCGGGGTCAAAGCCATACTTGCAGCTTCCTATTGGGCAAGGAGTGTATTTAGTAATACTTTATCTCATATGACAAGAGCTGTGTGGAAGGCCAGCTTGAGCCGATTGAGTGCGTAAGGCGATAGGATCGGTAGCGCTGAATCGGGCGTGAAGACGATGAGTCAAGGTGTTGAGGATGTATCCCCCGTCGTAAACTTAAGCTAATACCACGGGGCTATGTGGGAGAGTCAGTCGAGTTGTTTGAGTGGGCGAGGGGATGGAAACGGTTGAAAGCCCTGAAAGTCTTGTGGAGGTTGAGTTGTGTCGGATATTCAGTGGATGAATGCAGAATTATTCTCCGTAGGAATACTGAACTTTGGGGGGGTTGATATGAACCGTGAAAGCCTTGGGTAAAGTATTAACGGGAGCGAACGAAACACACAAACCTAATCTTCAAATCCAAAGAGAGCAATCACTATGAAATCTACATTCACCGCTAAGTACCTACAAACCCTGGCTCGCAAAAAGAAAGAAAACGAAGGATTCACCCTCATCGAGCTGTTGGTTGTGATCATCATTGTTGGTGTACTGGCCGCCATCGCTCTGCCCAGCTTCCTGAACCAAATTGGTAAAGCTCGGGGTTCTGAAGCTAAGGCTAACATTGGTACCATCAACCGTGCCCAGCAGTCCTACCGCCTAGAGCAAGGATCCTTTGCTGGTGGTGCTACTGGCCTAACAGCCCTTGATGCTCAAGTTTCCGGTAAGTTCTACACTTACGTGCTAGGTGCTGGAACTGCTACAGGATCCTCTGTCAGTGCTACTCTGACCACTGTTTCCCCCGATCTCAAGACCTTCTCTGGTGCAGTTGCTCAGCCTGCCGGCACAGACTTCTTTGGTCAAGTGATCTGCGAAAGCACCTCTAATGGTGGCACTGTCCCTACCCCCACTGCACCCCTCGCAACGGGTGACGAGGGTGAATGTGATGCTGGAACGGTTGTTCAGTAACATGTTCCTTTCAACTTCTGGGGCTAGTTTTTAGCTGACCGAGTTGAACGCATCATAACCTTATCTGAATGAATCAAGAAATCAAGGGTGCCCTTGATTTCTTGATCTTAGGTACCTAACAATTTTCTCTTTAGCAAAGCGCTTTGCTTTAGCTCAAGTATTCATTTAGGGGGGATAGCACTGGCAGGTCAAAAGAAGCCATTCATGCCTGAAGAAAACTCTCTACATTAACAACGTATCTATTACAGCTTGCTTAGACATTAACGCATACGAAATAAAGGGCGAAACCTGCATTGCGTTAACTCTGACAGAATCCGTATTCCTTGATGACCGAAGCAGCTGTAGTTATTAATCGCACAATCTTCAGATAAAGATGAATGCCAAACTGCGATAGTCTGTGCTTGCAAATTCATGAAAGAATTCTACAGAGAATCCGTTTACCTCAAGTTTATCCTAGTACAAAATAGCTCTAGATCTGTCAACAGCGGTTTCACATTGGTGGAAATGCTAGTTGCAATCATAATTATTGCGATATTGTCAGCAATTTCTCTCCCGGCATTCTTAAATCAAGCCGCTAAGGCACGTGGCAGCGAAGCCAAAAGTACCCTTGGTTCCATCAACCGATCTCAGCAGGCTTATCGTGCCCTAAATGGAAGTTTTGCCTCTCAATTATCAGATCTAGATGTTAAACCAAGTGGTCGGTTTTACTCCTATCAAATTAATCTGATAGATAGTCAAAATGCATCTGCGCTTACTCCATCATCCACATCTAATGATTTAAAACTCTACTCATCTGGCATCACTCAAAATGGTGATTTTATGGGTCAAGTAATATGTGAAAGCATAGCTCCCAATACGCCCGCAGGGGCTGCAATTCCACCTACGATACCAGGTAATAGAGGAAGTTGTGCCCCTGGAGCTACTGTTGTTGACTAAAATAGTAACGAGGGCTTCATCAGCAGATATTCTAGCTTTCAAGATAGTTCTGCCACATCTGACGATAAGCAGCTTCCATTTCAAGGGCAAACCTTTTTGTATCCCAAAGCGGAGAAGTTTTGCGGCTTTGCTTAAGTTTCCATTCCACATCAAAACGTAGTTGGTCATCTGTCCCGAAACGCACGCCCCACTCAATATATTCATCAGCAGTCCAAGAAATCCCCTCAGTCACTCCGGCATTCATCAAAAAAGCATAGCTATTTCGCGCCGCAAATTGGGTGCCAACCCTAGTCACTAAAGGAATACAAGCCCATAGGGTTTCTAACGTTGTGGTTGCCCCATTATAGGGAAACGTATCTAACACTACATCTGCAATACCCATATTGGCACGATGAATCATTTCAGTTGACGCCATCGGTAAAAACTTAAGCCTTTTAGGGTCTACACCTATATCTGTAGCCAAATCGCAAAACATCTCTTGAATCACAGATTGGTCAGCTACGCCTTTGATCAAAAAATAACTACGGGGAACCTGTTTTAGGATTTGTAACTGTAGTTGAATGGTATCTGGATGCCGCTTCATTCCAGCTTGGGAACTATAGTATACAATCCCATCGCCGGGAATTTCCAAATCTCTACGTCGCAAAGTAGGCACATCAATTTCAAATCCCTTCACCGCAATATAGGTTTGGGGTAAACGAAATATCTTCTCAGAATAATGCTGGTCAGCCTCTGTCGGCAAAACGTAAGGATCAGCTATATAGTAGTCAATCGTGGGAATGCCAGAAGCATCCCAGCCTAACCAGGTAGCCTGAACAGGTGCTGGCTTCAAGCTCATAACGGTTGCAGTGTGGTCAAGCGTTAAACTATCTAAATCAACTAATATATCAATATGATCATCTCTAATACGTTCAGCAATTGCAGGGATATCATTTTTAGAAAAATGAGCAAAGTCAACTTTAGGTAAAAACCATTCCTTAAAGAAAGGATCTTCAGGCTCCCGCTCAAACTGGTAAATAGAAATATGAAATGATTCTCGATCATGATTCTGAAATAACCACCTGCTCAACCACCCGACAGAATGTGAGGTTAAGGTATGTGCAATGTAACCAATCTTTAACTTTTTCTGATTGTGCGGCCTATAGCTATGACAGAGAGGTAGCTTAATATCTGTGTTTGTAAAAATGTTGTTGTAAAACAATTTAGAAATTTCATTTTGAAACCATCTATTCTCAACAATATCATCTTGAAGATAAAATAGATAACCTGTATAAACAATTAGAGCCTTGATGTCACTCAGGCCTAACATTGGCTGTTCGTTAATTAAATTTGATAATAGAATTTTATGGCGATTGGAAACAGGAGATATATTTCCCCAAGCCCCGGCTTTCAGCATGGATTGGAGGAGTAGTGCATTTCCAAAAAACTGGGCCTCAGTGGTCGTACAATGCCCATAAAAATTCAAGGCCGTTTGTATTGATAGCTTGTACTGACCAGCATCTAATGAAAGTAACACTAAATGCTTGAGAGCCTCCATGCAATCAGGCTTTATTTCAAGACAAAGTTGAATTAACTCAATGCTATAAAAAGTGTTATTTTGCTGATAGCCTACGGTTGTTGCTGATTCAATTAGTGGGTCTACCCATATCTCAGCAGGTTTAATTGTCCTCACACACGCAGTAACAAATTTTATAGCCTCTGGCTCAGGCTTTTTCAAGAGAAGCTGAGCTACTTTAACAATTTTTTCTCCTAATGTAGGGTCAAAGTCCGTTTCATTCAGCAAGCTAATAACATTATAGTTATCAATATTGTCAAAATTAAAAGTTTCTATTTCGATTTCAAGAATTAACAGGTCTAAGATATTACTTAGGTCGTAGGGATTTATAGATCTTAAATGAGATCGAATCAGCCAACACTTAGTTTTGTTTGATTTCTTGAGCTGTCTCGCAGCTTCATTATTTAGCAGTTGCGTTAATTCTTGCGTACAACGATCAAGCAAACTCTCAGGGGTTAAAGCGACACCCATCAACCAAATTGCTTGGGCAGATTCTTCATCCTCGCTTAACAAGTGAGCAATGCCAAGATGCCAGTACAGATTCTGACAGTCTGGCTGCATTTCAATTTGTTCTTCGTAAAAGCTGATTACGGCGGCATAGTTTTCGCTAAGAATATCACTTTCAATTCGTGAATCCCAGTCAGACATAACTGATATATCCTATAAATAGGTTAGGGTTAAGAAGGGCATTGGATCTTATTCTTGAGTGTAAATTTTCCACATTTCTTCAAATGCTTCTTCCATATCCTTAGCAAATTGCTTGGTATCCCAGATACAAGATGTATGCCTTGATCTCCTAAGCTGGTGACTTACTTTTCTGCGAAGATTAAGTTCAAGACCAAACCTGACTCCCCAAGATACATACTCTTCATCAGTCTGAGCAATGCCATCGCTGATTCCTACATTTGCTAGAAACGTGTAGCTATTTCGGGCCGCACATTGTTTACCAACACGGGTAACAATTGGAACACCTACCCATAGAGCCTCTAGAGTTGTAGTAGCACCATTATACGGATAGGTGTCTAAAATTACATCTGCAATTTGCAGATTAGCCCTATGTACAAATTCATTTTCATCGAGAGGTAAGAACTTTAGTCTCTCAGAATCAATCTGTTCCTCAACAGCCAATTTCTTGAACAAATCTTCGATAACTTTCATTTCACCCCAACCTTTAATAATTAAAAAACTGTTAGGAACATTCTTTAAAATATTAAGCTGAAGGCGAATTGTATTTGGGTTCCGTTTTTGACCAGTCTGAGAACTTAAATATATGATTGAATCTTCTGATATACCCAAGTTTTGACGTGTGAGAGTTGGAACTTCAATTTCAAAACCATCAATTGCTAAGTATGTATTAGGTAGTCTCCAAAGTTTTTCACTATAATAATTATCTGCATCAGAAGGCAGTAGATAGTTGTCAACAATAAAATAATCGATTGAGGGGAGTCCAGATGAGTCAAACCCAAGCCATGTAGCTTGAATAGGGGCTGGCTTAAAAGATAAGATATAGCAAGCTTCACAAGATGTCGTACTATCTAAGTCGATTAATATGTTGATATCATCTAAGTAAATTGATTGAGCAATATTTTCAAAGCCTTTGTCGTCAAAATATACACATTTATCAACCTTAGATTCAAACCAGGTTCTTGTAAATACATCACCTGGAGATTGTTTAATGACATATATGTTGTACTCGAATTTTTCATGGTTGTAATGCTGAAAAAGCCATCGACTTAGCCAGCCTACAGAGTGAAGACTTAGCTTTGAGACAAGAAAACCAACTTTAATTTTTTGTGAATCTAGAACCTGCGGTTTGTTAAACTTAAACGGAATTTCGACTTTAGATAATTTTGGATCGATTTTATCTTTAAAGTCTGCAATTACTTTCTCTTGAAATATTTCAGATAATTTATTTTGAAGATATCTATTTTCAGTTGGATTATCTTGATAGTATTGGAGCATGCAAGGAATGACTGAGACAGCCATTTTCAACAAGAATTCCTCTTCGGAAAAATTATTTCTAACTAACTCATACATTAAAGCTTTATATTCATCATAAACCTTGTCTATATCCTCCCATTCTCCTCCTCTTGTTTTCTCCCTAATGACTGCATACAAGGCTACTAGTTTCCAAATAGGTGACTTACACTTTGCATAAAATTGCTTTGCAGTGTCTATCGCTTCCCTATAATTATTGGTAACGGAGTAACACCAGTACGTTGTATGTAGGATTAATAAATTTTCCGGCAATAGTGTTGTACAGAGTTTTGCTATACTTCCAGCATAGCTGGGATTCTTTGGCTTTATAGCCTGAATTTTACTAAATAAAATATTGACAAATTTTAATTTATCTTCGAAATATCTTGAGAATAATGAGATTATTTCAAGATTTCTTGAATCATTGCTTAAATAATTATTAATAAATCTTTCAATATAGGATTCTGTCAATTCAGTCGTATCTTGTATTTTTTCTAAAGTATCATATATGTTTAATTCTTCTAATAGTTCGTCAGTGAAAATTTTTAATTTAACTGATAAAGAAATTAATTCTAGTTTATTTTTGATGTTTTGAGGATCAATTTCTTTTATGTATTGTCGAATTGCAAATTCAAGCTCAATCTTGTTATCATTTTCTGTTATCCTATAGACTTCTTTCTCTAGGGTGTAAGCTAGCCGTTTGTAAGCTTCTGCTTCAGGTAATTCACCTTCAGTAATGGCCGTATACCAGGTTAATTGGGCCATATCTTCTTGAGTATCAAGAAGATACGCTAAACCTAAATAAAAATAGTCATCTATTGTGGCATATCCAGATTCAATCTTCTCTTCATAAAACTTAATGGCAAAATCTATCTTCTCCTCCGCTATGAACTCTAATGCTTCAGTATCCCAATTGGGAATACTCATATAACTATCTTTGTCCACGATGTTTCAGTTACCTACTTGCAAGCTTACTTACAAAAAACTTTTTATCCTTTGGATGATCGGCAAATTTTCTAAACCTCTAGTTTTAAGTTCTGGAAATTGAGATAGGCTTTCAGTAATAACTGATGCAAAATTAAATCTTTTATTGCTTCCATAATTTAAGGTCAAATACTCTAGTAATTCTAGAGTATAGTCTGGAAAGCCTAAAATATCTGCTATACATGCAACCTTTAGAACCTGTTCTGGTAACTGGAACTGTTGAAGACGATTTAATTGTATTAAATCACGAAAATAAAAAGCCTCTCCCCAGAGTAGTTGACCAGATCTGTATCGTGAACAAACTGGTGAAGTAGCTCTAGTACGTCTCGTCAAAAAAAGATCAAATAAGGAAAAGCCGTATTGATCGAGATACCTATCTACATCCCTAAATAGAGGTTGTTCACAATAGAGTGGTGAAAATTCAACTTCTACCTGAATGCTCAATACACTTCTAGACAGTAGGTTGGCGGCTCCCTGAAGAACCTCTAAATCAGCACCCTGAACATCAATTTGTAAAAAGTCAATTTCTTTGACTTTCTCTTCTAAGCAAAATTGATCTAGAGTTGTTGTTTCAATTTCAATCTCAAAATCTAATCCAGCTAATTCTTGTAAACCCATAAATCTAGATAAGAATTGCTCATTAGGTTGGTAGAGTGAACTGCACATGGGTGCATGGGTTACATATAGAGTTCTCTCTTCACAAGCTTTACCTAACGCTAAGGGGATATGCTTTTCCGTCCAATTTATGGTACTGTCCTGCTCTATTTGTGCATTGGCAGATTCACAAGCATCGGCATCGGCATCAAATCCATAAATCGTTAAGTTTGGTGCAAAATAGTGCCACCCCTGCTGTCCATATTCATCTTCAGCGCTGATCTTACGGGAACCCACAATCCCTACTGTCATGTGCAAGGAGTCCAAGAAACCTTGACTTTTTAGACTGTTTAGGAAGATGGTCATAATATTTATGAATGAATACAGGTAGCTTAACCGTCAGTATGCCCAGTTTCTGAGCGGGAGGCATCATCACTTAGCTTCAACCCAAAAACCACTGCAAGTAGACAGGGTATGGAATCGGGTTTTCTCCCGACTCTAAGGAGTCGAATTGCAAACTTGATGTTTCGCCGCAGGACGACGGGGAATCTAACCCGTGCTCGATTGAAGCGAACTGGAATTGGTCAAGCGTTCGGACACCCTGACTGGATTCGGAGTATTTCCTAAACGCTGGATTGTGGAGCGCACCTTGGGTTGGCTTCACTGGAACCATTGGTTGAGTAAGAACTGTGAAATGTTGCCTATCCCAGGCATGGTATGCCGACTAGAACAAGCTGCCTGATCTTTTCAACCTGCCTCTAAGCCATGCAATGAGCGCTACGCACCAAGCGATCGCAGCCAGTTTTGTAAATCCTCTGCATTCTTGAAATCCAGCAACGCCTCCCCCAGCGCCTCAAGTTGAGCAAGGGACAGAGCGCAAACCTGCTTTTCTATAATTTTACTTGTACCCTGACCTCTGCGATCGCGTCAAAGGGTAGAGGTCGATGTTTTTGGTATCGTTTAAGTATTGTTTGGGGATGATTATTTACCAGGAGGCTCTATGGCACAGTCCTTCATACTGGAGTATTGGGCTGACGATGATTGGCTGGTTGGTCGATTGAAAGGGATTCCAGGCGTTTTTAGTCAAGGGCAAACCCTTGAGGAGCTAGAAGAAAACATACGAGATGCTTATCAGCTCATGGTTGAGGAAGCAGACCCTCCACCCACAACAGTACAAACCAAGGAACTTGTCCTTGATGTATGAAGCGTAAAGAATTTATTCGTGAGCTGGAGAATTCTGGTTGTGTGTTGCATCGACATGGCTCAAGACATGACATTTACATCAATCCATTAACTGGCCAGAAATCACCCATACCCCGTCATGCTGAAGTCAAGAACAGCTTGTGTCGTTTGATTCGAAAACAACTTGGCTTACCGAATCAGTAAGTTTAGCTCTGAATTTTCTAACCCTAAAAAAATCGTAACCATAAATTGTTCTCTTTCTATCGGGATGCACCGCCAAGCGGGACAGTTTGCGGGATGACTTGTATAGCAGCCA
>CAZXWR010000134.1:0-10419 GCA_964644325.1 uncultured bacterium
CGCCGCCGCGAAGCAGTATATTGACATGCTGCAAAATATGACAAAGCTCAACGCAATGTCACCTGCGGCGATCGCCATGCGTTTGCAGCAGATGAACATTGCCTCATCGCAGCAAGTTGCCCAGGCACTGCGGCTCAAAATACTCAACGATCTGGATACTTACTTGCTACTGGGTTCTGGGGAAGCAACCTTCGACGCCTCTGAGGATTTGATTGGTCCAGTTCCAAATTTAGGGTTTTCGCTCCCAGAATTGCTGAAAGAAGCCCAGCAGCGTCAAGAACTGTGGCAACAGCTGAAACCTGCTGTGCCCTCCATGAGCATGGCGCCAATTCTGAATCAGGCCGAATTTGATCAGGCTGCCATCTCTCCAACGCAACGGCAGTGGATCGAAAAGGTGGTGCATCAGGGTACCTCGCTGCAACACATTGCGGCGGGATTAGCCAAGGATAACTTGGAGGTTGCTAAAGTTTTTGCCAATCTCGTGAAGTCTGGGCTGGTTCGGTTTGATGCCCCTACGTCGCAAAACGCCGAAGACCCAGCCACCATCATGATCATTGATGATTCCCCTTTGGTGCTGATGCAGTTCCAGAGCTTGGTCACGGCATTGGGCTATCCCGTTGTGGTCTGCCAACAGGCTGAACTGGCCCTCACGATGATGAATCAAGTCAAGCCGTCTGTAACCTTCATTGATATCAATATGCCGGACATTACGGGCTTTGAACTGGTGAAACAGATCCGGCAAACCCGTGAGATTGCCGATAGTGCACTCGTGATCTTAACGGGGGAGCAAAAGCTTTCGAATAAGTGGCGAGCCCAATGGAGCGGCTGTGAGTTTTTGACCAAACCGCTATCGATGAATGAGTTGGATGAGTTTCAAACTCAGCTCCAGTCTCTGATTCAGACGCTGGTGACTTGTTAAATCAGTTTTCAGGCTTCAGGTTTGAGCGAGATTGAAACGCTTCTTCAGAACGGAGCACTTCCATTAACTCAAACGGTTGGGCCACCCACATTTCTCGGTATCAACTTCATCCCATAACCCCTCAGCAACAATTAAGGAGCAACTCATGCGTTTTCTTGTCATTGACGACAGCAATGTAGATCGGCACTCTCTGGTCGCGCTACTCGAAACCCTCGGTCATCAAGCCGAACAGTGCGATAACCCCACCGCAGCCCTGAGCAAGATTGAAGCAGAAGCCTACGATTTGGTGTTCTGTGACGTGGTGATGCCAGAGCAGGATGGCTATAAGTTTTTGCGTTCGGTGCGCATGAACCCAAAGACGTCCAACCAGTACGTGGTGTTTTACTCCAGTAAGAAAACACCCCTAGAAGTCAACTACGGCATTAAACGCGCTGGGGCCAATGACTATTTGGTTAAACCAGTGACCCGTGAAAGCGTTGAGGAAATTCTACACCGCGTTGCGGCCTAGGAGCTAACCATGACAACCCCCATGAGCACTGCGCCTCCCGAAGTCAGTACCCTGCGCGATCGCTATATTCTGGCCCAGGTCAGTTCTTGGCAACTCGCTGTCCCCGCCAACTGGGTCAGGGAAATTGCCCGCATCAAGCGATCGCAGCTGTTAAATTTACCCTTCTACAACCCATTGGTCTGGGGGGTCGTCCACCACAACGGTCAGATATTACCCCTGGTTTCCACCCATCGCCTCTTTACAGGGACAGGGGTAACACTCCAGGAGACGGCAACCGTCATCTGCCTAGCCGCAGGCGCTAATGCGCTAGCCAATGTGGGTCTTGTCATTGACAAAGCCCTTGGCACCGTTGACCAAACTGCGGTAGCCGACAGCATCACGGATGAATGTCTGACCTTACCGATTCCAGAAGGCGCAACGCTAAATCTGCAATCTACCTGGATCACAGATTCAGTCTGGCAACCCCAACGCTGGTCTACCCTCTAGCTTGCAGCCTGTGACCCAGTCACTGTCTTGCAGCACATTAGCCCGCCGTCCGTTATGACTTCGTACCTTTCTGCTCTTTGTTCCGGTCTTGTTTGTTTATGAACACCCTACAGCCACAGCCTTCCCATCCGTCTGAGTCGTTGCCAACCGCCCCTCAGTCCACGCTGCCAGCCCGCTCAGGGATCGTCCGGGCCAAGCAGTTTGTCCGGAATCATCTGGTCAGCACTATTACCGTCACCATCGCCGGGAGCTTGCTCTTGTCTGGCGTTTCAACCCTAAACCTCTGGAATATCTACCGAGGATTTCGTTCGACTGTGACCCGTCAGTTTGAACTAGAAAAGCTGAGTGGCAAGATTGTCCATCTCGACGAAGTGTTGACCATGTCAGCACGAATGGCCGCTAGTACGGGTGATTCTGCCTGGGAAGACCGTTACAACAAATTTGTCCCAGAGTTAGATGCTGCCATTGAAAAAACCCTCGCGAACGTGACCGATAGTATCCGGGCCGAGGCCAGCAAAACCGATGCGGCCAATGAACAGCTGGTTGCATGGGAAACAGAAGCCTTTGAACTGGTCAACAAGGGTCAGGCTGGTGTCGCCTTCAAACTGCTGATGAGCCCGGAGTATCAGGAACAAAAAGCCATTTATGCGGCGGGGGTTGACAAGGTACTCGAACAGGTCAGCACCCTGATTAATCAACAGCTCCAGTCCTATCAGCGGCAGCTCGGCCTTTCCATTGGATTTGCTATAGTCACCTTCCCGGTGCTGCTCTTGAGCTGGCTGCTGGTGCTGTCGGCGGTGCGGGACTATATCCGGGAGCGTCTGGAGGCCCAAAACGCAGTCGAGCGATCCCAAACAAACTTGCAGGCGCTCAATGAGCGGCTGAAGGAAGAGGTCAAGGTACGGAAGGTTCAAGAACACCAGGTGCTCCGAGAAAGCGATCAGCTGCAAACCGACATTGAACATCTCCTAGATGTGGTCTGTGCGGTTGAAGAGGGTGACTTGACCACCCAAGCTGAAGTGAATGACCGCGCGACTGGGCTGGTGGGCGACACCCTCAACCGATTGGTGGAGGAACTCGGTCGCGTTTTGGGCCAGGTTTCGGTAACGGCCCAACAGGTTTCGACGAACAGCAGTCAGCAAAAGGCGATCGCCACAGAGGTAGCCGTCAATACTGACCAGCAGGTGCACGAGGTCACCCAGGTCTTGCAGCTCACGGAACAGGTGCGCCAGTCAGCGCAAAGCGCCGCCGCCCAGCTCGAACTCACCAAGGCCTCACTCCTAACGCTGCAAACGACCGTCAATAGTGGGCAAACGGCGGTAGGCGACATGAACCAAGAGATTGATATTTTGCAGCAGGGTAGCGATCGCATTGTGCAGCAGATGAAAACCCTCGGGGAATTTGTGGGCCTTGCGGATCAGTTTGTGCAGGATCAAGGCGAAATTGCGACCCAAACCCAGATCTTGGCCTTGAATGCCTCCTTGGTGGCGGCACGGGCTGCCGAACAGCGCGACCCACAGCAATTTACGGTGGTCGCCCGCGAATTTGAAGCCATTGCCAATCAGGTGAGTGAGCTGGCGCAGCAGGCAAACAACGGTCTCTCCACCCTGGAAGAACGCAGCGCTCAAATTAGCCGCGTTGTTTCGGATGTGGACGTAGACGTACAGCGGTTGGGGGGCCTGGTGAATGGCTTTACCCAAGGGGTGAAGCAAACCAGTCAGGCCTTCGCAAACGTAGAAACAGTCACCGCAGAGGCGGTGCACTCCGGAGAGCGGGTAGCCCAAACCAGTCAGGAAATTTCCCAAGCCGCTGACTCGACCGCTAGTGCCATGCAGGCGATCGCCCAGCTTTCCACCCAGATTGCCGCCCAGTCCCAGGGCGCGCGGGAGCTATCCGACGCCATGAATATGCTGTCGGCTGAACTGATGCATAACATTCAGGTCTTCAAACTCCCGGAAGCCCCGGATAGCGAGATTGCGCCATCCAGCGATGCCGCTGCACTTGAATCAGAGGCCATTCCTGTCGCTGCCATCCAGGTTTAATGCATCCAGATCTAATGCATCACTGAGCATCCCATCCACACTGACCGTCACTTAGGAAACCATCATGACTTCTGGACAATCGCTAGCACCCTTTGGCCCCGAGGGGTTCTCCCCCCTGGCTGACAAACAGGAGCAAGCCGCAGTGCCCCAATCCTTATTTGGTCGCGTACAAAATGCGTTGCAGTCGCGGCTGGTCACCACGATTTCTGTCTCGGTCGTGCTTAGCTTGGGGCTAACGGGTGTTTCAGCCGTGAATATCTGGCGGATTTACCAGGGACTGCAAACCACCGTTGCCCAGCAGTTTGAACTACAAGCCCGGAGTGGTGAAATTGTCTACCTGGATGAAGTGTTAACGATGTCCTCCCGCATGGCAGCCAGTACCGGCGATACCAAATGGGAAGATCGCTATAACGAATATGTCCCCCAGCTGGACACCGCGATCAACGCTGTTTTGGAGCAGGTTCCAGAATCGGAGCAGACCAACCCAGCCCAGACCGATGCCGCCAACAAACAGCTCATTGACTACGAAACCCAAGCCTTTGAACTCGTCCGCAGTGGCAAATCCCAAGCGGCCCTAGACCTACTTTTAGGCCCCAAGTACGAAGAACAAAAGCGGATTTACTCAGAGGGCATCAACGGCACCTTGGCCAGCGTCCGGGAAACCGTAGCCAACGAAATCCAGTCCTACCGACAGCGATTGGCCTGGTCCGTGAGTTTTGCCGTCGTGAGTGTCCTACTCCTCTCGATGACCTGGTACGTGGTGCTGGTGGCGGTACGGGGCTACATTGCCGATCGGAAACAGTCCCAAATGAAGCTGATGCTGTCCCAGGACAGTCTTTCACAGCTCAACCAAAACTTAGCCCAAGAGGTTGAACAGCGATCGCAGCAAGAACAGCAGATCCGTCAGGAAAGTGAGCTACTCCAGGCGGACATCGGCCACATCCTGGATGTTGTTCTATCTCTCGAGGAAGGCAACCTGACCATTGAAGCAGAGGTGAATGAACGGGCCACGGGGTTGGTTTCCGATACCCTGAACCGACTCATTGAATCCTTAAACCGGATTGTCGCGGTGGTCGCCTCCACCTCCCAGCGCGTCACTCAAAACGCGGAAGGGCTGGAACTCATGGCCATCGAAACCGTGAACCGGGCCCGTCACCAAACCCAGTCCGTCCAGGACGTGCGCGCCCTAATGGAAACGGTGAATACCCTGACCACGGACTCTCGACAGCAGGCGATCGCCACGGGTGAAGCCGTGCAGCAGGCCCAGACTGCGGTCACGACGGGTCAGCAAGAGATGCGCGACATGGTGGACGGCATTGACACCTTGCAGCAAGGAACCGACCAAATTGTGAAGCGCACCCAGCTCCTGAACGAATTTGTAGACCTCGCCGCGCAGTTCTCCAAGGAACAGAAACGGGTCGCCTCTCTAACGCGAGTGATGGCGCTAAACGCCTCAACCCTAGCCGCAAGGGCTTTAAAGGAACAAAACCCCGACCAGTTCACCAGCATTGCCCATGAATTTGACACCATCGCCCGACAGGTCGATGACCTCGCGACGGAAACGAACCAGGGTCTGATCCTCCTGCAACAGCGCACCGACCAAATTCAGACCGTGACCTCTGGCCTCAACCAGGATGTGGGCGAGATTAACCAGCTGGTGCAGACCTTCACCCAAGAGGTCACCCGATCGCGCCAAGCCTTTGACCACATTCAATCCATCACGGAACAGGTGGCCCAGCTCGGCCAGCAGGTGAGCCAGTCCAGCGAAACCACCGTACAGGCCGTGCAGAATGCCCTGCATGCCACCCAGGCGATCGCCAAGGTTGCCGAAGAAACTGAAGGCCAAGCCGCCACAACCCGTTCGGAAGCGGCTGCCATGGGGGCATTGGCCCACAAACTACTCGAGATGGTGGAGTTCTTCCAGGTCAATACTGCGGTGCTTGAACAGGAAGCAATGGCCGCTGCCCCTGAAGCCGCATCACTCCCGGCACAGTCCCAGGCCGCTCCGCCTACCCCAATGGAACATTTGGCGTCCCTGCCCTCCTAGCCTGCCCTCCTAGCCTGCCCTCCTAGGAAAACCGCCTAGCGCAAGCTGCCCCTCTCACTTTCCCTCGATCTGTCCGTATCCTTGAGTCACAACGGCGTCATGACTGCATATCATCCTTCCCATCCCCACCGGATTCCTGCCGCAGCAGTTGATGCAGCGGAAACCGAACTCCAGCAAGAATTGCGCGCCATGTTTGAAGTGGACACGCAGCAGCACTTGCAAACTTACCTGACCCTGGTGCAACAGCTGAATGCCGCGACATGGGCCGCCGATATCCAGCATATTTATCGCGCCATCCATACCATCAAGGGCAGTGCGGTGACGGTGGAAGCGGATGCCATCTTTCATGCTGCCGTTGTCCTGGAAGATCTGCTCTCAGATCTGCGCTACCTGGAGGAAGCCCCCCCCCTCAATGATGGGCAGATGGGCCGCATGCTCTTAGAAGCCGGGGAACTGCTCGGCAGCAGTTTAGAAATCAATCTATCAGGGGAAGCTGCTAAAGCCCAAGTGCAGCCAACGGTCGAGCGCATTCGTACCCTGCATGAGAACATCAAGCAGCGCTTCTTGCCCGACTGGAGCGAGATGACCCAGGTCTACCAGGAATTTGCAGAGCAAGGGTTTGAGCTGGTGGTGCTAGAGCTAGAAATGGCGCTGGGGCAATTGCCCACTACGGGGGCTGTCCCGCCTGCCCTCCGCCAGATTGGCCGACAAACCCTAGAGCAGCTGCAAGACATTGGTCAAGATCTGAAGTTTGCGGCGGACTGGGGCGACCTCATGCGGGCCTGTGAACAGCTCGTCCAAGCGGGGTCTGCTGATCAGTGGTCAGACCAGTGGCCCCGCTACTTTAAGGTTTTGAAGGGGACGGCTCGTAAGGGGGGTGAACTGGATGAAGCCCTCCGAAACCAGCTCCCAGAGTGGCATGACCCAAATCTTACGCAGGCATCCGAGACTGAAACAGCTGCGGAGACGGCGATCGCCGATGTCATCCATCCTGGTGATCGGCCCGATGATCGGGTTGAGGCATATCCTGAACCGTCTGAGGTTGCGGCCTTGGCTGCATCAGAGATTGACTCTGCCAGTATCCCCGCGTTCGGCGACATTGAAAACCCTGATTTCTCTGACTTTGACCTAGCGGCGCTGGACTTAGACCTATCTGCGTTGATAGAACCCGACCTGCACGGGACGTTAGACCTGGAGTCTGACCTGCTGGCGCTAGGCATTCCTGACGCCGCCCATGCAGTCGAGAATCAGCCGCCACTCAACGCCACTGAATTGACAACCGTATTTGAGGGACTGGCAGCTGAGGAACTGGCAGCTGATGCAGTGACAGCACCCGATGCGGCCTCCGAACCCCCAGCGATCGCCGCAGCCAGCGCTCCTCTTATAACGCCCCCTGAAACAGCCGATCCAGAAGCAACAGCCGCCATCGAATTTGATGGTAGCAGCCTGGATGAGTTTTTAAGTGCAGAAGCCCTGTCCATTGATATCAGCGAGTTCTCTAACTTTGACGTTGATATTGATGAGGACTTTGCCGTCGAGGGCACAGGACAACAGCCCGAATCTGAGGGCATTGCACAGCTCGATATGCCCGCAGCTTCAGCAGCTACCTCACCCGTAGAAGCAGCGGGACTATTCCCCACCCCCGTAGCCGTCACCCCCGCAAAGACCTCAACGCAAACCCCAGCCCCCCGAGAAACAGCCCCCGAGAAATCGGCTGAACCCGCCCGTGGCGTCCAGATTCCTGTCCCGCTGGAACGCCTGGATCAATCCTCCCAACAGGTGATTGAAACCCTGTTGACGGCACGTTCCGCCTCCTCTCTATCCAAAGAGCTCCAGTTTCAGATGGTGCAACTCACCGGGCTCACCCAGGAAAGTGCCCAGTCGATTTCCCGGTTGCGTCAGCTCCAGGACGACTATGCCCTGCTCCGCAATATCAGCGATGAACAAGTTTCCGAGAGTGGTGTCACCTTAGAGCGCTACCGTCAGGGTTACACCACCATCAATCGCCTCCTGGAGAACATCCTGCGGATGTCCGAAATGGGTCGCGAAATTGAAACCGTGATGCAGCAAACGGTCAATACCCTAGGCCAGCTGGATCGGGATATTTTACGGCTCAAGGACGGCATCGAAACCAGTCGTCTTGTGCCGTTCCGCAACTTGAGCTTGCGGGCGCGGGCCATTCTGCGCGACCTCACCAACCGCTACGGGAAACCAGCTCAGCTCGTCGTCGAAGGCGATCAGGTTGAACTGGATGCTGGCGTTGTGCAGCAGCTAGAGCCTGCCTTGCTCCACCTGCTGCGGAATGCGTATGATCACGGCCTGGAGTCTCCAGAGGAGCGGCTGACCGCCGGGAAATCGGTACAGGGCACCATCCGGCTGAGCATTCAGCGACGCGGCAATTTGTACCGCCTGACCCTGGCCGATGATGGCCGGGGTGTGGATGCCCAGACCATCCAACAGGCAGCTCAGGCGAAGGGCTGCGCGTTAACCCAAACCCAGACCCCTGCCGATCTCCTGGCTGTTTTGTGTCAACCCGGCTTTAGTTCCCGTGAAGCGGTCAGTGACGTGTCGGGCCGGGGTGTGGGCATGGATGTGGTGGCCAATCAGGTCGCCGCGATTGGGGGGCACCTCATGCTATCTACCGCACTGGGTCAGGGCACGACGTTTACCCTAGAAGTCCCTGCGCCTCAAATGCTGGTTCCCTGTGTGCTGCTCCAGGTGGGTGAACGCTTGGTTGCCTTGCCCACGGAAGATATTGTCGAAACCGTCCTCATGAGTTCCGTCGAAGCAGAAGCCATCCAGTCCTCTGAAACCCTTTGTACCTGGCGGATCAAAACAGGTCGGAGTGCGGCAGCGGGCTTCGATCTCATGGCGTACTGGCAAACTCCGCAGCGGGCCTTCCCTGACACAGCCATCTGTATCCGGACGCGCCATGCCCTGGAGGGACAATCTGGCGTTTGGTTTATGGCGGATGACCTACTGGGACGGGAAGAACTCTTAATTAACCCCTTGCCGAGTCCCTTGGTCACCCCTGTGGGGATGCTCGGGGTCAGTCTGCAAACCGATGGGCGCTTGATTTCTGTCCTAGACCCTAGCACCCTCACCGAAGCCATCCAAAAGCCGCAATCTACACAGCATTTGCCTCTACCGTCTGAGGCCCAGTCTGGAACGGCCGCGACAGCATCCAGCGCAATGCGCATTCTAGTCGTAGACGATGCAGCCCTGATGCGACGGCGGCTAGAGGGCAGTTTGGGAACCTATGGCTTTGAAACAATGGCCTGTGGCGACGGTTTGGAAGCCTGGAACTGGCTGCAAGCCAATAGCTTGCCAGATTTGATCATCACGGATGTGGAAATGCCGAATATGGACGGGTTTACCCTGATCGATCGGTGCCGACAGGCGGGGATGACGCTGCCAATTTTAGTGGTATCTTCGCGGCTTTCGGAGGAGTGGGGCAAAGAAGCTCGACGACTGGGGGCGGATGACTACCTGAACAAGGGGTTTTCAACCACAGAACTAATCCATAAGGTCAACGAGATGCTGACGTTGGACGCGGTGCCAGTCTAGGGCGATCGCCTGAGTGCTAGAAGACAGCGTTAGACTGAACATCTGTCTTCACTCAATAGAAGTCTTAGACTGTAGTTACAACCCAAGTTCCGAACACTGCCGATCCGAAAAGCTGGACTTATCAATATTGCTGGATTCAGCGATACAGTATCGAAGGTTATCATCACTCAAATCAGAGAGAGCGTATCGCTGAATCCATTTCATGCCCCGTGAAGCGCTGCCTCGCTAGGTCAGGATCCGTTAGGTCGCCCGTCACCGTCTCAACATCCAGTGACTGTAAGTTCGATAACGAACTGTTAGGACGCACCAACGCCCGAACGTCATAGCCGCGCTCCAGAAGTAGCCGCGCCAGATTTGCCCCGACAAAACCAGTCGCACCCGTTAAAAATGCACGCATCAGCTAGGGCAATCGCATCTTAACCAGTCAAAACCTTAAGCAGATAGTCATCATCCCATCCAGCCCGTAGGCGCTTGTTTTTGACCCCGACTTTGGCCGTTTTTTCCTGGTTTAAGGCACTGAGGGCAATGTGTCTGAGGACGGTGAAATTTTCAGGGGCATACTCAGTTCGAATGCGACACTCATCTTCGCGAAAAGTCACATCCAAAACCCAATGTAAGGGATTCTCAATGCTCCAATGAGTCCGAATCGACTCGGCTAGGCGTTTAGCATCCGGTGCTAATGAACTGATGTAATAGCGAACCTCTCGGGAGGTTGTGCCATCACATTCTCTGAACGCTTCGACCATAGCAATGCTTGAAAATTGCGCCCATTTTTCAGCATCTATCAACCATTCTACCTGACTGCCTGACACATCTTTAGGCGGCCTCCCAGGGTGGTAGTTGGCAGCGG
>CAZXWR010000135.1:0-10354 GCA_964644325.1 uncultured bacterium
GGAAAACGACTGAACCAGCCGTACCAGGGCGCCATAGACCGCCTGATCGCCGTGGGGGTGGTACTTACCCAGCACATCCCCCACTACCCTGGCACATTTACGATAGGGGCGATCGGGAGTGAGACCCAGCTCGTGCATCGCGTAAATAATGCGCCGATGTACGGGCTTTAGACCATCTCTTACATCCGGCAATGCCCGCCCTACAATGACGCTCATCGCGTATTCCAGGTAGGACTGCTCCATTTCGGTATGCAGTGCCGTGGCAATAATTTTACCGCCAGAGAGAAGGTTTAACTGTTTCGCCATAAGGGGGAGTACCTGACAAAGCCAATGGAAGCGAACGGGTGCACAATGGCTGGGCATGCATGACAGTCCGCAATTTGCGGATCAAACAGCCACAGCTAAATCACGCCTTAAAGGCGCCCTGAGCCCAAACCCATCTGAGGAAACCCTAGCACCAACCCAGCAACAGGTTGCAGCCTGCCGTGATTTTGCTGAATTATAAAGGGCATTTGTAGTTCTGAGATCAAGAACATGCTGAATCTGGATGATTCAGAGGATACAGGTCGAACGTTTCCACTCCTGCCTGATCGGGATATCCTCCAGGTCACGGTGCTGGGCGATCGCCTCACTGAGGCACCAAAAGCACCAAAGACTCCTGCCAATTGCTTTAGCAGGAAGGGTTCTAACCCCAACTGTTTTCACGAACGGCAGCACCAGCGATCGCGCAAAAAGAGGATAATAGGCAGGGGTCAAAAATTAGGAAGCATCCTTCCTGCCCACCTAAACCCTAGCTTAGGTCGGGGAGCGCTGGCCCCGCGACACAAACCCTAAGATTCACAGAGAGACGGAACACCATGACAAAAGGGCTGATCCTACTGGCCGTTAGCATTTTGGTGAGCGGTGCGGCCCTCTTCTCGGTACAAAACGCCGGAGCCGCTTCGGTACAGTTCCTAGTCTGGACTTCAATCTCGATGCCCGTGGGCTTTATTCTAGTGCTGAGTTTTGCGGGAGGACTGCTGTTGAGCGGGGTATTGGCCGTAGGTTGGCAGTTGACCTCCGGTCAGCCGCCCGTCAAAACCTCCGCCACCCATGCAAGTCGCACGCCAAATGAAGCGGGCCGCTGGGAGTAGGATGCGGTCGTTTGCCCGAGGTCTTTTGCCCCAGATCTTTTGCCCTACATCAACCGCTTAAGCTAAACGATTTTGGATGGACTTCAACCGATCGCTGCTATTGACTGGCGGTCTGGGAGAGGGGAGTTCAGTGTTGGGCCAGTTCGGTAAATCTTGACAGGGACAGAGGGCTGAACTGACGCCAACAGCAGGAATGGCAACCGGCATATCACACCGGGCGCAGGGATGAATATCCCATTCTTGGTGCAGCAACTCTTGAATCGTCACGCTAGAGCCATCCAAGAAACAGTCGCCCATGGCCGGGTCGCGCAATTGCGACCAGCAAGCCTCAAATTCAGGACTGTAGCGCTCGCCTAACTGGACGCGCTTCAGGCGACAAGACTGCTGGCCATTCTTCAGCCAGACGACTTTGCCCAGCTGCATCCAGCAGGCTACATAATCTTTCACATCGGATTCAGACGCCATAGGTGACATGGAGTTATCTGCCGTACCGTCCTTTGACCCTGTGGTCATGTTGAGTCATGCTCCCTACGATGAGTCAAATTACTCATATTCTATCGCCCAGATTACGGAGGAGCATTGAACTATAAGCATATCTAAAGACCTATCCCACGGTTGAGTCCAATCCATCAGCACTATTTCATGAACGATTGTCCGGCGGTGCTACTCCCGCTAGCGTTTTGTCCCCTGCCCAGGTGCGTTCTCCTGCGAACCCGATGCCTGAACCTGCAAATCGGCTAGGAAACTGGAGTGCCTAGCTGTTTCACATCGAGGGCATAGCCAGCCGTAACCAGGTAGACTTGATCGGCCACTGCCCCAAGCTGGCGCACCAGCGTGCCCAGGCGATCGCGAAACAGTCGGCCACTGGGGTAGGGGGGCACTAGCCCCCAGCCCACTTCTTCCGCCACCAGAATGACCGGATTCTCCTGCCCTTGAAGCACCTGCAACAGCTGGGTTTGGGTGGCCTGCCAGAGATCCGCTTCCTGCTCAAGGCAGTTAGCGAGCCAGGTGCCTAAGGAATCAACCAGGATGATGTGCTGGCGCGGGGCATCGGCGATCGCGTCGGCCAGATGTTCGGGCACTTCCCAGGTTTGCCAGCTTTCTGGGCGACGCTGCTGATGTTGCTGGATGCGGGCTGCCCACTCTGGATCGTCGGCGCTGAGTTGTGAGGTGGCAATGTACAATACCGGATGTCCAGCTTGGCGGGCGATCGCCTCTGCCCATTCACTTTTTCCCGAGCGGCTGGGGCCAGTGACGAGGGTAAGTTGCGCGGTGGGTGGGACTGCGGCAGACATCGTTCTGGATCACAAAGGGGTTTAGATCATAAAGGAAGCGTTCACTGGCTTACTCTTCGGGCTAAAGCGGTTTCGTGCAATTGTTTCTTGAACTTCCAAATTCGGAATACACCTTGAAAAATCTAATAGCGAGCCTAGAGAAAATCTAATGGCAGAGCCCAAAGATCTTCAGCCCATAATTGATGAAGACCGGAGAAGCGAAAGGGTTTCTTTATGTTTGCACAACTGCCAGAGCGGCGAATGCATTGGATTCGCTGGGTATTGACTGTGGGTTGGCTCCTGATCGTTGCCTCCCTGTTTTATGACCCGTGGACATCAGCACTAACTGCTCCTGATCATCCCTGGAGCCCACTGCGGCTGCCTGATACCTGTGTGCAGGTGCAGGGAGAATGCTTATCTGAGCAACTCTATCCATTGGGAACAACCCTCTTCTGGGGAGTCATTGTGCCATCTGCAATCTTTATTTTGCTAGTGTTTGGGCATGAGCTATGGCGACGAATTTGTCCGCTCTCTTTTTTGTCTCAGATTCCTCGTGCTTTGGGCTGGCAGCGACAATTTAAGCGAGAGAATAAGAAGACTGGCAAAGTGCGCTACGAGTTGGCAAAGGTTGATCCGAATTCGTGGCTAGGTCGAAACTATCCCTATCTTCAATTTGGCTGGTTGTTTGCAGGATTATGTGGGCGAATCTTATTTTTCAACGCCGATCGCTTGGTGTTAGCGGGTTGGCTATTGTTTACAGTGGCAGCAGCAGTTGCCGTGGGCTACTGGTATGGTGGCAAGTCCTGGTGTCAGTACTTTTGCCCGATGGCTCCAGTTCAAAGCATTTACAGTGAACCGGGAGGGTTGCTGAGTAGCAAAGCCCATACGAGTGAGCAGCTTGTTACGCAATCCATGTGCCGTGTGGTGCTGCCGGATGGTAAAGAGCAAAGTGCTTGCGTTGCCTGTCAAAATCCGTGCATTGACATCGATGCTGAACGTACTTATTGGAACAGTTTAAACAAGCCTGAAACTTCATTTCTGCGCTATGGCTACGTGGGTTTAGTCATTGGCTACTTTGGCTATTATTATCTCTATGCAGGTAACTGGAACTATTACTTTTCTGGGGCGTGGGCGCGGCAAACGGATCAGCTCGCTTCGCTGTTCGACCCTGGACTTTACCTGTTTGGGCAAACCATCAATATTCCCAAACTGGTTGCAGTGCCGCTAGTGCTGGGAGGCTGTACGGCGATCGGGTACTGGGGTGGGAGATGGATCGAGAAACGCACCAAAGCCTTTAGTCGGCAACATCAGCCAAATCTATCGAGCGAGACGATACGCCATCGCCTCTTTACCCTGTGTACTTTTGGCATTTTCAATGTTTTTTTCATCTTTGGCGGTCGCCCTCTGGTGCTGCTGCTCCCTTGGTCGGTGCAATACCTCTACGATCTGGGTTTAGTAGCACTGAGTACCCTCTGGCTCTACAAAACCTGGCGGCGCAACCCTGATCTCTATTCTCGTGAAAACCTAGCAAATCGATTCCGCAAGCAGTTAGAGAAATTGCAGCTTAATGTCGCACAGTTTATAGAAGGGCGATCGCTGAGTGACCTAAACACGCACGAAGTGTATGTGCTAGCTAAGGTATTGCCTGGTTTTACTCGCGAGAAGCGGCATGAGGCGTATAAGGGAGTTGTCCGAGAAGCACTGGAAGAAGGATATGTGAACTATTCCAGTAGCCTGGACGTTTTGCAACAAATGCGTCAGGAACTCAGCATTACGGATGACGAACACCGCCTTGTGTTGGAGGAATTGGGCATTGAAGATCCAGAGTTGCTCAATCCGGATCGCAAACGTAGCTTAGAAAATCAGATTCGTTTGAGCGGCTACCGCAAATCACTGGAACGACTCATGTTACTGCAACAGAAACAAATTGACCGCTCAGCACTTGAGCAACCATCATTTCAGAATTCAGCTGACGTTCGCTTGCTGCGTCGTCAATATTCCATCACGCCACAGGAGGAAGAATGGATTCTGAGCGGGTTTTCGGGTCATGTGAGTAGTGTCAAAAAAGCAGAGTTTCTTCTGGCACAACTCCCCGAACTGATCGACTGTCACCGCGCTCTGCACCAACCGATGCTGCACGAGCATCAAGCGATATTAAACCTGCTCCAAGCGAACATCAGCCATAAGAAAGAGCTAATTGTGCGATCGCTTCTAGAAACCTTGGATCTGCTTCAGGCTGATCCGGTTGCTTTGACTCTGGCCCAATCGTTACAACAGGCTTCACCTGCCGTATTGTGTGAGCTTTTAGAACAAGAAAGCTGGGATGACCGACTACCACCAGCAGTCTTGCAACGTTTGACCCAACCTGGGGAAACGCCTGTTTCCTGCTCGCTAGAGTTCTCCTCTCAGAAGATTCTGGAACATCTAGAAGCCTTACTCCAGGATCAAAATCCGATGATTCAGGCAGCAGCGCTGTATATCATTGCTCAATTAGATGCAGAACGCAGTCAGGCGATCGCCCGCCATCATCGTCATCAGTTCGGTTCTCATCTTGTTCAAGAAACGATTGATCGGTTGTTGTCTTGGCATTCATCATCCACCGCCCCCCCATCCCTGACAGAATTTCCAACGCTAGAGAAATTAGTTCATTTATTCAATAGTGACTTTTTCCACCGGATGCGGAGTGAAACGCTCATTGCCCTTGCGGATCGGGCAGAGACGAGAACCTACAGCTTAGGCGGCATGATTACAGAAGCAGGGGATACCTGTCGAGAGCTATTGCTTTTAATCGAAGGCGATGCCAAGGTTCACTATCAAACTGGATCTGAGATTCGGGTGGAACCACTGCATCCTGGACAAACGCTAGACGAGCTAGAGGTTTTGGCCCATAGCAACTCAGAAAATACGATCATTGCAGCTAGCGAGAAGACACGCATTTTAGCTATATCAGTCAATGCTTTTGACGACCTGCTTGACCATGATCCTGATTTTGCCAGACGGGTTCTGGAATTGGAAAGTCGGCAGTTACAGCGATTCGTGCGATCGGTACAGCCCCTTTAAACAAATCGGTCATGTCTAACAAATTTCGTTCACCGGGTTATCACCCGATCCGGAAGCTTAAGGTGATCCTAGCGGGTCTTCATGTTGCGGTAGTTACCGATTTTAGTGTTGCTTATAAGGTAATCCTCTCGATACCCGTTTTAGGGGGTGCTTTCCTTTTTCGGCAGTGGGTAGATGTTAGCTTGATACTACTTGCGCTGGGGCTAATGCTTATTTCTGAATTGTTTAACAGCGCAATTGAAGTCCTGTGCGACTTTGTTGAACCTCAACAGAACGATCGTATCCGAGTTAGTAAAGATATTGCAGCAGCAGCGGCTGGTCTTAGTATCCTGGTATGGGCAGCAATTTTAATCATCGAAAGCGTCCGTCTTTTTCAACTACGGTAATAGAAGATGATTCAGGAGCTAGCCAGCTAACACGTCACGGCAGCGGCTGGTTGATAGTGCCTAGGTTACCCGCCGCCACTGTTTTGCCGTTAGCGGACATGTGGGCGGGGTTGATTGTAACCTGTTTCGTTGGCATCATACCCGCAGGCAGATATCGATCGAGGGGTGATCCGAATCATTGATAATAGGGGCAGAAACTGGGGGTCTAGAAATTGTGAATAAATCATCAAAACGCTGGATTGTGACCCTGATGCTTGGGGCACTCACCTTGGTTTTCCTGGGCCTATCTTTTATTCCGATGATGGGGGGCTTATTTGGCGACCAGCCGCCCACCCCAGCCCCGGATCCAGACAATCCAACCGCTAGCCCCACCGCAGATCCGGCAAATATGGCCCAAGAGCTTCAAGCTGAAGAGAAGGGCTATCAGCTGGTGTTGGATCGAGAAGCGACCAATCAGACCGCCCTCAAAGGGCTAGCTGAAGCTCGTCTCAAGCTCATTCGCTTGGGGCTGCGACAGCCCCAGGACGTGATCGAGCCCCTGAAAAAGCTCGCGGAAACCAATCCGGCTGAGCTGCAATATGCGGTGCTGCTGGCCCAGTCCCAGCAGCAAGCGGGCAATCCGGATGCCGCCATGCAGACCTATCGCACGGTACTGGCCCAGTCTCCCACAAACCTCCAGGCGCTGCAGGGCTACACCGCACTGCTGCTCGCGGCCCAAAAGCCGGAAGAGGCGCTGGGGCTGCTGCAAGAAGCGATCGCAACGGCCAAGCAGCCAAATGCTACTGCTAACGCTGTTGATGTTCCTGCGCTGGAACTGCTGGTGGGAGATGTGTACATGGCTCAGCAGAAAGTCCCAGCGGCGCTCGCCCTCTATGAAAAACTGACGCAGGAAAATCCCAACGATTTTCGGCCTGTGCTGGCGAAGGGGCTGGTGCTCCGCGATCAGGGACAATCCCCAGAGGCGATCGCGCTCTTCCAGAAGGCCAAGACAATGGCCCCTGCACAGTTTAAGGATCAGATCCAGCAAATTATTGCCAGTGCAGAGTCAGCGGGTACCAATACACCGAGGCAATCGACGGGGGCACCTGGGACTCCTGGCCTCACCCCTGCGCCTCAACCCAGCGCTACGCCCTAACGCCATTGAGCCTACATGGGGCCATGAACCCGCCAGAAAACCCACCGGGACAACCGCCGCAACCGACACAGATCTGCCGCGATCGCATCCAAGGCATTGCTGAACGTCTGATCTGGATCAGCGAAACAGAGGCTCCCTTTACCTGGGTCAGCTGGCCGGGCATTGTAGGAGTAGAACTCACCGAAGCCCAGATTTTAGCAGCGGCTGACCTCCCGATTGGGACACCCGTGGTTGCAGTCACCCTCGAAAATTTTTTGGCCCCTGCCCTCCAAACCGAAGTCTGGCAAGGCGATACAGCCCAGCAAACGGCACAGCAGTTTCAAAGACTATCTAGTGTTTTGACACAATGTCTGAGCCAGCCCCGCGTTTATCGCTGCGGTGACATTGAAATCGAAATTTATATCTTGGGTCAGGCGTTGGAGGGGAACTGGGTGGGCTTGCACACCCATGCCGTTGAAACGTAGAGAGCAATCATCTCACGATTGGGGTTAACGAATTTCTAGGGGAAATGGAAGCTCGTCATGGGAACTTCAGCATCCATTAAGTTCTGGAGCTGATCGGTGTTGAGGGCATCCATGGCCATCGCCAGCCCTAGATGCACTAAGGCCAACTGCTGCCGCATCGCTGGATCCATCTCTTGCGGATCGACCTCTGCTTCCAGACATTCCAAGAGGGTTGCACCGACTGAGAGGTTGTGGGAAACGGTGGAGAGCATTTCAGCGGTCAGATAGGTATCCATGGTGTGGCGTCCTGTTTATCCCTTGCGACTCCTCTATAGTCCGACAAACGTCGTCTGTATAAAACCGCAAAACTACCGAAATCTATCCGGTATGGCACCCTGCGGCAGCAAGTTGACCTAGGCCGTTCATGATGTTCAGCAAACAGGGTAAAAGCCTTGTCTGGCATGGGTTCTTGAGAATTAGATCCATCGGGTAGTCCGTGAGGTTCAGCCAGGTCAAAACCCGATGGCACCGGACTTTCGGCTGCATACTGGTGCGCAAGAGCACATCCCACAACATATCCGTACAACTACGGGCGTAAAGATACGGAGGGCCAAAACCAAGCGTCCAGATTTTGACGGTCGGAGTGTGAGGCGCTGTTAGTCTGCGATCGCAGGTCTAACCTTGTGCTGAACTTTGATTGAACCTCGATCAGCCATGGACTGAGGGGAATCGATCTTTGGCGATCGCCCGGAGCTGCTGTAGATGTTCACGCCGCGACGTCGACAGCGGAATCATGCGACTCATTTCGGTGAGCAACAGTGCGGTATCCAAAGGTTGCTCTAAGTGAAGTGCGCTGTAGAGCGCGGCCACAATCACCTGTTCCAGTTCAGCACCGCTAAACCCCTCAGACGCTGTGACCAGTGCCGCCAGATCCAGGGCCGCCGGATCCTGATGGTGACGGTTCAGGTGGATCTGCAAAATGGCAGTGCGCTCAGCAGTGGAAGGTAAATCCACAAAGAAAATCTCATCGAAGCGACCCTTTCGCAAGAGTTCTGGGGGTAGTTTTGAGATATCGTTGGCTGTCGCCACCACAAACACCTCCTGCTGCTTTTCCTGCATCCAGGTCAGGAATGACCCGAACAGTCGCTGACTTAAGCCACCATCGCTCTCATGGTGGGCATTGCTAAAACTCTTTTCAATTTCATCAATCCAGAGCACGGACGGTGCCATTGACTCGGCAAGTTTGACTGCCTGACGAAAGTTCTTTTCCGATTCCCCGACATACTTGTCGTAGAGCCGCCCAGCATCCAGCTTCAAGAGCGGCATATTCCACTCTCGGGCGATTGCCTTAGCCGCCAGCGATTTGCCGCAGCCCTGAATCCCCACAATCAAGATACCCTTTGGTGCGCATAGGTTTAGCGATTGGGCCTGGGCACTAAACCCCACCTTCGCCCGAGCCAACCACTGCTTCAGCCCTGCAAACCCCCCCAGCTCCGCCGTATTTTCCGGCATCGGCAAGTACTCCAACACCCCTTCCTCACGAATCACCTGAGCCTTCCGGTGCAGAATTGTCTTAATATCCTGGGCACAGAGCTGATGATCATCGAGGGCGGCATAGGCCAAAACCTGGCGCGCCTGCCTTAAGGTCATGCCGCTCAACGCCTGCACCAGTTGCGTCATTTCTGCTGGCTGGAGATCCACCTGCGTGCGATGTTTCGCCTTGAAGGTGCGAATAATGTCCTGTACGGTGCGGGCTAGTTCCTCGCGGGTCGGCAGCGGGAACTCAACGTAAATTGCGTCATGGGCAATATCCTGGGGTAACTGAACGCTGCTGCCCGTCATCACCAGGGCCGAGCGAGTCAGGGAGAACTTTTGTGATAGCTCCCGTAACTGACGAGCGGTTGCTGCATCATCAAGATGCTGAGCAAAGTCCTTCAGCCAAAAGACCGCCTTCAGGGTCATAGAGTCTAGGTGCTGGAGGAGCGCTAGCGGTTCAGCCGTATTGCCAATGGTTGTGGGTTGAATGGTTCCAGGCGGTGCATACTCATTCACCCAAGGCGCATCTAATGTCCCAGGAGAGCGGGTGAGCCCCCGGGCAATGCTCCACTCAAACATGGGCATCGACATGTCTTGGGTCGCCTGTTGCAGGAGGTGTTGCACCCGCTCTTCTTCAACGGTTTCAATGACCAGAATAGAATGGAAAGACTGAATGAAGGTTTGAATGTTGCGGGCTGAGGCAGAATGGCGCATCACAGGATGAATTGAGTTTGGCTCAAGTTCAACATGCCCGTTCCAGGGCAGATTACCCGCAACTGAGTCCCATTGACCGGAGCGATAGACCTTAAACCGATAGAAATTAAAAAGTGCTGGATGTTCATAGACATAACATCCAGCACCGCTCTAGACTCAACGCTGTTCGGAGTAACCCACCGTGAACTAAAGCCCTAGCTCATTCCCACGCTTGTATTGCAGGTACGCTGCGACAAATAAACCCGCCAGGGTAATGGGAATTAAACCCAAAACGATACCGGATAGTAATGGCTCAACCACAGCAAAACTCCTAATAAAACAGCTGAAACTTAAACAGGCATGTCTCTTTATGGTACTAAGAATTGTCCCTGACCGGGATGCTGACATCCAGATGTTTGATGTTTTGGGATTGAGTCCACCGCATAGCACCCGGAACGAGAGCCGATTTCACAGCGTCAAGGGGTTACAGAAACAGAAACATTCAACGACAGAGACCGTGGCTCCGCTAGGATAGCGTTGTGCGGGTGCCCTATTCCAGTCTTGGGGGATTGAGATCAGCCGACACATACGGGGCTGGGCGATTCAGGGCCTTATCCCTGCACTCAAGCAAGATGCTACCAACCGAATGCCTTGTACTAGGATAAAAAATACACGGCGCTGATTGTGGGTTAAA